>NZ_JBHZGN010000027.1:0-98424 GCF_049334135.1 Metapseudomonas cellulosilytica | reverse complement strand
CGGGCAAGCAGATCGTTTGCGCGGCGATGCGCAAGCTGCTGCACATCGCCTATGGCGTGCTGAAATCGGGTCGGCCATTCGATCCGAAACTGGCCCTTGCCCACTAAGGGGCAAGACGGTATCTACACGGCTGGCACGGCACCGGCTTGAAGGAGGCAGGTCAGGCGACATCCACCAGCACGATCTCGCTGTCCTCGCTGGCGGTGAAGCTGAGCACCTCCACATCGCGCACCGCCACGCCGTCGCGGGCTTCGGCGGCGATGCCGTTGACCTCATAACGGCCCTTGGCGGCCACCAGGTAGGCCTTGCGACCTTTTTCCAGGCGGTACTCGGCGCTCTGGCCAGCCTTGAGGGTGGCCGCGGCAAGCCGGGCGTTGGCGCGGATATGCAGGGCGTCGCCATCCTCATCGATGCCGCTGGCCAGGGTCACGAAGCCGCCGGCGCGTTCCCCTTTCGGGAACGGGCGGGTGCCCCAGGAGGGCGCCGCGCCGTACTCGGTGGGCATGATCCAGATCTGGAAGATCCTGGTGGTTTCGTCCTCCAGGTTGTACTCGCTGTGGGCGATGCCGGTGCCCGCGCTCATCACCTGCACGTCGCCGGCCTCGGTGCGCCCCTTGTTACCCAGGTTGTCCTGGTGGGTGATGGCACCTTCGCGGACGTAGGTGATGATTTCCATGTCCTGGTGCGGGTGCGGCGGGAAGCCGGAGTGGGGCGCGATCTCGTCGTCGTTCCATACGCGCAGCTGGCCCCAGTTCATCCGCTGGCTGTCGTAGTGGCCGGCAAAGGAAAAGTGGTGGCGGGCATTGAGCCAGCCGTGGTGAGCACCACCCAGTTCGGCGAAGGGGCGTACTTCGATCATGTTGGAGTCTCCTGTCTGCTCGCGGAGGGAGTTCTCCGGGAGGAATGGGGTGCATGATCAATCATCATATAAGTAGGTAAAAGCGCAATTTGTTTGGGTTATTTATCTTAAAATTCGATGTATTGGTTGATCGAGCAGACGCCCGTGGCGCCTTCCCGCTACGCGTGCGGTCCTATACTCCGGCGATTCCGGATCGACCGAGGTCATCATGGGCGAGCGCAAGGCCTGGCTGGTCCTGCACGGCAAGCAGGCCGCCAACGACGAGGTGCGTGCCGCGGTGCAGGCGCGCCGCGACGCGGGTTGGGACCTGGCGGTCCGGGTCACCTGGGAGAGTGGCGACGCCCGCCGCCTGGTGGATGAGGCCCTGGCCGCGGGCTACCGGACTCTGATCGCCGGGGGCGGCGACGGCACCCTGCGTGAGGTGGCTGAGGCCGTAGTCCGGGCCGGGAGCGACGCGAGCCTGGTGCTGCTGCCCTTGGGCACCGCCAATGACTTCGCCCGCGCGGCGGCCATTCCCCTGGAGCCGGGGCTGGCGCTGGGGTTGCTGGATGTACCGCCGCGCGCTATCGACCTGGGCGACGCCGGTGGTCATCTGTTCCTCAATATGGCCACCGGCGGCTTCGGTTCGAAGATCACCGCCAATACCTCCGAAGACCTGAAGAAGGTCCTCGGCGGGGCCGCCTACTTCCTCACCGGCCTGACCCATTTCGCCGAAGTGCATTCGGCCTTTGGCCGCTTCCATGGCCCGGATTTCGACTGGGAAGGCGAATTCCTCGCTCTCGGCATCGGCAACGGGCGCCAGGCTGGCGGAGGACACCTGCTGTGTCCGCAGGCGGCGGTGGACGATGGTTTACTCGACCTGTGCATCATCCCCGCGCCCCAGGACGTGGTGGGCACCCTGGCCACGCTGCTGTCGGGGGGCATCCTTGGGCTGGAGGCAGTGTCCATCTGCGCGCGACTGCCCTGGGTGGAGGTGGAGGCGCCGGAGGGGCTGGACCTCAATCTCGACGGGGAGCCCCTGGAGAGCGCTCGCCTGCGCATCGCCGCGCGAGCACGAGCGCTGCGGCTGCATCTGCCGGAGAACTCGCCGTTGTTGCTGCCCGCCTGAACGACGGGTGGCTGGCGTCATGGGATTGGCTGCGGCATGATGGCGACGTGCCATGTATTCAGTTTTCCAGCCGCCAGCCGAAACACTGCCATGGCAATCCAGCCCCATTGCAATCGCAGCAGAGGACGTTCCGTGGCCGGCATTCTCGACAGCGTCGACCAGCGCACCCAACTGGTGGGTGAAAACCGCCTGGAAATCCTGATGTTCCGCCTGAGCGGCCGTCAGCTCTTCGCCATCAATGTGTTCAAGGTGCAGGAAGTGCTGCAGCTGCCGAAGATGACCCTGATGCCGCAGCGCCATCCGATGGTGTGCGGCGTGGTCAACCTGCGCGGCCGGACCCTCCCGGTGATCGACCTGTCCCGGGCCATCGGCATGCGCCCACTGGTGCCGGACGAGCGCAGCACCATCATCGTCACCGAGTACAACCGCTCGGTGCAGGCTTTCCTGGTGGGCGGCGTGGACCGCATTCTCAACCTCAACTGGGAGTCCGTCATGCCGCCACCCGGCGGTGCCGGCCGCCAGCACTACCTGACGGCCATCACCAAGGTGGACGAGCAGATAGTCGAGGTGATCGACGTCGAGAAGGTACTGGCGGAGATCGTGCCCATGAACACCCGGGTGTCCGCCGAGCGGCTGGACAACCCGCTGCTGCAACTGGCGGTGGGGCGCGAGGTGCTGCTGGTGGACGATTCCACTGTCGCCCTGACCCAATTGCGGGAAACCCTTTCGCAACTCGGCATGCGCATGCATATGGCCAGTGACGGATTGAAGGCGTTGAAGATGCTGAAAGCCTGGGCGGACAGCGGCGAGGACATGACCGAGAAGCTGCTGATGGTCTTCACCGATGCGGAAATGCCCGAGATGGACGGCTATCGCCTGACCACCGAGATCCGCAACGATCCACGCCTGCGCGACCTCTACGTGGTGCTGCACACATCCCTGTCCGGCAGCTTCAACGAAGCCATGGTGAAGAAGGTCGGCTGCGACAACTTCCTTTCCAAATTCCAGCCCGACAAATTGGTGGACGTGGTGCTGGACCGCCTGCAGCGGGGCCAGTGAGCTTGAGCTGAGGGGCCGCGGCTGCGTATAAGGAGGGCTTCGCTCGAACGCCGATCAGGAAGCTGGCCATGTTGCGTGTCTCGTCCCTCTACCGTTTCCCCATGAAATCCGCCATTGGCGAAAGCCTGCAGCAGGCCCGGGTGGATGCCCTGGGCCTGGCGGGCGACCGCCGCTGGATGCTGGTTGATGCCGAGAACGGCCGTTTCCTGACCCAGCGCGCCTTCTCCCGCATGTCCCAGCTATCGGCGCGCTGGAGTGCGTCCGGTGGCCTCACCCTCAGCGCCGAGGGGCTGCCGACCCTCGAGGTGCCGCTGCCTGATGCCGATGCCAATCTGCGCGGTGCCTTCGTCTGGGGTTCCTCCATGGTCGTGCCGGATGCCGGCGACGCGGCGGCACAATGGCTCAGCGGCTTCCTCGGCAAGGCTTGCCGCCTGGTTCATGTGCCTGACCACCGCGCGCGGGACATTCCCGGCAGCCTGCTGCCCGAGGAGAAGGTCGGCTTTGCCGATGGCTTCCCGTTGCTGCTGATCGGCCAGGCCTCCCTCGACGATTTGAGCGAGCGGGTAGGGCGGCCCCTGGAGATGCTGCGCTTCCGTCCGAACCTGGTGGTGGAGGGCAGCGCTCCCTATGCCGAGGACGGTTGGAAGCGCATTCGCATTGGCGATATCGAATTCAGCGTGGCCAAGGGCTGCAGCCGCTGCATCCTCACCACGATCGATCCGGCCACCGGCGAGCGCAGCGCCGACCGCGAACCGCTCACCACCCTCAAGACCTACCGCGAGCGCGAGGGCGAGGTGTACTTCGGGCAGAACCTGATCAACCGCGGCACCGGGGTGCTGGAGGTGGGGATGGAGGTCGAGGTGCTGGAGTGAGGCGTTGGCGCTGAGTTTTTCGGTGGGCTGAAGCCCACCCTACGCACTACATTCGGGCTACGTGGGCCGCGAAGGACAATGAAGAAGGGCGCCATCGGCGCCCTTTTTTCATTCATCACTGATCGTCGAAATACCGCTCGTGCCAGTCCACCAGGGGCTGCGGAGCGTTGAGCTTGTGGCCGTAGATCACCGAGTAGGACAGCACGTTCTGTACGTACTGGCGGGTCTCGTCGAAGGGGATGGTTTCCACCCAGACGTCGAAGGACAGGTGGTTGGCGCCCTTCAGCCACTGGCGCACGCGGCCCGGGCCGGCGTTGTAGGCGGCGGAGGCGAGCACGCGGTTGCCATTGAACTGGCCGTGCACCTGGCTCAGGTAGGCGGCGCCGAGCTGGATGTTGACATCGGGGTTGAACGCTTGCTGCGGCGACGCCAGCGGGATGCCGAACTTGCGCGCGGTCTCCTTGGCGGTGGACGGCATCAGCTGCATCAGGCCCATGGCGCCGACGCCGGAGCGGGCATCGGCCATGAAGGCGCTTTCCTGGCGAGTGATGGCGAAGACCCAGCTGGAGTGCAGTCCGCGCAGCTTGGCCTGCTGGGTCAGGACGGAGCGGTGGGCCATGGGGAAGCGAATATCCAGGTCATCCCAGTACTGCGCCTGGCTGATGGTGCGGATGGCCGGGAAGTACCACTGCATGTCATAGGCCAGCTTGGCCTGGGCCACCAGTTCGTCGCGATTGAACAGGCGGCTGACGTGGTACCACTCGCGACGGCCGTTGACGATCTCGCCGCGGTCGTGGAACTCCAGCGCGCGACGGATGCCGGCGGTGTTGCGCACCTTCTGCACCACCTTGGGGTCCAGGGCCAGCGGCTTGTTGTTGAGCTGGTAGGGGGCCTGGATACGGTCGGCGGCGAGGAAGCCGTAGAAATCGCGTTCGCGGGCCACTGGCTGGTAAAGCGGGATCGGCTGCTGGCTTTGCGGTTGGGCCAGTTGCAGGCTGCGGGCCTGCCAGTAACGCCAGCGATTGGTCTTGGCCAGCTCCTCGGGCATGCGCTGGGTGAGCTGGTAGGCCTCCTGCCACTGGCCGAGGCGCAGCAGCAGGCGGGCACGCCACTCGCTGACGGTGTTATCGCGCAGTTCGGGGTCGTACTGGGTCATGACCTTCAGGGCGCGGGAGTCGAAGCGCTTGGCCAGGGTCAGGCCGATTTCCCGGGCTATGGCCACCTTTTCGCTCTTGGAGAAGGGTACGCGTGCCGCATAGACGTCCAGCAGGCTCATGGCCTTTTCCGGGTCCTGGCGCGCCAGGCGGCGCAGGCCGAGGCCGACGGCGTCGGCCATGTGCCGGTCGGAGGAGCTGAAACGTTCGGTCTGGCTGAGCAGTTGTGGCTTCTGCGCCACCTCCACCATCAGCTTGCCCTGGGTGCCCAGGCGCGGCATGGTCTTCACCAGGTGGTTGGCCAGGCCATAGTTGCGCGCTTCGGCAGCCAGCTTGGCGCGCCTCCAGCGCAGCTCTTCGGTCAGTTGGCCCTGGGCGCTCCACATGCCGAAGAGCACGTCGCAGGCATCAGGCTGGGACTTGCCCACCAGCCAGAGCTTCTTGGCGGTGGCATAGCCTTCCTTCTTCATGCCGTGCTTGAGCTGGTACTGGCCGAACAGGCAGTCCAGCTCGGTGAAATTCAGCTTGGGATCGTAGTAGTTGACGAAGGTCTGCCACTCGCCGCGTTCGGCCAGCCAGCGCAGCCAGCGCAGCTTCATCCAGCCGGCCTGGGGCAGGTCACCGTGTTCGGCGAGGAACTTCTCGATTTCCTCGTTGCTCGCCCATTTCAGACGGGTGGTCAGCTCGTCATAGGCCAGGTACGGTTCCAGCGGATAGTCGCGCAGGGCGCTGGCGTAGCGTTGGTAGGGAGCGGAATCGCCCTTGGCCAGGGCTTGCTTGGCCTCGTCGTACATCAGGCGTTGCTGGGCAAGGGAAGCCGAGGCGGCCTGGGCGGCTTCCAGGCCGACCGTGGAAAGGAGCAGACAGGACAACAGGCTGAGCAGACGACCGCGCATGACACTTCCGAGGCAGATATATCGTTATGGATACCCCATTTCGGGCATCGAATAGCGCCTAGCTTAGCCGTTAGGCCGGGGCGGTTAAAGCATTGCGCCAGCTTGCGAAACCGACGACAAAAAATGCCCGAGAGACGGTACCGCAAGTCAGGTAGAATGCGCGCCCTGATTCCGGAGGCCCCCCATGACGCTGCTCAAGTTCACCGACGTATCCCTCGCCTACGGCGCCATGCCGCTGCTGGATAAGGTGTCCTGGCAGATCGCTCGGGGCGAGCGGGTGTGCATCATCGGTCGCAACGGCACTGGCAAGTCCAGCCTGCTGCGCCTGGTCAAGGGCGACCAGTTCGCCGACGACGGCGAAATCTGGCGCGCCCCGGCGCTGAAGATCGGCGAATTGCCCCAGGAGCTGCCGCGCGCCGACGAGCGCACCGTGTTCGATGTGGTGGCCGAGGGCCTGGCGGATGTTGGCGCGCTGCTCGCCGAGTACCACCACCTCAGCCAGCACATCCAGTCCGACGCCGATCTGGCCAAGCTGACCCGTGTCCAGCAGGACCTGGAAGCCCGTGACGGCTGGCGCCTGCAGCAACTGGTGGACAGCACCCTGAGCCGCCTGCAGCTGCCGGCCGACAAGACCCTGGCCGAGCTTTCCGGTGGCTGGCGCCGCCGCGTGCTGCTGGCCCAGGCGCTGGTGGCCGAGCCCGACCTGCTGCTGCTCGACGAACCCACCAACCACCTGGACATCGGCGCCATCGCCTGGTTGGAAGAGGCGCTGCTGGGCTTCAACGGCGCGGTGCTGTTCATCACCCACGACCGTTCTTTCCTGCAGAACCTGGCCACCCGCATCCTCGAACTGGATCGCGGCCACCTGATCGACTGGAACGGCGACTACGCCAGCTTCCTGGTGCACAAGGAGCAGCAGCTGGCGGCCGAAGAGGCGGCCAATGCGCTGTTCGACAAGCGTCTGGCCCAGGAAGAAGTCTGGATTCGCCAGGGCATCAAGGCCCGTCGTACCCGCAACGAGGGCCGCGTGCGCGCGCTCAAGGAAATGCGCCGCGAGCGTTCCGAGCGCCGCGAACGCCAGGGCAAGGCGACCTTCCAGCTGGAGGCGGCGGAGAAATCCGGCAAGCAGGTGATGGTGGTGGAGAACGTCGGCTTCGCCCATCCCGGCGGCGAACCGCTGATCCGTGACTTCAGCCTGGTGCTGCAGCGCTCCGACCGCATCGGCCTGCTCGGTGCCAACGGCACCGGCAAGACCACCCTGCTCAAGCTGCTGCTGGGTGATCTGCAGCCCACCAGCGGCACCATCGAGGTCGGCACCAAGCTGGAAGTGGCGTATTTCGACCAGTTGCGTCATCAGCTCGAGCCGGAAAAGACCGTGATCGACAACCTCGCCGAAGGTCGCGAGTTCATCACCATCGATGGCCAGAACCGCCATGTGCTGAGCTATCTCGGCGACTTCCTGTTCAGCCCGCAGCGTGCCCGTACGCCGGTGAAGGCGCTGTCCGGTGGTGAGCGGGCACGCCTGTTGCTGGCCAAACTGTTCAGCAAGCCGGCCAACCTGCTGGTGCTGGACGAACCGACCAACGACCTGGACGTGGAAACCCTGGAGCTGCTCGAAGAAGTGCTGCTGAGCTTCCCCGGCACCGTGCTGATGGTCAGTCACGATCGGGCCTTCCTCGACAACGTCGTCACCAGCACCCTGGTATTCGAAGGCCAGGGCCGCGTGCGCGAGTACGTCGGTGGCTACCAGGACTGGCTGCGCCAGGGCGGTTCGCCGCGCCTCTTGGGTGTGGGCGAGACCCGCGAAGCCAAGGCCGAGGCGGCCAAGGCCGCGGAGCCGGCACCGGCGGCCAAGGCGGCCCCGGCGGAGGCGCCGAAGAAGAAGCTGAGCTACAAGCTGCAGCGAGAGCTCGAAGCCATTCCGGGGCAGATCGAGGCCCTGGAGGCGGAACAGGCGAAGGTGCAGGAGGAGATTTCCGATCCGGCCTTCTACCAGCGTCCGCCGGAGCAGACTCGCGCGGTGCTGGAGCGTCTGGACGGTTTGCAGAAGGAGCTGGACAGCCTGATCGAACGCTGGGCGGAACTGGAAGACAGCTGAGGGAACGGAGTCCGATGGCCATCGAGTACCGCATCAGCCTGGATGATCTGCACGAGTTCAGCTATCGCATCGAGCTGGATCGCCAGTACGACCCGCAGAGCGCGAACGCCGCGCCGAAGTGGACCCGCCTGGAGCACCAGCAGTGCAGCAACTGTCCGCTGAGCCGGGACGCTCATAGCCACTGCCCGGCGGCGGTGGACCTGCATCGGGTGGTGGAGGATTTCCAGGGCTTGCCGGCGTTCAAGAAGGTGCAGGTCTGGGTCCGTACCCCCGAGCGCGAGTACGCCAAGCTGGTGGGGCTGGAGGAGGGACTGCGTGCCTTGCTGGGGGTGATCATGGCCACCAGCGCCTGCCCGGTGCTGGGCAAGCTCAAGCCCATGGCCCAGCAGCACTTGCCGTTCGCCAGTAATCAGGAGTTCATCCTGCGGGCGGTTTCGCTCTACCTGGCGCGGCAGTATTTCAATTCCCGAGAAGGGCGCCATGCTGACTGGGAGCTGAAGGGGTTGGTGCGCCTGTTTCAGCAGTTGCAGTTGGTGAACCAGGCCTTCTGGCAGCGTATCCACGATACCTGCGAGGGTGATTCCAACCTCAAGGCCTTCCTGACCTTCTTCTCCATGGCATCCAGCATGACCTACTCGCTGGAAACCCAGTTGCAGAAGATCCGGCCGCAGGTGATGAGCGCGGGCGAAGGCTTCGATTGAAGCCCGCGCCCGCCGGGGCGGCGTCTATTTATTCAGGTTTCTTCAGGCGTACCGCCAGCACGTCGCAGGGCGCGCCGTGGAGGACGTCATTGGCGGTGGAGCCGAGCAGCAGGGCGAGCCCGTGGCGGCCATGGCTGCCGACCACGATGAGGTCGCACCCCTGCTCCTCGGCCAGGCGGTGGATTTCCTGCCGTGGCTGACCATAGGCCAGGTGGCGCTGGTCCGCGGTCAGTTCGGAATAGATGCCGGCGAAGGTCTGCAGCCGTTCGCGGGCCTGCTCGAATTGTTGTTGTTGGAGCATGGACAGGTCCATGGGTACGTCACCGCCGAAGGCCATCGCCATGGGCTCGACAATGTGCACCAGCGACAGCTTGGCTTTGCTGGCCTGGGCCAGCGCCTGGGCACGACGCACCACCGGATGGCATTCATCGGTCAGGTCGACGGCGACCAGAATGTGCTGGTAGGGCATGGGTGACTCCTCCTTAAGGTTACGCATGATCTCAATTATGGCTGGCCGAAACGTTTAACACAGGCTTTTGCGCGGGGATATTACCTTTATGACCCTCTGGATCATCCTATTGCTCCTCCTCGCTGTACTCAGTCCCCTGGTCTGGCTGGTGCCGTCCAAGGGGCAGCGGGGGCGCATGGAGCTGCGCCTGCAGGCGCGGCGGATGGGGCTGGCCATGCAGTTGTCGCGCCAGGAGTGGCCGCACTGGCTGGCCCAGGAGCCCCCCCATTCCTGTGCGCAGTACCACCGGCCGCGGCTGCGCGGGCGCGACGCCTGGTGCTACTGGCAGAGCGAACCGGGTACCTGGCTGAATCAGTGGCGCGAGCCCTGCGAGGACCAGGCGCTGCTCGTCCACCTGGCCGGGTTGCCGAAGGATGTCTACAAGGTGGAGGCGAGTTCGCAGATGATCGCCCTCTATTGGGGGGAGCGCGGCAGCGCGGAAGACTTGCAGCGGATCGCCGAGGCACTCAAGGCGTTGGCCTGAGTGGCTGGCGCGACGGGCTTGCCGTCGCGCTGCTCGCCGTTGCCTCAGCTCTGGGCCGCCGCGTAGCGGGCGGAGACGTCTTCGAGGCCGTCGATGATGCGATCCGAATACTTGTTGATGAGAAATGGCACGCTCTTCTCGTTGTAGTTCTTCAGCGAACTCTCGATGTAGCGCCATTTGGTGCTGATGCCGTCCAGGCGCTGGCGGATCTCCGGGGTGTTCTGCGGCGCCTGTTCCAGGCTGGTCAGCTGCTGGGAGAACTCGCCGGCCAGTTCGTCCAGCGCCTTGCCGCCGGCCGTGCCTATGAAGCTGCCGCCGATGGAGGCGCTGCGCGAGGCATAGTCCACCGCGATGGCCTGCATCAGCAGGCTCTGGTCGCGGCTGCGCTGGGTCAGGGGCGGCACCTGGGTCGCACCTTCCTGCTGGATCCTGGCGTAGAGCTCGTTGGAGAGCTCCATCAGGCGCCTGTTGCGCTCGGTAAGGTCGGCCACGGGCTGCAGGTCGGTGTAGCCATTCTGCTTGAGGCCGGCGACCAGGCCGGTCAGTTCACTGATATAGGTCTGCCATTCCCGCGCCAGTTGCGCGTGCAGGGCCTTCGTGGTGTCGCCGGGCATGGCGCCCAATTCCTTCAGGCGGGCGTCCGCCGTTTGCAGCGATTCGTCGATCATCCGCGCGTAGCGCTGATCGCCTTCCATGCCGTTGTACATGTAGAAGTCCCCGAGGCTGCGCTGGGCGGCCAGGCGCATCTGGTGCAGCTTGAGCAGGTTGTCCGCAGGGGCCTCCTGCGTGGAACCGAAGGCGGGGAGGGTGAGCAGGGCAGCCAGCAGAATGGCAGGCAGGCGGCTCGTCATGGGCGCTTCTCCGTGGGCCGGTGGCCTCGTTGTTGTTGTTCTGGAGTTCGAAGCCTGGCGGCTCGAGTGGCACGAATGTACCCGCGGAACGGGCAATTTGCCAGCGGCCTGCCGGGGGCTTTCATGGTCATCAATAGGGATCGTGATGAGGCGAGATTGCCGGCGTGAATCATTGCCCGCATTGGCGCCCGGCGCGCCCCGAAGCCAGGCGCAGAGCCGTTGGTTCGTGGCCGGCCGGTCACGCTGCGTGATTGACAAGCGCCGACTTTTCCGTGAATCTCCGCTCACCCAAATCAAACGGGCGTATGAATCAAGCGTTTGTCTTGTATGACGTTTCCAACCATACAGTCCGAGAATCGTATCGGCGGGTGTGCCCTACCGATCGGGACTATGCTCCGGCAGCGCCGGGGGCGAGTCCGCCGGTTGGCTCCGATGCGTACAGTCCAGTTTCCCAAACCGTGGAGATCAGTTGATGATTTACGAAGGTAAAGCCATCACGGTTAAGGCTCTTGAGGGCGGTATCGTCGAACTGAAATTCGACCTCAAGGGTGAGTCCGTCAACAAATTCAACCGTCTCACCCTGAACGAACTGCGCGACGCCGTTGCAGCCATCAAGGCCGATGCTTCGGTCAAGGGCGTGATCGTCAGCAGTGCCAAGGACGTGTTCATCGTCGGCGCCGACATCACCGAATTCGTCGACAACTTCGCGCTGTCCGACGAAGAGCTGATGACCGGCAGCCTCGAAGCCAACAAGATCTTCAGCGCCTTCGAAGACCTGGAAGTGCCCACCGTTGCCGCGATCAACGGCATCGCCCTGGGCGGCGGCCTGGAAATGTGCCTGGCGGCCGACTACCGCGTGGCGAGCAGCGACGCCAAGATCGGCCTGCCGGAAGTCAAGCTGGGCATCTACCCGGGCTTCGGCGGCACCGTGCGCCTGCCGCGTATCATCGGTACGGACAACGCCATCGAGTGGATCGCTTCCGGCAAGGAAAACCGCGCCGAGGACGCCCTGAAAGTCGGCGCCGTCGACGCCGTGGTCGCCCCCGAGCTGCTGCAGGCCGGTGCCCTGGACCTGGTCAAACGCGCCATTTCCGGCGAGCTGGACTTCAAGGCCAAGCGCCAGCCCAAGCTGGAAAAGCTCAAGCTCAACGCCATCGAGCAGATGATGGCCTTCGAGACCGCCAAGGGCTTCGTCGCCGGTCAGGCCGGCCCGAACTACCCGGCTCCGGTCGAAGCCATCAAGACCATCCAGAAAGCCGCCAACTTCGGCCGTGACAAGGCCCTGGAAGTCGAGGCCGCCGGTTTTGTGAAGCTGGCCAAGACCTCCGTCGCCGCCAGCCTGGTCGGCCTGTTCCTGAATGACCAGGAACTGAAGAAGAAAGCCAAACAGCACGACGAGATCGCCCGCGACGTGAAACTGGCCGCCGTACTGGGCGCCGGCATCATGGGTGGCGGCATTGCCTACCAGTCCGCCTCCAAGGGCACTCCGATCCTGATGAAGGATATCCGCGAAGAGGGTATCCAGATGGGTCTGCAGGAAGCGTCCAAGCTGCTCGGCAAGCGCGTCGAGAAGGGTCGCATGAAGCCTGAGAAGATGGCCGAAGCCCTGAACGCCATTCGCCCGACCATGTCCTACGGCGATTTCGCCAATGTCGACATCGTGGTCGAAGCCGTGGTCGAGAACCCGAAGGTCAAGCACGCCGTGCTGGCCGAGGTGGAAGGTCACGTCCGCGAAGACGCCATCATCGCTTCCAACACCTCCACCATCTCCATCAGCTACCTGGCCCAGGCCCTGAAGCGTCCGGAGAATTTCGTCGGCATGCACTTCTTCAACCCGGTGCACATGATGCCGCTGGTGGAAGTGATCCGTGGCGAGAAGTCCAGCGACGTGGCCGTGGCCACCACCGTTGCCTACGCCAAGAAAATGGGCAAGAACCCGATCGTGGTCAACGATTGCCCCGGCTTCCTGGTCAACCGCGTGCTGTTCCCGTACTTCGGCGGCTTCGCCAAGCTGCTGGAATTCGGCGTCGACTTCGTCCGCATCGACAAGATCATGGAGAAGTTCGGCTGGCCCATGGGCCCGGCCTATCTGTCCGACGTGGTCGGCATCGACACCGGCCACCACGGCCGCGATGTGATGGCCGAAGGCTTCCCGGATCGCATGGCTGTATCCGGCAAGACCGCGGTCGATGTGATGTACGAGGCCAACCGCCTGGGCCAGAAGAACGGCAAGGGCTTCTACGCCTACGAGATGGACAAGCGCGGCAAGCCGAAGAAGGTGTCCGACCCGGTCGCCTACGAAGTGCTCAAGCCGATCGTCAAGGAACAGCGTGAGCTGACCGACGAGGACATCATCAACTTCATGATGATCCCGCTGTGCCTGGAAACCGTTCGCTGCCTGGAAGACGGCATCGTCGAGACCGCCGCCGAGGCCGATATGGGCCTGATCTACGGCATCGGCTTCCCGCCCTTCCGTGGAGGTGCGCTGCGCTACATCGACAGCATCGGCGTGGCCGAATTCGTGGCCATGGCCGACAAGTACGCCGACCTGGGCGCGCTGTACCACCCGACCGCCAAGCTTCGCGAAATGGCCAAGAACGGCCAGAAGTTTTTCGGCTAATTGAGCGAGAGTGAAGAATATGAGCCTGAATCCTAGAGATGCAGTCATTGTCGACTTCGGCCGCACCCCGATGGGTCGCTCCAAGGGTGGCATGCACCGCAACACCCGTGCCGAGGACATGTCGGCCCACCTGATCAGCAAGCTGCTGGAGCGCAACACCAAGGTCGACCCGGCGGAAGTCGAGGACGTGATCTGGGGCTGCGTGAACCAGACCCTGGAGCAGGGCTGGAACATCGCGCGCATGGCGTCGCTGATGACCCAGATCCCCCACACCAGCGCCGGCCAGACCGTCAGCCGTCTGTGCGGTTCCTCCATGAGCGCCCTGCACACCGCCGTGCAGGCCATCCAGACCGGCAATGGCGATGTGTTCGTGGTCGGTGGCGTGGAGCACATGGGCCACGTCGGCATGATGCACGGCGTGGATCCGAACCCGCACCTGTCCCTGTACGCCGCCAAGGCCTCCGGCATGATGGGCCTGACCGCCGAAATGCTCGGCAAGATGCACGGCATCACTCGTGAAGCCCAGGACCAGTTCGGTGTGCGTTCGCACCAGCTGGCCCACAAGGCCACCGTCGAAGGCAAGTTCAAGGATGAAATCATCCCGATGCAGGGCTATGACGAGAATGGCTTCCTGAAGGTGTTCGACTTCGACGAAACCATCCGTCCGGAGACCACCCTGGAAGGCCTGGCGTCCCTGAAGCCGGCGTTCAACCCGAAAGGTGGCACCGTGACCGCGGGTACCTCCTCGCAGATCACCGACGGCGCTTCCTGCATGATCGTGATGAGCGCCCAGCGCGCCCAGGACCTCGGTATCCAGCCGATGGCCGTGGTGCGCGCCATGGCGGTTGCCGGCGTCGACCCGGCGATCATGGGCTACGGTCCGGTGCCGTCCACCAAGAAGGCGCTTGCGCGTGCCGGCCTGACCATCGATGACATCGACTTCGTTGAGCTCAACGAAGCCTTCGCCGCCCAGGCCCTGCCGGTGCTGAAGGACCTCAAGCTGCTCGACAAGATGGAACAGAAGGTCAACCTGCACGGCGGCGCCATTGCCCTGGGTCACCCGTTCGGCTGCTCCGGTGCCCGTATCTCCGGCACCCTGCTGAACGTGATGAAACAGAACGGCGGTACCCTGGGCGTGTCCACCATGTGCGTGGGCCTCGGCCAGGGCATTACCACCATCTTCGAGCGCGTCTGAGAGACTGCACATGACTTGCTGCGCGTCGGGATAACTGCGTTGAAAATGGCTTCGGAATGCTCATTTACAGCTCGTAAACTCCGCTTCCTCAGCCATTTTCGCCTTGTTCTCCCATAGCTCGCGAAGTCATGAGCAGCCTCCTTGCGCGAGCGGGATGAGAAAACCGGGGCCCAGTGCCCCGGTTTTTGCTTTCATGTGGAGAACCATCGCAGGAAATTTCATGCAAGGGCTGGCTTCGGGCTGATTCACACGGCACCATGCGCAACCTTTGCGGGGGAGCCTGCATTCATCACTGTGAGGCAACCATGAGCCTGCAACCGGGTCTCTATCGTCACTACAAGGGTCAGCAATACCGCGTCATCGGTATTGCCCGGCATTCCGAGACCGAGGAAGAACTGGTGGTCTACCAGGCCCTCTACGGCGAATACGGCCTCTGGGTGCGACCGCTCAGCATGTTCACCGAGACGGTCCAGGTGGATGGCGAGCAGATCGCGCGCTTCGCACTGGTGAACGCCGAGCCGAACCCCTTCCCGCAGCCCTGACGGCTGGGGCCGTGGCCAGGGGCGCGCTTGACCGCGCCGCGCTGGCCACTATATATAGCGGTGCCGCGACAGGCGGCTGCCGCCTTTTACATATTTCATTCAGGAACACACCGATCCATGGGCAAATCGCTGGTCATCGTGGAATCCCCGGCCAAGGCCAAGACCATCAACAAGTACCTGGGCAGCCAGTACGTGGTGAAGTCGAGCATCGGCCACATCCGTGACCTGCCTACCAGCGGTTCGGCCAGTGCGAGCAAGGAGCCGGCCAAGCGCGGCAAGACCGCTTCCGAGGCTCCGGCGCTGTCCGCCAAGGAAAAGGCCAAGCGCCAGCTGGTTGCGCGCATGGGGGTGGACCCCGAGCACGGCTGGAAGGCCAAGTACGAGATCCTGCCCGGCAAGGAGAAGGTGATCGACGAACTGCGCCGCCTGGCCAAGGATGCTGACACCATCTATCTCGCAACCGACTTGGACCGCGAAGGGGAGGCCATCGCCTGGCACCTGCGGGAATCCATCGGTGGGGACGACAGCCGCTACAAGCGCGTGGTGTTCAACGAGATCACCAAGAAAGCCATCCAGGAAGCCTTCTCCCAGCCCGGCGACCTCGACATCAACCGCGTCAACGCCCAGCAGGCGCGCCGCTTCCTCGATCGCGTGGTGGGCTACATGGTCTCGCCGCTGCTCTGGCAGAAGATCGCCCGCGGCCTGTCCGCCGGCCGCGTGCAGTCGGTTGCGGTGAAACTGGTGGTGGAGCGCGAGCGCGAGATCCGTGCCTTCGTGCCGGAAGAGTATTGGGAAGTGCACGCCGACCTCGGCACCGGCAAAGGCGCCAAGGTGCGTTTCGAAGTGGCCCGCGAGAACGGCGAGGCCTTCAAGCCGCTGAACGAAACCCAGGCCATGGCGGCCCTGGAGAAGCTCAAGGCTTCGGCCTATACCGTGGCCAAGCGTGAGGACAAGCCGACTTCCAGTCGCCCGTCCGCGCCCTTCATTACCTCCACCCTGCAGCAGGCCGCGAGCAACCGCCTGGGCTTCGGGGTGAAGAAGACCATGATGATGGCCCAGCGACTCTACGAGGCTGGCTACATCACCTATATGCGTACCGACTCGACCAACCTCTCGGCCGACGCCATTTCCATGGTCCGTGGCTTCATCGAGGGCGAGTTCGGCCAGAAGTACCTGCCGGCCAAGGCCAACGTCTATTCCAGCAAGGAAGGTGCCCAGGAGGCCCACGAGGCGATCCGTCCGTCCGACGTCAACCTGCGCCCCAACCAGCTGTCCGGCATGGAGCGCGATGCCGAGCGCCTGTACGACCTGATCTGGCGCCAGTTCGTTGCTTGCCAGATGCCGCCGGCCGAGTACCTGTCCACCAACGTCAGCGTGACCGCCGGCACCTTCGAGCTGCGCGCCAAGGGCCGTATCCTCAAGTTCGACGGTTACACCCGCGTCCTGCCGCAGCAGAGCAAGCCGGGCGAGGACGACGTGCTGCCGGAAATGGGCGAAGGCGAGCTGCTCAAGCTGCTCAAGCTCGAACCCAGCCAGCATTTCACTAAGCCGCCGGCGCGCTATTCCGAGGCCAGCCTGGTCAAGGAGCTGGAAAAGCGCGGCATCGGCCGTCCGTCCACCTATGCGGCGATCATTTCCACCATCCAGGAACGCGGCTACGTGACGGTGCACAACCGTCGTTTCTACGCGGAGAAGATGGGTGACATCGTCACCGAGCGCCTGAACGAGAGCTTCGCCAACCTGATGGACTACGGCTTCACCGCCGGCATGGAAGAGCACCTGGACGACGTGGCCCAGGGCGAGCGTGACTGGAAGCACCTGCTGGACGAGTTCTACGGCGATTTCAAGAAGAAGCTCGACCAGGCGGAGGCCGCCAACGATGGCATGCGTGCCAACCAGCCGACCCTGACCGACATTGCCTGCCGCGAATGCGCGCGCCCGATGATGATCCGTACCGCCTCCACCGGCGTGTTCCTCGGCTGCTCGGGCTACAGCCTGCCGCCGAAGGAACGCTGCAAGGCCACCATCAACCTGGTCCCGGGCGATGAGATCGCCGCGGACGACGAGGGTGAGTCCGAATCCCGCGTGCTGCGTGGCAAGCATCGCTGCCCGATCTGCGCCACGGCCATGGATGCCTACCTGCTGGACGAGACTCGCAAGCTGCATATCTGTGGTAACAACCCGGATTGCTCGGGTTACGAGATCGAGCAGGGCCAGTACCGCATCAAGGGCTACGAAGGCCCGAGCCTGGAATGCGACAAGTGCGGCAGCGAGATGCAGCTGAAGACCGGCCGCTTCGGCAAGTTCTTCGGCTGCACCAACGCAAGTTGCAAGAACACCCGCAAGCTGCTGAAGAGCGGCGAGGCGGCGCCGCCGAAGATCGATCCGATCCGCATGCCCGAGCTGAAGTGCGAGAAGGTCGACGATATCTACGTGCTGCGTGATGGCGCTTCCGGCCTGTTCCTGGCAGCCAGCCAGTTCCCGAAGAACCGTGAGACCCGTGCGCCGCTGGTGCAGGAACTGATCCCGCACAAGGATGAGCTGGATGCCAAGTACCATTATTTGCTGGATGCGCCCAGGAAGGACCCCGAAGGGCGTCCGGCGGTGATTCGCTTCAGCCGCAAGACCAAGGAGCAGTACGTGCAGACCGAAGTCGACGGCAAACCCACCGGCTGGCGCGCCTTCTACGACGGCGGCAAGTGGAAGGTCGAAGACAAGCGCTGATCGACTGCTGCGCGCCCGGGTGCGGGCGCGCATATACTGCCCGAGTTACCTGTGGAGGGCGCCCTCATGGCCCACGAGCTTTATACCCGCACCAATCAGAAACTCTTCTTCGCTGGCCTGTCGCTTGAATCCTGGCGCAAGGCGGAAGAGGGCAGGGCGATGAATGCCCAGGCGCTGGTGCAATCCGAACGCGAAGCGTCGCTCTTCCACCTCTATGGCGCCTTGCTCGGCCTTTGCCATGAAATCGCCGGTTATTACCGGCTGTCCGAGGCCGGCGCGTCGCGCGTCGAAATGCTGCTGACTCCGGAGGTGCTTGCCGCGGAGCCCAGTCCGGAGCTGGCCGAGCTGGTGGAAATGGCCCAGCAACGGGAAACCTGGCTGGCCGAACTGCTCGCTGCGTACCGTGAGCTCTTCCAGCCTCCGCAAGCGCCGAAACAGGCCAAGGTCGATCCGACCTTGCCGCTGATCACTGCGGTCAGTGTGGAGGAAGAGGTTGCGCCGCTGTCTCGGGAAACCCTGGAATCCTGGCGGCAGAACCTGAAATCCCTGGCGCTGCGCTTCCGCGAAACCATGAGCGAGTGCTGATTTGATCGACGGACTAGGGCGTGCTGGCGGCTGGCTGTTACAATAGCCGCCTTTCGTGGAGATCTGAGCTATGCCTACGTCCTTTCTGGAAATAGTCGAACTGCCTGACGGACGCATTATCCTGCGCCGGGCCGAGGACGAGGAGGCGTTGGTGACGCTGGACTTCTCGTCCGATGCCAAGGCTTTCCTCCAGGGGCACCATCTGGAGGTCGCAAAGGCCATGCTAAACGTCGGCGTGCAAATGGCCGGCCGCCTGGCTGAAGGCGACATGGGCCACGACGAAGGTCCGCGCGTACTGCATTGAGGTCTGGGCCGAATCTTCCGCTGATTCGGTTACCGTCTGATGTCACTGGGCGCAAGTCGTGCCCAGCGCGAGAATCCATCAGCCCAGCAGAATGTTCAGGCTCTGCGCGCCGCCCTGGCGTGCTGCCTGGGCCAACTGGCGCTTGGCTTTCTGTCCCAGATGCAGCCAGCTCACCACCGTGTGGCTGCGGCCAAGGCGCAACGCTTCGCAGGCCAGTTCCAGGGCGCTCTGCTCGCCCCGAGGCTGCAGGAGCAGGATGCGTTCGCGGTTCAGGCCGGAGTCACGCAGCCAGTCGCGAGTAAGGCCTGCCGGGGCGCCGATCAGGGTCAGCCAGCGCGCATCCTGTTCTTCGCTCAGCTCCCGGAGTACCGAGGCCAGCAGGCTCCGGCAGTGCCCGGTGGCGCCGCGCAGCGAAAGTTCGCTGAAGGCTTCCGGTTCTTCCTGGCGGGGTTCTTCCACCGCGTCGGTCAGCATTGGCGCCACGGGATTGGCCAGGATGGCGTCGTGGAACAGTGGCAGCTGGGACCGACCAAGGGACTGCGGGAACTGCATAAGGCCTCCTTTAGCGGCGGATCACGCCGACACTCAAACCTTCGATCACCAGGTCCTGTTCATCCAGGTTCACCTCGATGGGGGCGAACTCGGGGTTTTCGGCGATCAGCCAGACCCGATCGCCATCGCGCTTGAAACGCTTGACGGTGACTTCGTCACCGAGGCGGGCTACCACCACCTGACCGTTGCGCGCTTCGCGGGTGCTGTGCACGGCGAGCAGGTCGCCGTCGAAGATGCCGATGTCCTTCATCGACATGCCGCGAACGCGAAGCAGATAGTCGGCACGGGGATGGAAGAAGTCCGGATTGATGCGGCAGGATTCCTCGATGTTCTGCTGGGCGAGGATCGGGGCACCGGCCGCGACCCGGCCGATTACCGGAAGGCCGTCGTCATCGTTGGCGCCGGGTTCGAAGCCGGGGATACGAATGCCGCGGGATGCGCCGGGGGTCATTTCGATGGCGCCCTTGCGGGCCAGGGCCTTGAGGTGTTCCTCGGCGGCGTTGGGTGACTTGAAGCCGAGTTCCTGGGCGATTTCCGCGCGGGTCGGGGGAAAGCCGTTGTCTTCAAGGCAGCGCTTGATGAATGCGAGAATCTCGGCTTGGCGGGGCGTCAGTTTCAGCATGGCGGCGCTCTGTTTTTTTATACAGTGACTGGAATTATATACAGTGCTGGCGCCTTGGCAATGCTTCTTTTTTTCCGCGCAGGTCGACTCGCGGAGACGACGCGCAGGTATCGTCCGCCCAGCGCTTGGCTGGAAGTGACTGTCGCGTCGGATTATGGTGTGTTCGGCTTGACAAGCTGACCGGCTGAAACGTATGTTTCAAACAAGTGTTTGTCAGGCGGAGGAGCCATGGCCCAGTCGGAAACCGTTGAGCGCATTCTGGATGCTGCGGAACAGCTGTTCGCGGAAAAAGGCTTCGCCGAGACCTCGTTGCGCCTGATCACCAGCAAGGCTGGGGTCAACCTGGCAGCGGTGAACTATCACTTCGGCTCGAAGAAGGCGCTGATCCAGGCGGTCTTCTCGCGCTTCCTCGGCCCTTTCTGCCAGAGCCTGGAGCGTGAACTCGATCGCCGCCAGGGCAAGGCGGAGAGCAAGGCCAGCCTCGAGGAACTGCTGGAAATGCTCGTCGAACAGGCCTTGGCGGTAAAGCCCCGCAGCGGCAACGACCTGTCGATTTTCATGCGCCTGCTCGGCCTCGCATTCAGTCAGAGCCAGGGCCACTTGCGCAAGTACCTTGAAGAGGTTTATGGCAAGGTTTTCCGGCGTTACATGCTGCTGGTAAACGAATCCGCGCCACGGGTACCGCCCCTCGAGCTCTTCTGGCGGGTGCACTTCATGCTTGGCGCCGCTGCCTTCAGCATGTCCGGCATCAAGGCGCTGCGCGCCATGGCGGAGACTGATTTCGGCGTGAACACTTCGATCGAGCAGGTCATGCGCCTGATGGTGCCCTTCCTCGCCGCCGGCATGCGCGCCGAGACCGGTGTCACCGACGAAACCCTGGCCAAGGCCGTGCTCAAGCCGCGCAACAAGGCGCCCGCCGTTCCGGCCAAGGCGTAAAACGATGGGCGCGAGCGGGCTGATCAGCTAAGCTTGCGGCCCATGCAAAACCTCGATCTTCTGCATATCTCCATCGCTGACCAGCGGCTCTACGGCTTTGCCGGAGGGCGGCTGGTGCTGCGCATGTCCGTATCCACCGCCTTGAACGGTGTGGGCGAAACCAGCGGCTCCAATTGCACGCCCCGCGGCCTGCACCAGGTACGCGCACGAATAGGCGAAGGCCTGCCCCTTGGTGCGGTGCTGCGCGGCCGGCGCTGGACCGGGGAAGTCTGGAACGCCGAGTTGCACGGGCAGTTCCCGGGGCGGGACTGGATTCTCAGCCGGATTCTCTGGCTGAGCGGCTGCGAACCCGGCCGCAATCGCCTCGGCAATGTGGACAGCTTCCGCCGCTACATCTACCTGCACGGCACGCCGGACTCCGAACCCATGGGCGTGCCCCGTTCCCATGGATGCATTCGTCTGCGCAATGCCGACGTGCTGGAACTCTTCGACCGGGTACCCGTCCACTGTGCAGTACGCATAGACGAAGCGCCGTGCCCGGCCTGGGCAACGGCAGAACTCTCGTAAGGAATTTCAATGCAAGGCTCCCTGATGCTGGATATCGGTGGCACCTGGCTGACCGCCGAGGATCGGCAGATCCTCCGTCAGCCCGAAGTCGCCGGCCTGATCATCTTCGCTCGCAACATCGAAAGTCCGCGCCAGGTGCGCGAGCTGTGCGCGTCCATTCGTGCCGTGCGCCCCGACCTGATCCTCGCCGTCGACCAGGAGGGTGGGCGTGTGCAACGCCTGCGCCAGGGCTTCCTGCGACTGCCCGCCATGCGTGCCCTGGCCGATAACGACAATGCCGAGCAACTGGCCGAGCAGTGCGGCTGGCTGATGGCGACCGAAGTGCTGGCTGTGGGGCTGGATATCAGCTTCGCACCGGTCCTGGATCTCGATCACCAACGCAGCGCCGTGGTCGGCAGCCGCGCCTTCGAGGGCGACCCGGAGCGCGCCGCGCGTCTTGCCGGTGCCTTCATTCGCGGGCTGCGCCAGGCCGGTATGGCCGCCACCGGAAAGCACTTCCCTGGCCACGGCTGGGCGGAGGCGGATTCCCATGTGGCTATTCCGACCGACGAGCGCAACCTGGAGCAGATCCGCCAGGCTGACCTGGTTCCCTTCGCCCGCCTGGCGTCGGAACTGGACGGCATGATGCCCGCCCATGTCATTTACCCGCAGGTAGACAACCAGCCCGCCGGCTTCTCGCGTCGCTGGCTGCAGGACATCCTGCGTGGCGAACTGAAGTTTTCCGGTGTGATCTTCAGCGATGACCTGTCCATGGCCGGCGCCCATGTGGTGGGCGACGCCGCCGAGCGCATCGAGGCGGCGCTGACCGCCGGTTGCGACATGGGGCTGGTATGCAATGACCGCGCCTCCGCTGAACTGGCCCTGGAGCGCCTGCAGCGCCTGGGCGCCAAGCCGCCGGCCAGCCTGGCGCGGATGCGTCGCCGCGCCTTCCCCGGCATCGAATACCGCCAGGATCCGCGCTGGCTGCAGGCGGTTGCAGCCCTGCGCGAAGCCCAGTTGATCGATTGAGGAACCGACATGACCGTTTACGCCATCATCGGTGGTACAGGCCTGACCCAGCTCGAAGGCCTGAGCATGAAAGCCCTGCTCAACCCTGAAACGCCCTACGGCGCGCCGTCGGCTGGCATCGTCCATGGCGAGTACGCCGGGCACGATGTGCTGTTCCTCGCCCGTCACGGTCACCCGCACCGGATACCGCCGCACAAGGTGAACTACCGCGCCAACCTCTGGGCCCTCAAGCATGCCGGTGCCGAGGCGGTGATCGCAGTGAACGCGGTGGGCGGCATCCATCCGGCCATGGGCAGCGGCCACCTGGTGGTGCCGCATCAGTTGATCGATTACACCCACGGCCGCGTCGGTACGTACTTCGAGGGCGACCTGGATCACGTCACCCACATCGATTTCAGCCATCCCTATGACGAAGCCCTGCGCGGCCAGTTGCTGGCGGCGCTGAACGCCTGCGATTACCCCCACAGCGATTTCGGCGTCTATGGCTGCACCCAAGGCCCGCGCCTGGAGACGGTGGCCGAGATCGTCCGCCTGGAGCGTGACGGCTGCGACATCGTGGGCATGACCGGCATGCCCGAAGCCGCCCTGGCCCGCGAGCTGGAGCTTCCCTATGCCTGCCTGTCCCTGGTGGTGAATCCGGCTGCCGGCAAGTCCGAAGGCATCATCACCATGGCCGAGATCGAGGCCGCGCTGGCCGAGGGTATCGGCAAGGTACGCAATGTCCTTGCCCATGTGCTGAAGGGCTGAGGCCCGCTGTCCCGCTGACGGGTGTCGGGCCGATACCTGTCAGCGCCTCGCGTACTTCCCGTCGACGGGGCCCGATTCGGCCCCTTGCCGGTTTCACATCCGCTGGAAGAAGGTCGGATAACGGTTCACCAGGCCGTCGTCATCCAGGGTCAGCACTGCCTCGAATCCGCTGCCATCGAGGTTCTGGTAGAGGTAGTGGGAATGGTCGAGACGGGTGTAGGCCTGGCGCATGCGCCGCACCGTCAGTTGCGGCGCTTCGACGAACACCACATCGATTTCCCGGCGTTCGCCCAGATTGAGGAAGAGCCGCCAGATGCTCGGGCTGTTGGTAAAGGGCGTAGGCCAGAGGTCCAGGTCGAGGCTGCCGGACAGTTCCGGCAGCTTGCGCCCTTCGCCTTCGAACCAGTGCAGGCCGTCGCGGCGCAGTGTCAGGCTGCGGGTGCCGCTGGCATCGCGCACCGTGGCGCTGAAGGCCCGCGGCTCCCAGCCCTTGGTGTATTCCAGGGTGTAATTGAGGCGATAGGGTTTGCCGTCGTCGTCGAAGGCCACCATGCCGCTGTCCGCCCGTCGGCCCTCGAGGCGGAAGTCCTCCAGGCCCTGGGTGGGCGCGCGGGCGTTCCAGAGGTGGGACCAGAGGGCAGTGGTTCTCATCGATTCTTGCCTCGCAGCGCGCGGGTTTGCGCAGGTTCAGGGGAAGGGTAGCAACTGGGCCAGGACCGGACCCGGTTCCGCCAGGATTCAGTCCAGCAACAGTCCGACCTGGCGGATCTTCGGCAGGCGCGCCACCACCAGCTGGTGGGAGCGGGTGAGCAGATCGCGCAGCTCGTCGTCGCCCATGGGGTAGGGGTGCTGCATGCTGATCCAGTGGGCGCGTGCCAGGTAGGGTGCGGGACTGATGCCGGGGCGGTCGACGTAGCCGAGGAAGAGGTCCTTGCCGACCTTGAACGCCAGGCCGTCGCCCAGGAAGTCGAGGATGGCGAACATCTTGTTGCCGGCTACCGAGAACACCCGATTGCTGCCCCACTTGAGGTCCTCCCGGGCGCCGGGAAGTTGCAGGCAGAAGGCGGCGACTTGCTCAGGGGTCATGCTTGCTCCTGTTCCTTCAGGTTCGAGTTTCACTGCGCAGCAGCCACAGGGAGAGCAGCATGCCGGTCAGCGCCATCAGGGCGGCTATCAGGAAGATCGCGGCGAAGCCCGCGAGGCTTGCGATGGCGCCCATCAGCGGCCCGGCGATGCCCAGGGCCAGGTCGAAGAATACCGTGTAGGCGCCCAGGGCCGAACTGCGGCTGGCCGCCGGAATGCGGGTGACGGCTTCGACGCCGAGGGCAGGGTACACCAGCGACAGGCCGAAGCCCGTCAGTGCCGAGCCGGCGAGGGCGAGCCAGGGCGTCGGCGCCAGCCAGAGGAGGAACAAGCCGAGGCTTTCCACCGCCAGGCAGGCGATGGCCACCCGGTAGCCGCCGAGGTGCTTGATGCTATTGACGAACAGTAGCCGCGCACCGATGAAGGCACAGCCGAACGCAGTGAGGCAGTAGGCGGCGCCTTCCCAACCGACACTGGCGTAGTAGAGGGTGACGAAGGTGGCCAGGGTGCCGAAGCCGATGGAGCCCATGGCCAGCGCCATGCCGTTGGGGGCGATGCGCAGGAAGACGTTGCTGAAGGGCAGCCGCTCGCCCTGGACGATGGGCGCGGGGCGCTTCGGCCAGGCCAGCAGCAGGGCAATGGCGCAGAGCAGCGCGATCAGCCCGCCGATGCTCCATAACCCCAGGGTGTCCACCATCACCACGCCCAGCGGCGCGCCGATGGCCACCGCGCCGTACGAGGCGATGCCGTTGAAGGAAATCACCCGCGCCATGTTTTCCGCGCCCACCAGGCCCACGCCCCAACTGATGGAGCCGGTGCCCACAAGGCCCTGGCCGATGCCCAGCAGCACGCGGCCGCCCAGCAGCAGCGCCAGGCTCAGCGTGGAGAACTGCGCCAGGGACGTGGAGAGCAGCGTCAGCACTCCGGAAAGGCCGCAGCAGGCCATGCCATAGATCACCGCGCGTTTGGCCCCCAGTCGATCTGCCAGGCCGCCGGACATGGGGCGAGAGAGCAGGGTGGAGAGGTACTGGGTGCTGATGACGATGCCCGCCATCACCGAGCCGTAGCCCATGTCGTTGTGCACATAGCCGGGCAGAACGGCAATCGGCAGGCCAACGCAGAGGAAGCTGATGAAGGTGAAGAAAACGATGGAAATGATCTGCAGGGTATTGGAGGACGCGGACGGCCGGGGCGCGCTCATGGCAGAACCTGGATTCGGGGCGGAAGGGAACGCCGCTCATCATCCTCGACTCGCGGCGGCAAAGAAAGCTGGCTAATGGTTGTCTTGCTCGCGATGGCTCAGACAATCACGTGGGGACTGTGTTGCACGGCCTCCGCCAGATGCTCGATCCAGGCGCGCACGGCCGGCAGCATCCCGCGCCGGTGGGTGTAGACCGCCTGCAGGTGGCCGCCGGGCAGGTCCCATTCCGGCAGCAGGCGCACCAGGCTGCCATCGCGCAGTTCGGATTCGCAGTTCATCTGCGGCAGCATGCTGAAGCCGAGGCCCGCCAGCACCGCGTGCTTGCGCACGTCGAAGTCCTCGATCCCCAGTCGCGCTTCCAGCACCACTTCCCGGCGATTGCCGCGGCTGTCCCGCAAGTAATGGTGAATGCGCCGGTCCGCTTCCAGGCCGCCCAGCGCTGGCAGACGCTGGAGATCGTCCGGTGTCTCGATCCTGACCCCCTCCAGCAGGCTCGGCGCCGCCACCAGGAACGCCTGGGCCGGCCGCAGTTGGCGGGCGATCAGGGTCGGGTCCTCGTCGCCGGCCTCGCGTACACGCAGGGCGACATCCACGCCTTCCTCCCGCAGATCCACCCGGCGGTTGGTGAGGAACATGTCCAGTTGCACCAGGGGATAGCGCTGGAGGAAGTCGGTGATCACGGTCTTCAGCATCGAGTGCGCCAGCTCCACGGGGCAGGACACCCGCAGGCGGCCCCGGGGTTCGGCGGTCAGGCTGGCCACCGCTTCCTCGGCCTGTTCGGCTTCGAGCAACATGGCCTGGCAGTGGCGCAGGTAACGTTCGCCTACATCGGTCAGCGCCAGCTTGCGGGTGGTCCGCTGCAGCAGGCGCACACCGAGACGGGTTTCCAGCTCGGCGATGCGTCGCGACAGCCTTGACTTGGGTATCCCCAGCAGGCGGCCGGCAGCGGAGAAGCCGCCGTGTTCCACGACTTTGGCGAAATAGAGGAGATCGTTGAGGTCTTGCATGGCATCGTCCCGTCGGTGGGACGAAGTATGGCGCTGAGGACTATTCGCGCGCTATTGCTTTGTTTGGCAGGACTCAGGCCGTCATTGCCGGATGGTCGGACTGGGTCTATACCTGAGCGTCTTCCCCCCACCCGAAACGGAGTGATCACCATGTCCCTGTCCATGTACGAGGCTTCCCTTCCGGTCCTCGCGCGAATGCTCGGCAACCTGTCCAACATCCTCGACAAGGCCGAGGCCAACGCCCAGGCCCGGGGCATAGAGCCCAAGGTATTCATCGAGTCGCGCCTGGCGCCGGACATGTATCCCCTGGCTCGCCAGGTGCAGATCGCCAGCGATATGGCCAAGGGCTGCGCGGCCCGCCTGGCCGGTGTCGAGGTGCCCAGCTGGGCCGACACCGAGGCCAGTTTCGAGGAGCTGCAAGCGCGGGTCGCCAAGACCCTGGATTTCATCAAGGCCATCGGCCCGGCCCAGCTGGAAGGCAGCGAAACCCGCACTGTGGTGCTGAAGATGCGTAGCGGCGAGATCAGCTTCAGCGGCCGCGACTACCTGCTCAACTTCGCCCTGCCGAACTTCTATTTCCATATCACCGCGGCCTACGCGATCCTCCGCCACAACGGCGTGGACGTGGGCAAGATGGATTACCTGGGCGGCGTCTGACGCCTCTTGCGCGATGTAGGGTGGATAGCGCTCTTCTATCCACCATCGCACTCGACCTGGCCGCCGATGGTGGATCGGTGAAGCGGGATCCGCCCTACGAGATGTTTTGTCCCATGGGTGGGACGCTGAATCACAAAATCACCGTCTAATCAGCTTTTATCGACATGGATAGGATTGCCCCATCAGATCGGCCGTCGCCGGTCCCTAACTGAGGGTAACCATCCATGAAACTCCTGCACCTCGATTCCAGCATCCTCGGCGACGCCTCCGCCTCCCGCCAACTCAGCCGCGCCGTGATCAACGCCTGGCAAGCCGCCGAGCCGGCCGCCAAGGTCACCTACCGCGACCTGGCCGGCGATGCCCTGAGCCACCTGTCCGCCCTGAGCCTGGTGGCTGGCGGTACCCCGGCTGAGCTGCGCGACGCCGCGCAGAAGCACGAAGCCGAACTGGGTGAGGCCACCCTCAACGAATTCCTGGCTGCCGACGCCATCGTCATCGGCGCGCCAATGTACAACTTCACCATTCCGTCCCAGCTGAAAGCCTGGATCGACCGCATCGCCGTGGCCGGCAAGACCTTCCGCTACACCGAGAACGGCCCGGAAGGCCTGGCGGGCGGCAAGAAGGTGGTGATCGTCTCCACCGCCGGCGGCATCCATGCTGGCCAGGCGACCGGCCAGGCCCACGAGGACTACCTGAAGCTGGTGCTGAACTTCCTCGGCGTGACCGACATCGAGATCGTCCGCGCCGAAGGCCTGGCCTACGGCGAAGAGCCTCGCGCCAATGCCATCAAGGGCGCCAACGCGCAGATCGGCGAGCTGTTCGCCACTGCCTGATCCGGCGACTGAAAACACAAAGCCCCGCAATTGCGGGGCTTTGTGTTTTGGGGGCTCATCGATTCCTTGTAGGGGCGAATTCATTCGCCAAGGGCGGCGAAGCTGCCCCCTTAGGTCTTGAAGGCCGAACCTTCGGTCCGGTTGGCGAATGAATTCGCCCCTACAGATGCAGCCTTCAGCCTGGAACGGATCAGACCATCACTCCCTGGCTGCGCAGGTAGTCGTCATAGGTGCCGCTGAAGTCGGTCACGCCGTTCTCCGACAGCTCGATGATGCGGGTGGCCAGGGAGCCGACGAACTCACGGTCGTGGCTGACGAAGATCAGCGTGCCCGGGTAGTTTTCCAGGGCCAGGTTGAGCGCTTCGATAGATTCCATGTCCAGGTGGTTGGTGGGTTCATCCAGCACCAGCACGTTGGGCTTCTTCAGGATCAGCTTGCCGAACAGCATGCGGCCCTGCTCACCACCGGAAATCACCTTCACCGACTTCTTGATCTCGTCGTTGGAGAACAGCATGCGGCCGAGGGTGCCGCGCACCAGCTGCTCGCCGCCCTGGGTCCACTGGGCCATCCAGTCGAACAGGGTGATGTCGTCCTCGAAGTCTTCGGCATGGTCCTGGGCGAAGTAGCCCACGTCGGCGCTCTCGGTCCACTTCACCTCGCCGTTCATCGCCGCCATTTCACCCACCAGGGTGCGCAGCAGGGTGGTCTTGCCGATGCCGTTCGGGCCGATGATGGCCACGCGCTCGCCGGCTTCGATCTGCATGGACAGGTTCTTGAACAGTGCAGTGCCGTCGAAGCCCTGGCTGACTTTCTCCAGGGTCACCGCCTGGCGGTGCAGCTTCTTGTACTGCTCGAAGCGGATGAAGGGGCTCACGCGGCTGGACGGCTTGACCTCTTCCAGCTGGATCTTGTCGATCTGCTTGGCGCGGGAAGTGGCCTGCTTGGCCTTCGAGGCGTTGGCCGAGAAGCGGCTGACGAAGGTCTGCAGCTCGGCGATCTGTGCCTTCTTCTTGGCGTTGTCCGACAGCAGACGCTCGCGGGCCTGTTCGGCGGCGGTCATGTACTCGTCGTAATTGCCCGGGAACAGACGCAGTTCGCCGTAGTCCAGGTCGGCCATGTGGGTGCAGACGCTGTTCAGGAAGTGACGATCGTGGGAAATGATGATCATGGTGGAGTTGCGCGCGGTGAGCACGCTTTCCAGCCAGCGGATGGTGTTGATGTCCAGGTGGTTGGTCGGCTCGTCCAGCAGCAGCACGTCCGGATCGGAGAACAGTGCCTGGGCCAGCAATACCCGCAGCTTCCAGCCCGGGGCCACAGCGCTCATCGGGCCGAAGTGCTGGTCCAGCGGGATGCCCACGCCCAGCAGCAGTTCACCGGCGCGGGATTCGGCGGTGTAGCCGTCCATCTCGGCGAAATGCACCTCCAGCTCTGCCACGGCCATGCCGTCGTCCTCGCTCATTTCCGGCAGCGAGTAGATGCGGTCGCGCTCGGCCTTCACCTTCCAGAGCTCTTCGTGGCCCATGATCACGGTGTCGATCACGCTGAAGTCTTCGTAGGCGAACTGGTCCTGGCGAAGCTTGCCGAGGCGCACATTGGGCTCCAGCATCACCTGGCCGCCGGAGGCTTCCAGCTCGCCGCCGAGGATCTTCATGAAGGTCGACTTGCCGCAGCCGTTGGCGCCGATCAGGCCGTAGCGGTTGCCGTTGCCGAACTTGACGGAAACGTTCTCGAACAGCGGCTTGGGGCCGAACTGCATGGTGATGTTGGCGGTAGAGATCACGGTGGAATCCTGGACTTGGGGCGCGCGTGCGCAAAAAAGGCGCGATTGTAGCGGTTTCAGCCAGGTTCGGGGGGATAGGTTGTCGGTTTTTTGACCGCTGCGCGGGCCTGTCGCGGAACGGTCATCTTGCGGGGCTAGGCTGGGTGGGCTTCCACGGCACTTTCAATGCGCAACTGCATCGCCCCTACCTTCGCGGTACAGGCCAACCTGATCAGTTGGCCTTTTTTCCAGGCCAGTGACAGCCGTGGTTGCACAGCGATATACAGGCGGAGCATCCATGGAAATCGCGATCCAGCAGGTCAGCCGCGGCGGCAGGGAGGAGTGGCAGGTGGAGACGCTTGGCATGAAGGTGCCGTTCCGCGACCGGGCTTCGGCCCTGGCATTCGCCGTCAGGCTGCAGGAGCGTATCGAAGCACCTCACCGGCTGCCTGGGCAGGGGGCGTCGCATCAGTCGCGCCAGGAAGACTGAAATGACAGCGATGTCGTTTCGGCTATTGCCTGCCGGGTAGCTGCTGCGGCAAGAATGTGCCTCCACGATCCGAAGGAGACGGCAGGTGAAGAAGACTCTGAGTTTCGGCGTACTGGCCTTGCAGGCCTGCGCGTTTCTAGCGGTGGCGGGCGAGTGGCCGCAAGGCGGAGGCGAGAAGTTCAACCGCGAATGCGTCGCCAGCGCGGCCGCCCAGGTACCCCAGGACAAGGCCGTCGCCTATTGCCAGTGCTCCACCGGGATGATGCAGGAGGCCTTTACCTCCCAGCAGCTGGTGGCCGTGACCGAGGGTCGCAAGCCCACAGAGGACGAGTTGGCGGTGCTCACCGACATATCCCGTTCCTGCGCTCGCGAAACCTTGCAATGAATCGGCAATGAAGCCGTCACAAGGCGATCCTAGAATGGGCACTGCGCCACGGATGGCGCCCATTCTCGCCTAGCCCCTCAATCCCGGAAGAACACCTGCACCAGGTGATAGCCGAACTGGCTCTTCACCGGGCCATGGATGACGCGCACGGGCTTCTTGAAAATCACCTGGTCGATCACCCGTACCATCTGGCCGGGGCGCACTTCGCCCAGGTCGCCGCCGCGCTTGGCGGAAGGGCAGATGGAATGCTTCTTCGCCAGGGCCGCGAAGTCCTCGCCCTTGTCCAGGCGCTTCTTCAGTTGTTCGGCTTCCGCCTCGGTCTTGACCAGGATGTGACGGGCAAGTGCCTTGGCCATGGGATTTCCTCTTGGACTGTGGAACGGTTCATTGTGCCAGCATGGCCGGCCGCCATACAGTTGCCGGCCTATAATCCGCTGCGCGGATGCCACGACCCCACATTGGATGCGGATGCCCCATGGACCTCTCTGCGATGCTGAAAATCCTGGCCACCCAGGATGGTTCCGACCTCTACCTGTCCACCGGTGCGCCGCCCTGCGCCAAGTTCAATGGCGTGCTCAAGCCCCTCAGTAACGAGCCGATGCGGGCCGGCGACGTGGCCCGGATCGCCGAGTCCGTCATGGACGCCGAACAGCGCGCCGAATTCGACCGTGAGCTGGAAATGAACCTGGCCATCTCGCTGCCGAACATCGGCCGCTTCCGTATCAATATCTTCCGCCAGCGCAACGAAGTTTCCATCGTCGCGCGGAACATCAAGCTGGATATCCCGCGCTTCGAAGACCTCAAGTTGCCCGAGGTGCTGCTCAAGATGGTGATGGAGAAGCGCGGCCTGGTGCTCTTCGTCGGCGGCACCGGCTCCGGCAAGTCCACCTCCCTGGCGGCGTTGATCGACTACCGCAACCGCAACAGCGGCGGCCATATCATCACCATCGAGGACCCGGTGGAGTATGTGCACCGGCACAAGAAGTCGATTATCAACCAGCGCGAGGTGGGGGTGGACACCCGCAGCTTCCACGCCGCCCTGAAGAACACCCTGCGCCAGGCGCCGGACGTGATCCTGATTGGCGAGATCCGCGACCGCGAGACCATGGAGCACGCCCTGGCTTTCGCCGACACCGGCCACCTGGCGATTTCCACCCTGCACGCCAACAACGCCAACCAGGCGCTGGACCGCATCATCAACTTCTTCCCCGAGGAACGCCGCCCGCAGCTGCTCAACGACCTGGGCAACAACCTCAAGGCCTTCGTATCCCAGCGCCTGGTGCGCACCCAGGACGGCAAGCGCCGCGCGGCGGTGGAAGTGCTGCTGGGCACCTCCACCATCAGCGACCTGATCAAGCGCGGCGAATTCCATTCCATCAAGGAGATCATGGAGAAGTCCCGTGGCCTGGGGATGCAGACCTTCGACCAGGCGCTGTTCGACCTGGTGGTGGAAGGCGCCATCCCCGAGGAGGAGGCGATCAAGAACGCCGACTCGGCGAACAACCTGCGGCTGAAGCTCAAGCTGTACCGTGAGGACCCTGCCACCCAGCCGGCTGCTGCCGCCGCCGGCCCGGTTGCCGCAGCGACCCGCAGCGAGGATTCCGGCTGGGGCGGCATGGAGTTGAAGCTGGAAGCGTTGGACGAGGGTGAGGAAGAAGAGCCGGGGACGAGGTAACCGTTCACTGCCCTTGTAGGGGCGATTTCAATCGCCAAGGGCGGCGAAGCTGCCCCCGGCGAATCCGCAGGCCGGACCTTCGGTCCGGTTGGCGAATGAATTCGCCCCTACAGGTCACATCCCCCCGGGCACCTGTATGGCCAAATTTGATTCCCTCTGTGCATAGCACCGCTGTCCCGACCCGCATAGATTCGCCCCATGCAACCAACTGATCCGGGAGGTCGAGATGCGTATCGCTGTGCTGACGTTCGAGGGCTTCAACGAGCTGGATTCCTTTGTCGCCGCCGGCCTGCTCAACCGCATGCGCGGGCAGGGGTGGAAGGCGGAAATCACCGCGCCCGCTGAATGGGTCACCTCGATGAACGGCGTGCGGGTGCAGGCCCAGCAGCCCCTGGAGTTCGCCAACGACGCCGACGTGGTCCTGTTCGGCAGCGGCATCCTGACCCGCGACATCGCCAAGGACCGCTCCATCCTCGACCGCCTGCACCTGGACCCGCAGCGTCAACTGATCGGCTCGCAGTGTTCCGGTGCCTTGCTGATGGCCAAACTCGGCCTGCTCGGCAAGTTACCCGCCTGCACCGACCTCACCACCAAACCCCGGGTGATCGAAGCCGGCGTGCGGGTGCTGGACCAGCCTTTCTTCGCCAGCGGCAACCTGGCTACCGCCGGTGGCTGCCTCTCCGCCCCTTATCTCGCGGCCTGGGTGATCGCCAAGCTGGCCGGCGAGGATGCCTGCGCCAGCGCGTTGCACTACGTGGCGCCGGTGGGGGAGAAGGAGGCGTTCGTGGAGCGGGCGCTGGGGGTGATCAGGCCGTATCTGTAAGGCACGGGCCGCCTTTACTTGTGGGGGCGAATTCATTCGCCAAGGGCGGCAAAGCTGCCCCCTGCGAGTCCGCAGGCCGGACCTGCGGCCCGGTTGGCGAATGAATTCGCCCCTACACGTGTTCCGTCTTCAACGCTTGAGCTCGTCCAGATCCCGAAACAGCTCCAGCGCCTGCGGATTGGCCAGGGCATCGGTGTTCTTCACCGGCTTGCCGTGCACCACGTTGCGCACCGCCAGTTCGACGATCTTGCCGCTGAGGGTGCGCGGGATATCGGCGACGGCGATGATCTTCGCCGGCACATGGCGCGGCGTGGTGTTGGCGCGGATCACCTGGCGGATGCGCTCGCGCAGGACATCGTCCAGGGTCACACCGTCGCGCAGGCGGATGAACAGCACGACGCGTACGTCGCCCTCCCAATCCTGGCCGATGGCGATGGATTCCAGCACTTCTTCCACCTTCTCCACCTGGCGGTAGATTTCCGCGGTGCCGATGCGCACGCCGCCGGGATTGAGCACGGCGTCTGAGCGGCCGTGGATCACCAGGCCGCCGTGGGCGGTTTCCTCGGCGTAGTCGCCGTGGGCCCAGACGCCGGGGAAGGTCTCGAAGTAGGCGGCCTTGAATCTCGCGCCGTCCGGATCGTTCCAGAAGCCCACCGGCATCGACGGGAAGTGCCGCGTGCAGACCAGTTCGCCTTTTTCGCTGAACACCCGCCTGCCGTCCTCGCTCCACACTTGCACGTCCATACCCAGCCCCTTGCATTGCAGCTCGCCGCGCCATACCGGCAGCACCGGATTGCCCAGGGCGAAGCAGGAGACGATGTCGGTACCGCCGGAGATGGAGGAAAGGCAGAGTTCAGCCTTGATGTCGCGGTAGACGTACTCGAAGCTTTCGTGGGACAGCGGCGAGCCGGTGGAGAGCAGCGCCTTCAGGCGTTCCAGGCGATGGCTCTGGCGGGGTTTGACGCCGGCCTTCTCCAGGGCGGCGAGGTACTTGGCGCTGGTACCGAAGAGGCTGATGCCCTCGGCGTCGATCAGGTCCATCAGGCGCTCGGGGCCGGGGTGGAAGGGCGAACCGTCGTAGAGCACCAGGGTGGCGCCCAGGGCCAGGCCCGACACCAGCCAGTTCCACATCATCCAGCCGCAGGTGGTGAAGTAGAACAGCGTGTCGGACTCCGTGAGGTCGCAGTGCAGGCCGTGTTCCTTGACGTGCTGCAACAGGGTGCCGCCCACCCCGTGGACGATGCACTTGGGCACCCCGGTGGTGCCGCTGGAGTAGAGGATATACAGCGGTTGGTCAAAGGGGACCGGAGTGAAGGCTGGTTCGCCGCCAGGGCGGTAGAAGTCATCCCACAGCGCGATGCGAGCGCCGGTGGTGAAGTCCGACGCCTTGGCTTCGGGACGGGAATAGGGCACCACCACCAGCTGTTCCAGCCCGGGCATGCGCTCGAGGATTTCGTTGAGCTTGGCGGTGAGGTCCAGTTTCTTGCCGGCGTAGCGGTAGCCGGCGGCGGCGATCAGCACCTTGGGTTCGATCTGGCCGAAGCGGTCGATCACGCCCTGGGTGCCGAAGTCCGGCGAGCAGGACGACCAGGTGGCGCCCAGGCTGGTGGCGGCGAGCATGCCCGCCACGGTCTGCCAGATATTGGGCATGAAAGCCGCGACCCGGTCGCCGACGCCCACTCCGCAGGCCTTCAGGCTCTGCTGCAGGCCGGCTACCTGGGCGGCCAGCTCGGCATAGGTCAGTTGCACGCGGCTGCCGTCTTCACCAACGGCCACCAGGGCGGGATGGTCGTCACGGCGGCGCAGCAGGTGTTCGGCGAAGTTCAAAGTCGCGCCGGGGAACCAGCGGGCGCTGGGCATTGCGCTTCCTTCCTCCAGCACCTGGGTCGGCGGGGCGCTGAAGCGGATATCGAAGAACTGGATCAGCGCCTGCCAGAAGGCCTCGCGATGGGCCAGGCTCCAGGCATGCAGGGCAGGGTAGTCGGGCAGGTCCAGGCCTTGTTGTTGGCTGACCTGGCGGCGGAAGGCATCCATGCGGGTGGCGGCGATCCGCACCGGGCTGGGGGTCCACAGTGGCTGATCCATCTGCGCATCCTCATCTGGGGAGTCTTGGGTCGTCCGTTCGCTATTCAGCATAGGCCCTGGCTCAGGGCCGAGGCAGGTTGAGGCGGTTCCAGTCGCGCACATGCAGCAGCACATCGCTGAGGGCCTGGGCGGCAGTGGAAAGCTTGTGCTCGGCCAGCCGCAACAACCCCAGCCGGCGCTCCACCAACGGGCTGTGCAGGGCAACGCAGCGGGCGCCCAGCTCCTGCATCTGTTGGATGCACAGGCTGGGCACCACGCTCACGCCCAGCCCCTGGGCCACCATGCGCCCCACGGTCACCAACTGGTGGCTCTCGAAGGCCACCGGCAGGCGGCCGTGCTGCGAGGTGACGCTGTCCTCCAGCAGCAGGCGCACTGCCGAAGGCCGTTGCAGGGTGATGAAGTTGCCCTGCAGCAATTCCTCCCAGCTCACCTCGGCGCGCTGCGCCAGATCGCTGTCAGCAGGCACCACGGCGACGAAGCGGTCGGTATAGAAGGGCGTGAAATCCAGGCCGTCGAGGGATTCCGGCTCGAAGGCGATACCCAGCTCCACCCGCCGGTTGCGCACCATCTCCAGCACCTGCTCGTTGATCACGTCGTGCACCGCCACGTTGACCTTGGGGTGGCGGTCGCGGAAGGCCTTGAGTGCCTCGGGCAGCAGGTTGCCGGCGAAGGAGGGCATGGCGGCGATGGAGACCTTGCCCAGCTGCAGGGTGAAGTGCTGGCGCAGCAGCTCTTCGGCATTGTCCCAGTCCGCCAGCAGGCGCCGGGCGATGGGCAGCAGGGTCTCGCCTTCGGGGGTCAGCGCCACGCTGCGGGTGGTGCGCACCAGCAGTTGGCCGCCCAGGGATTCTTCGAGGTTCTTGATCGCCAGGCTCAGGGCCGGCTGCGAGAGGTGCAGGCGTTCGCAGGCCTGGGCGAAGCTCAGGCTCTGGGCCACGGCGAGGAAGGCACGCAATTGTTTGACGGTCATTTATTTGGAAACCGGATCAATCACAAGGAAAAACAAACTTAACAAATCAGTCCGTGCGAGAGAAGCTCTGCCTCACACAACGGCGGTATCCCCGCCGCATCCAATAAAGACAAGAGGCGCAACAGCATGAGCGGACTCGACAAACGCGTGAGCTCCTATGAAGAGGCCCTGGACGGCCTGACTGATGACATGACCGTCCTGTCCGGAGGCTTCGGCATCTGTGGCATCCCGGAAAACCTCATCGCCGAGATCCGCCGCCGTGGCGTCAAGGGCCTGACCGTGGTCTCCAACAACTGCGGCATCGACGGCTTCGGTCTCGGCGTGCTGCTGGAAGACCGCCAGATCCGCAAGATGATCGCCTCCTACGTTGGCGAGAACGCGCTGTTCGAAAAGCAGCTGCTGAGCGGCGAGCTGGAAGTGGAACTGACTCCCCAGGGCACCCTCGCCGAGAAACTGCGCGCAGGTGGTGCCGGCATCCCGGCCTTCTTCACCGCCACCGGCTACGGCACCCCGGTCGCCGAAGGCAAGGAAGTGCGCGAATTCAACGGCCGCAAGTTCATCCTCGAGCCCTCCATCACCGGTGACTTCGCCATCGTCAAGGGCTGGAAGGCCGACCATTTCGGCAACGTGATCTACCGCCACACCGCGCAGAACTTCAACCCGATGGTCGCCACCGCCGGCCGCATCACCGTGGTCGAGGTGGAAGAAATCGTCGAGCCGGGTGAACTGGACCCGGCCCAGATCCATACCCCCGGGATCTACGTCGACCGCATCATCTGCGGCACCTTCGAGAAGCGCATCGAGAAGCGCACCACTCGCTCCTGACCACGACAAGAAGAATTCGAGGAAACCGACATGGCACTGACCCGCGAACAGATGGCCCAGCGCGTGGCCCGCGAACTGAAAGACGGTTACTACGTGAACCTGGGGATCGGCATTCCCACCCTGGTGGCCAACTACGTACCCGAAGGTATGCAGGTGATGCTGCAGTCCGAGAACGGCCTGCTCGGCATGGGCGCCTTCCCCACCGAGGACGAAGTCGACGCCGACATGATCAACGCCGGCAAGCAGACCGTCACCGCGATCAAGGGTGCCTCCATTTTCTCCTCCGCCGAATCCTTCGCGATGATCCGTGGCGGCCACGTCGACCTGACTGTGCTCGGCGCCTTCGAGGTGGACGTGCAGGGCAACATCGCCTCCTGGATGATTCCCGGCAAGCTGGTCAAGGGCATGGGCGGCGCCATGGACCTGGTGGCCGGTGCCGACAACATCATTGTCACCATGACCCACGCCTCCAAGGACGGCGAGTCCAAGCTGCTGGATAGCTGCGAGCTGCCGCTGACCGGCGCTGGCTGCATCCGCAAGGTGCTGACCGACCTGGCCTACCTGGAGATCGAGAACGGTGCTTTCATCCTGCGTGAGACCGCACCGGGCGTGAGCATCGCCGAGATCGCCGAGAAGACCGCCGGCCGCCTGATCGTCCCGGATGACGTGGTCGAAATGACCTTCTGAGTACCTCGCCGCGCCGGAGGGGGGCCACCACGCACGGCCCGCCTCCGGGGCGGTTTTTTTGTTTTGCGGGATGGGTTGAGCAAAGCTCTGCCTATCGTCAATCGTAGGATGGGTGGAGCGGAGCGATACCCATCACCCGTCGGCGATCCCCGAGGGATGCCGATGCAACTCCCAGGAGTTCCAGCATGCAAGACGTCGTTATCGTCGCCGCCACCCGCACCGCCATCGGCAGCTTCCAGGGCGCCCTGGCCAACATCCCCGCCCACGAACTGGGCGCCGCGGTGATCCGCCAGCTGCTGGCGCAGACCGGCCTCAAGGGCGAGCAGGTCGATGAAGTGATCCTCGGCCAGGTGCTCACCGCCGGTGCCGGGCAGAACCCGGCGCGCCAGGCCGCCGTGCTCGCCGGCCTGCCCCATGCGGTGCCGGCCATGACCCTGAACAAGCTCTGCGGCTCCGGCCTCAAGGCCCTGCACCTGGGCATCCAGGCGATCCGCTGCGGCGACGCCGAGGTGATCATCGCCGGCGGCCAGGAGAGCATGAGCCTGGCGCCCTACATCCTGCCGGCCGCCCGCACCGGTCTGCGCATGGGCCATGCCCAGGCGCTGGACAGCCTGATCCACGATGGCCTGACCGATGCCTTCAACGACTACCACATGGGCGTCACCGCCGAGAACCTGGTGGCGAAATACGGCCTCACCCGTGAGCAGCAGGACGCCTTTGCCGCGGCTTCCCAGCAGAAGGCCGCCGCCGCCATCGAGGCCGGGCGTTTCCAGGACGAGATCACCCCGATCCTGATCCCGCAGCGCAAGGGCGAGCCCGTCGCCTTCGAGACCGACGAAGGCCCGCGCGCCGGCACCACCGCCGAGTCCCTGGCCAAGCTGAAACCGGCCTTCAAGAAGGACGGCAGCGTCACCGCCGGCAACGCCTCCACCCTCAACGACGGCGCCGCCGCCGTGGTGCTGATGAGCGCGGCCAAGGCCGAGGCCCTGGGCCTGCCGGTGCTGGCGCGGATCAAGGGCTACGCCAATGCCGGCGTCGACCCGGCGATCATGGGCATCGGCCCGGTGGATGCCACCCGCCGTTGCCTGGCGAAGGCCGGCTGGAGCCTGGCCGACCTCGACCTGATCGAAGCCAACGAGGCCTTCGCCGCGCAATCCCTGTCGGTGAGCCAGGAGCTGGGCTGGGACATGGCCAAGGTCAACGTCAACGGCGGCGCCATCGCCCTCGGCCACCCCATTGGCGCCTCCGGCTGCCGCGTGCTGGTGACCCTGCTGCACGAGATGATCAAGCGCGACGCGAAGAAGGGCCTGGCGACCCTCTGCATCGGCGGCGGCATGGGCGTGGCCCTGGCCATCGAGCGCTGATCGACGGACCGATCGGCCGGACCCGCTCCCGTAGGGTGGACAGCGCTTTTCTGTCCACCAGGCGGAATCGAACATAAACGCGGAGTCGCGTCCGTGGTGGTGGAAATCGCTTCGCGATTTTCACCCTACGAGGAACTCCGCAAAGGGTGGACAACGTATCCACCCACGCAAGGTCATCACGCACGCGCCCAACGCCGAAAGGCAGCGGGACTCGGACTTCGCCACACCCGGTCACGGGCGTGGCGTCGTCGTTTCAGGCAGAAAGAGGGCACAAGACCCTCGGTTTCGTTTCAAGACCACTGTCCCGGTACCCGGCTGCGGCTGGGTGATTACCGATAAGAAGAAAACTCCCGAGGTAACCCGATGACCACGATACTTCACGAAAGCCGCTCAGCACGCTTTGCCATGCGTTGCTCCGCCTGGGCGGAACGCTGGTTCCCCGATTCCTGGGTCTTTGCCGCAGTCGCCGTACTGCTGGTCACCGTCGCTGCCCTGGCCATGGGTGCACCAGCCAGCCAGGCCGCCAAGGCCTTTGGCGACGGTTTCTGGAGCCTGATCCCCTTCACCATGCAGATGGCCTTCGTGGTCATCGGTGGCTATGTCGTCGCCAGCTCCGGCCCGGCTTCCCGACTGATCGACCTGCTGGCACGCGTGCCGAAGAACGGCCGCTCGGCGGTCTGCTGGGTCGCGTTCATCTCCATGCTCGCGTCGCTGCTGAACTGGGGCCTCTCCCTGGTGTTCGGCGGCCTGCTGGTGCGTGCCCTGGCCCGCCGTGAAGAATTGAAGATGGACTACCGCGCGGCCGGTGCCGCCGCCTACCTGGGCCTGGGCGCCGTCTGGGCGCTGGGCTTGTCGTCGTCGGCCGCCCAACTGCAGGCCAACCCGGCCAGCCTGCCGCCATCCATACTCGCCATCACCGGCGTGATCCCCTTCACCGAGACCATCTTCCTCTGGCAGTCGGGGGTGATGCTGCTGGCGTTGATAGTGGTGTCCCTGGTGATCGCCTACATGACCGCACCCAGTGCCGCCAGCGCCCGTGACGCCAAGGCCTGTGGCGTCGATCCGAGCTTCAGCGCGCCACCGCAGGTCAAGCCCACCCGCCCGGGCGAATGGCTGGAACACAGCCCGCTGCTGATCATCCTGCTGGTGGCCCTGGCCGGCGGCTGGCTGGCCCAGGAGTTCGCCAGCAAGCCGGCGATCACCGCCATCTCCGGACTGAACACCTACAACCTGCTGTTCATCATGGCCGGCGCGCTGCTGCACTGGCGCCCGCGCAGCTTCCTGGACGCCGTGGCCCGCGCTGTGCCCACCACCACTGGCGTGCTGATCCAGTTCCCGCTCTACGGCTCCATCGCCGCCATCATGACCACGGTGAAAGGCGTGGACGGCTCGACCCTGGCCCACCACGTCTCCACCTTCTTCGTGCAGATCGCCAACCACGACACCTACGCGCTGCTGATGGGCGTGTACTCGGCCGTGCTGGGCTTCTTCATCCCGTCCGGTGGCGGCAAGTGGATCATCGAGGCGCCCTACGTGATGCAGGTGGCCAACGAGCTGCAATACCACCTGGGCTGGTCGGTGCAGATCTACAACGCCGCCGAGGCGCTGCCCAACCTGATCAACCCCTTCTACATGCTGCCGCTGCTGGGCGTGCTGGGCCTGAAGGCGCGCGACCTGATCGGCTTCTCTTTCGTCCAGTTGCTGGTGCACATCCCGCTGGTGATGGTGTTGTTGTGGGGGCTGGGTACGACGTTGGCGTATGTGCCGCCGGTCATGCCTTGAGGTTGGGGGAGCACCTGCGATTGTGAGATCTGCGCGGGGAATTGCCCTCACCCCCAGCCCCTCTCCCGCAAGCGGGAGAGGGGAGTCCAACCGTGCCGCGTTTCAGGACTGCGGGGAATGTCAGGCGCGAGTCACCCCTCTCCTCTTCAGGGGTGAAGAGGCACGCTTTCGGAAGCATCGCTTCCGGTGCCGATGAGCGCCTGAGCGCGAAGCGATCGGGCTGGGGCGCAGGGCGGGGGCTGGGGGAGAGGGGCTTCGAGGCCGGCTTCAGCAGTCGGCCGTTCAAGCCAGGGCTACGGCTTGCGAACCAAGATCAATCACCTCGTCCGCCATGGCCGTGGGCGCGTCTCGGTGCGTAATCAGGATCAAGCTGCTGATCCTGGATTTCAGGAACGCCAGAGCGCGTGACTCTGTCTCTCCATCCAGTGCCGAGGTGGGTTCGTCCAGGATCATCACGCCTTTCTTGCGCAGCGCGGCCCTTGCAATGGCGATTCGCTGACGTTCCCCTCCCGACAGGGGGCGATTCTCGCCTCCGACGACGAGATCCAGGCGGCTGGAATCATCCGCGCAGCCGAAATCGAGTCCCAAGGCATCAAGAGCAAGCGTCAGCACGTCATCGCCCAACTGATCTTCGGTGCCATAGAGCAGGTTCTCGCGAACGGTCCCTGAAAATATGAACGGGTTCTGCGAGACGACGCTGACCCGGTCCATGATGGTTTTCGGCGAGAGCGCCGAAACATCCACTCCCATGAACTTTATCGCCCCTTCGTAGCCGCGGTGCAGGCCGAGCAGGGCATTCATCAGCGTCGTCTTGCCGCTACCGGTAGGGCCGCAAACGGCATAAGTCTTTCCACCGTCGATCGTGAAACTCAGTGATTCCCCTCTGTTCGTTCTGTACGAACGAACCTCGAACAGCACGCCCCGATCGCGAATGGCCTCCTCGTCGCGGTCCGGTTCCACAAGGCCGAAGTACTTCAAGCCTTCTTCAAGTGCCAGGTAGTCGCGTTTCAGGCCCACCAGAGAGCTGGCCACCACCGCGAATGGCGTTGTCAGCTGGACGATGTAGGAGGCCACCATGACAAAGTCGCCTACCCCAAAACTCCGATACATCGCCATATACGACGAGGCCAGGGTGAAGCACAGCAGTACCAGGCCGATTGCGAGGGTCTGGATGCTAAGCAGGAAGGCCGTCCTGGCGTTTGCCCTGAATACGGCAGTGGCATGGGTGTTGATGATGGGATCGAGCTTCCGTGATTCCTTTGCTTGCGACAGGTTGATACCGATTTCGTAGGCGGCATCCAGTTTCTCGACCAGAAAACTGGAAAGTGCGTTCGTTGCTTCAAAGCTTTTCCGGTGAACGTCCCGTGTTCGTTGAGATACCCAGAGCGCGACACAGAACAGGGCCGTCATGGACACGAGAAACAGGGTCGAAAAAACGATGTTGGTTGCCTTCCAGAGGATCAGGAATACAAAGACAAACTCAAACAGCATCGGACCCAGGGTCCAGAACAGTGTCTGGTTGATCAGGCCGAAGCTACTCATTGACCTGTCAAAGTCAGACAGCACTGCTCCTTTGGAAAGGGACTGCTGTCGGTGCAGCGGCATGCCGAGCAGGCAGTCGAACAGCGATTTGTAGAAGGCTGTTTCACATCTGACCATCACATGGGACGTTGCGATGGTCTTCATCCACTCCATCGTGTTGCAGAACGTCCAGGAGAACGCATAGGCAGCCACGAAGATGAAGACCGTAGCCGCTGGTGCATCGGATCTGCCCAGGAGGTCGGCGGCTTCACGCAGGAAAAGCGGGACGAAGGCGGCGAAGAGGGAGAGCAGCAGGATGGAGATGAAGACCAGGAAGAAGTCCCTCGGGAAGCTCGAGTACCTCGATCGTACGATCTTCAGTGCCTTGGCATAGGGGAGCGCAAAATCCTCGAATATCGCCTTCATCTGATTCGCCGTCCCAGGTCCAAAGGATGAAAACAGGCAGCGCCGGCCGTGTTTCAAGAAGCGCCGGTAATCCCCAGGGAGCGGGGCCAGAGCCGGGAGAGTGTCTGGGAGGGCTGGGACGATTTGAAGGGGGTGTCCGTAGTTTCGGATCGTTCAGGGTGAAGACTTCATATCTTCAGAGTGTCGGAGGGCGGTATTCCGACGGCCTGGTCCGCCGGTCATGCCTTGAGGGTTGGGGGAAGGTGGGGCTGGCAGAGTGGGTTTGAGATTTCCACCCGGGATTTCCCTCTTCCGAACGCGGCCCGCCCCGGCCCCTCTCCCTGAAGAGGAGAGGGGTGACTCGCGCGTGATGCATTTGCGCTGGCCGGTAACTCGGAGCTGATTCGAGCTTTTTGATCCAAGGTTGCACGAAAAACTCCCCTCTCCCGCTTGCGGGAGAGGGGCCGGGGTGAGGGCTGCCTCAGCCCCGCTTCGCCAGAATGGCTCGCGCCACCCGCGAGCCATTTTCCTTGCCCAGCACCGTGCAAATGCGCTGCCCGGCGTCCACCAGCTTGTTCATGTCGATGCCGGTCTGGATACCCAGGCCATTGAGCAGGTAAAGCACGTCCTCGGTGGCGACGTTGCCGGTGGCGCCCTTGGCGTAGGGGCAGCCGCCGAGGCCGGCGACCGAGCTGTCGAACACGGCGATGCCTTCCAGCAGGCTGGCGTGGATATTGGCTACGGCCTGGCCGAAGGTGTCGTGGAAGTGGCCGGCGAGGCGGTCACGCGGCACGCGGGTGCCGACCACGTTGAACAGGTGGCGGGTGGCGCCGGCGGTGCCGGTGCCGATGGTGTCGCCCAGGGACACTTCGTAGCAGCCCATGGCGTAGAGCTCGGCGGCGACGGCGGCCACCTGTTCGGCGGGTACTTCGCCCTCGTAGGGGCAGCCCAGCACGCAGGAGACATAGCCGCGCACGCTGATGCCGTGGGCCTTGGCGGCTTCCATCACCGGTACGAAACGCGCCAGGCTCTCGGCGATGGAGCAGTTGATGTTCTTCTGCGAGAAGGACTCGGAGGCGGCGGCGAATACCGCCACTTCCTTCACCCCGGATTCCAGGGCGGCTTCGAAGCCCTTGAGGTTCGGTGCCAGGGCGGCGTAGGTGACGCCCGGCTTGCGCTGGATCTGCGCGAAGACTTCGGCGGAACCGGCCATCTGCGGCACCCACTTGGGCGAGACGAAGCTGCCCACCTCGATATAGCCGAGGCCGGCGGCGGTCAGGTCGTCCACCAGGCGCACCTTGTCGGCGACGCTGATGGGTTGTTTCTCGTTCTGCAGGCCGTCACGGGGGCCGACTTCGACCAGGCGGACCTTGCTGGGAATAGTCATTGCGTCATCTCTCGATTCGGGATGTTGGGCCTCGTTCCTCGGCGCCAACCTACGGAGGCACCACATAGGATGGGGCGGGCGGCGTTCCGCGAGTCCCGCGATACCCATCGCGGGCTTGATGGGTATCGCTCCGCTCCACCCATCCTACGGTGTCACCACGTCGCGTAGGGTGGATGTCGCTTTATACATCCACCATGGCGCCCGATGCGGACATCCATGGTGGACATGAAAAGCGATGTCCACGCTACGATGGTGCCAGCACTTCAGGCCTCTTCCAGCTCGACGAGGGCGGTGCCTTCGTTGACCAGCTCGCCTTCGCTGCAATACAGCGCCTTGACCACGCCGTCGTGGGGCGCGCGGATGCTGTGTTCCATCTTCATGGCTTCCAGCACCACCAGCGCGGTGCCGGCTTCGACCTTCTGCCCGGCCTCCACCAGGACACGCACGATACTGCCGTTCATCGGCGCCGTCAGCCCGCCGTGGTGGGCGTGGCTGGCTTCGACTTCTTCGATCGGGTCGACGCGGCCGACGCTGCGCAGCTCACCGTTCCATTCGAGATACAGGGTTTCGCCCCGGCGGATCGCCAGGTGCTGGCGGCGCAGGCCGTCCTGTTCCAGGGTGATGCGCTCGCCCAGCAGGCGGATGGGGCTGGCGGCGACGCCGCGCAGGCGTACTACCTGGCGTTCGTCGCCGCAGACCAAGTGCAGATCGGTCTCGCTGGGCAGACCGGCGCGCCAGCCGCTGTTGTGGTTCCAGAGCGAGTGCGGGTCGTCGCCGCGCACGCGCTCGGCTTCGCTCTGGCGGAAGGCCTCGCCGGCCACCTGCCAGAAGGCCTGGGGCAGGGCGGTCGGGGCGGGCAGCAGCTGTTCCTGGTGGCGGGCGATGAAACCGGTGTCCAGTTCGGCGTCGGCAAAGGCCGGGTGGGCCAGCACGCGACGGAGGAACGCCAGGTTGGTCTTGAAGCCGCCCACGGCGGTTTCGTCGAGCATGGCCAGCAGGCGCTGACGGGCTTCCTCGCGGGTTTCACCCCAGGCGATCAGTTTGGCCAGCATCGGGTCGTAGAAGGGAGACACCTCGTCGCCTTCGGCTACACCGCTGTCCACGCGGCGGCCGGGACCTGCCGAGGCTTCGCGGTAGAGGGCGAGACGGCCGCTGGCGGGCAGGAAGTCCTGTTCCGGGTCTTCGGCATAGAGGCGCACTTCGATGGCGTGGCCGATCAGCGGCACCTGCTCCTGGCTGATGGGCAGGGCTTCGCCACGGGCGACGCGGATCTGCCAGGCCACCAGGTCGAGGCCGGTGATGGCTTCGGTAACCGGGTGCTCCACCTGCAGGCGGGTGTTCATCTCCATGAAGAAGAAGTCACCGCGCTCGTCCAGCAGGAATTCCACGGTGCCGGCGCCCACGTAGCCAATGGCCTGGGCGGCGCGTACGGCAGCCTCGCCCATGGCGCGGCGCAGCTCCGGCGAGAGGCCGGGAGCGGGCGCTTCTTCCACCACTTTCTGGTGGCGACGCTGGATGGAGCAGTCGCGCTCGTTGAGGTACAGGCAGTTGCCGTGGCTGTCGGCGAATACCTGGATTTCCACGTGGCGCGGCTTGAGGACGTATTTTTCCACCAGCATGCGCGAGTCGCCAAAGGCGGACTGGGCTTCACGCTGGGCGGAGGCCAGGGCTTCGGCCAGTTCGGCTTCGCGCTCCACCACCTTCATGCCCTTGCCGCCACCACCGGCGGCGGCTTTCAGCAGGACCGGATAGCCGATGCGTTCGGCGGCGTCGCGGAAGGTTTCCAGGTCCTGGGCCTCGCCGTGGTAGCCGGGCACCAGGGGCACGCCGGCCGCTTCCATCAGCGCCTTGGCGGCGGACTTGCTGCCCATGGCGTCGATGGCGGTGGCCGGCGGGCCGAGGAAGATCAGTCCGGCGTCAGCGATGGCACGGGCGAAGCCGGCGTTTTCCGACAGGAAGCCATAGCCGGGGTGGATGGCCTGGGCGCCGCTGGCCTTGGCGGCGGCGATCAGCTTGTCCACCAGCAGGTAGCTTTCCGCCGGCTTGGCGCCGCCGAGGTCAACGGCGATGTCGGCTTCGCGCACATGGCGGGCATTGCGGTCGATGGCGCTGTGCACGGCGACGGTACGGATGCCCAGCGCCTTGGCGGTGCGCATCACGCGGCAGGCGATTTCGCCGCGGTTGGCGATCAGCAGGGTGGTGATCATTGTTATTGCTCCTGCCAGGACGGTTTGCGTTTTTCCAGGAAGGCACGCAGGCCCTCCTGACCTTCGGGGCTCACGCGGATACGGGCGATGGCGTTTTCGGTGTAGCGGCGCAGGTTGGGGGAGAGAACGCCGCTGCCGACTTCGCGCAGCAGGTCCTTGGTGGAATTCATGGCCTGCGGGCTGTTCTGCAGCAGGTTGGCGGTCCAGCTCTCCACGGCCTGATCCAGTTCCTCGGCCGGGTAGCACTCGGCGAGCAGGCCCAGTTCGCGGGCGCGCTCACCGCTGAAGCGCTCGGCGGTCAGGGCGTAGCGGCGTGCGGCGCGTTCGCCGAGGGCCTGGACCACGAAGGGGCTGATGACGGCCGGAAGCAGGCCGATGCGCACTTCGGACAGCGAGAACTGCGCGTCCACGGCGCCGATGGCCATGTCGCAGCAGCTGATCAGGCCCAGTGCGCCGCCGAAGGCTGCCCCCTGGACGACCGCGAGGGTCGGCACCTTGAGCTGGTAAAGGTTGTACATCAGCTCGGCCAGCTCGCGGGAGTCGTCGAGGTTGGCGTTGTAATCGAGCTGGGCGGATTCCTGCATCCAGGCCAGGTCCGCGCCGGCGGAGAAGTGCCGGCCACGGCCGCGCAGGACCAGGAACCGGGCATTGGTGGCAGCCTCGACGGTGTCCAGGGCGAGGATGAGCTCGCGGATCATCCCGGCGTTGAAAGCGTTGTTCTTTTCCGGACGGTTCAGCCAGAGGGTGGCGACGCCGTTGGCGGCGATGTCCAGTTGCAGGGTGGTGAAGTCGGTCATGGGATTTCCTAGCTGCAAGTTTCAAGCTGCAAGCTGCAAGTCCAGGGCCGCTGCCACTTGAAGCTTGCGGCTTGTAGCTTGCGGCTGTTCATTCACATGCGGAACACGCCGAAGCTGGTCCGCTCGATCGGGGCGTTGAGGCTGGCGGACAGGGCCAGGCCCAGCACGTCGCGGGTCTGCGCCGGGTCGATGACGCCGTCGTCCCACAGCCGCGCGCTGGAGTAGTAGGAATGCGCCTGGCGCTCGTACTGCTCGAGGATCGGCTGTTTGATGCGCGCCTCTTCCTCGGCGCTCAGACTGTGGCCGGCGCGTTCGCTCTGTTCGCGCTTGACCTGGGTGAGCACGCCGGCGGCCTGCTCGGCACCCATCACGCCGATGCGCGCGTTGGGCCACATCCACAGGAAGCGCGGGTCGTAGGCGCGGCCGCACATGCCGTAGTTACCGGCACCGAAGCTGCCGCCGATGATCACGGTGAACTTCGGCACCTTGGCGCAGGCCACCGCGGTCACCAGCTTGGCGCCGTGCTTGGCGATGCCGCCTTCCTCGTACTTCTTGCCGACCATGAAGCCGGTGATGTTCTGCAGGAACAGCAGCGGAATGCCGCGTTGGCAGGCCAGTTCGATGAAGTGCGCGCCTTTCTGCGCGGCCTCGGCGAAGAGGATGCCGTTGTTGGCGAGGATGGCGATGGGGTAGCCGTGAAGAAAGGCGAAGCCGCACACGAGGGTGGTGCCGAACAGCGCCTTGAACTCGTCGAACTCGGAGTCGTCCACCAGGCGGGCGATGACTTCGCGCACGTCGAACGGCTGCTTGGCATCCGCCGGGATCACGCCGTACAGCTCGTCTGCGGCGTAGCGCGGGGCGAGCGGGGTGCGCAGGTTCAGCTCGCCGGCCTTGCGCCAGTTGAGGTTGGCGATGCTGCGGCGGGCCAGCGCCAGGGCGTGCTCGTCGTTCTCGGCGTAGTGGTCGGCCACGCCCGAGGTCTTGCAATGTACATCGGCACCACCCAGCTCTTCGGCGGTCACCACCTCACCGGTGGCGGCCTTCACCAGCGGCGGGCCGGCGAGGAAGATGGTGGCCTGGTTGCGCACCATGATGGTTTCGTCGGACATCGCCGGTACGTAAGCGCCGCCGGCGGTGCAGGAGCCCATGACCACGGCTATCTGCGGGATGCCCATGGCGCTCATGTTGGCCTGGTTGAAGAAGATCCGGCCGAAGTGCTCACGGTCGGGGAACACATCTTCCTGGCGCGGCAGGTTGGCGCCGCCGGAGTCCACCAGGTAGATGCAGGGCAGGCGGTTCTCTCGGGCGATGGTCTGGGCACGCAGGTGCTTCTTCACGGTCAGCGGATAGTAGGAGCCGCCTTTCACCGTGGCGTCGTTGGCCACGATCATGCATTCCACGCCTTCCACGCGGCCGATGCCGGCCACCACGCCGGCGGCGGGCACGTCTTCGCCATAGACCTCATGGGCGGCCAACTGGCCGATTTCGAGGAAGGGCGAGCCCGGGTCCAGCAGGCGGTTGATGCGCTCGCGGGGCAGCAGCTTGCCGCGCGAGGTGTGGCGTTCCTGGGCCTTGGCGCCGCCGCCTTCGTGGATGCGGCCGAGCAGCGTATGCAGGGCGCCGACCTGTTCGAGCATCGCTGCGCTGTTGCGGGCGAACTCGGGGGAGCGGGTGTTGATCTGGGTGTGCAGGATGGCCATGAGACCTACTCCGTAGGGGCTGCAAGCTTCAAGCCGCAAGCTGCAAGAATGAGCACCTGGGGCTTCTGCTTGCAGCTTGAAGCTTGTGGCTTGTCGCTTACTTGGTTTCGTTGAACAGCTCGCGGCCGATCAGCATGCGGCGGATTTCGCTGGTGCCGGCGCCGATCTCGTAGAGCTTGGCGTCGCGCAGCAGGCGGCCGGCCGGGTACTCGTTGGTATAGCCATTGCCGCCGAGCAGCTGGATGGTGTCCAGGGCCAACTTGGTGGCCATCTCGGCGGTGTAGAGGATCACCGCGGCGGCGTCCTTGCGCGATTCCTCGCCGCGGTCGCAGGCCTTGGCCACGGTGTACAGGTAGGACTTGGAAGCGTTCATGCCGGCGTACATGTCGGCCAGCTTGCCCTGCACCAGCTGGAACTCGCCGATCGACTGCTTGAACTGCTGGCGCTCGTGCACGTAGGGCAGCACCACGTCCATGCAGGCGCTCATGATCCCGGTCGGGCCGCCGGAGAGCACGGTACGTTCGTAGTCCAGGCCGCTCATCAGCACAGCCACGCCACGGCCTTCGGCACCGAGGATGTTTTCCTCCGGCACCTCGACGTCTTCGAACACCAGTTCGCAGGTGTTGGAGCCGCGCATGCCCAGCTTGTCCAGCTTCTGGTGGCGGGAGAAGCCCTTGAAGTCGCGCTCGACGATGAAGGCGGTCATGCCGCGCGAACCGGCGTGGACGTCGGTCTTGGCGTAGATCACGTAGGTGTTGGCGTCGGGGCCGTTGGTGATCCACATCTTGTTGCCGTTGAGCACGTAGCGGTCGCCTTTCTTGTCGGCGCGCAGCTTCATCGACACCACGTCCGAGCCGGCGTTGGGCTCGCTCATGGCCAGCGCGCCGACGTGTTCGCCGGAGCACAGCTTGGGCAGGTACTTCTGCTTCTGCTCGTGGGTGCCGTTCTTGCGGATCTGGTTGAGGCACAGGTTGGAGTGGGCGCCGTAGGACAGGCCGACCGAGGCGGATGCGCGGCTGATCTCTTCCATCGCCACCACGTGAGCCAGGTAGCCCATGTTGGTGCCGCCGTACTCTTCTTCCACGGTCATGCCCAGCAGGCCCATGTCGCCGAACTTGCGCCACATGTCCATGGGGAACTCGTTATCGCGGTCGATCTGCGCGGCGCGCGGGGCCAGCTCGGCTTGAGCGAACTGATAGACGGAGTCGCGCAGCATGTCGATGGTCTCGCCGAGACCGAAATTGAGGGTGGGATAGCTCATCGTTACACCTGTGCTTGTCATTGTCGAAGGATGAGTGGGTCAGGCGCGGACGCCCTGTTTGCGTTCGGTTTCGGCCATCGCCGCCAGGCAGCGTTCCTCGGCCGTATCCAGTTCCAGTTGCATCTGCTGGATGTCCAGCAACTGCTGTTCAAGCTGCGCACGGCGCGCAGCGATCTTGTCCATGAAGGTCTGCAGCTGCTTGCGGTTGCCGCTGCTGGGGTCGTAGAGGTCAATCAGTTCCTTGCACTCGGCAAGGGAGAAACCGATGCGCTTGCCACGCAGGATGAGCTTCAGCGCCACCAGGTCCTTTGGGCTGTAGATGCGTTCCTGGCCACGGCGCTCGGGGCTGAGCATGCCTTGCTCCTCATAGAAGCGGATGGCGCGGGTGGTGACGTCCAGTTCGCGGGCCAGGTCGGAAATGCTGTAGGTGGTGGGCATGGTTGGGCTCGTCGCTGTGTTTACCTTTACGTTAACGTAAACCTGTGCCAACCTGACTGTCAACTACGCGCCGCAACGCCAGGCGACGGCCGGGATGGCGCGATACTTGCTGACTGCGCGGCGGTTGGCCCGCTCTTTACGGACGCGGGCCGGGGGTGTAGACATTCAGGGCGTGCGACTTGTCCGCCGGCCCATGCCGGGGCGCACGCTGGAGCGAGAGATGGCGCAAGACATTCGAATAAAAAACGCTACCGATCCCTTGCACGAATCGCGGCAGGCCCGCCTGAAGCTGGTCAGCGACGGCGAGTTGCCCCAAGGCGTGCTGCGGGACGAGATCGATGCCTCATGGCGGCGCAGCCTGGGCCACGGCCTGAATTGCCTGGAAGGCGAGCGGCTGGGCCTGGAGCAGGGCCATGACCTGCAACTGCTGCTGGACAGCAACCGCCTGCTGATCGACGCCGCCACCCCGGAACTGGAATACCTGGTCAGCCAGCAAGGCAAGGGTGGGCTGATCATCCTCGGCGACGCCCAGGCCAACGTGCTGGCCATCGAAGGCCAGACCGAGTTCCTCAAGCACTTCGGCCTGCGTGACCTCAAGCCCGGCAGCTGCTGGAGCGAAGCCATCCGTGGCACCAACGCCATCGGCACCGCGGTGGTCGAAGGCCGCCCGACCTTGATCAATTGCGGCGAGCATTACCTGGATCGCCTCAGCCCCTTTTCTTGCACGTCGGTGCCGCTGCGCGATCCCCAGGGCCGGGTGATGGGTGTGCTCGACTTGACCCGCCAGGGTGTCATGGCCCAGCCCCAGGACAACCTCGCCACCCTGATGCTGGCCGCCGGCAATATCGAGAGCCGCATGTTCGGCCTCTGCTACCCGGATCACCTGGTGCTGGCCTTCCACAGCCGGCCGCAATACCTCGGTAGCGCCTGGCATGGCCTGCTGGCGCTGAGCCTGGACGGCGAGGTGCTGGCCGCCAACGAGCGCGCCTGCGACCTGTTGCAGATCCGTCGTGAAGCCCTGGTGGGGCGGCGCTCCAGCGACCTGATCGGCGAGCGCTCGCCGCAGTTCATCGCCCGCCTGCTGCAGGGCGGGGTGAGCAGCGTGCAGACGGCCAAGGGCGAGTTCTTCTTCCGTGCGTTGCAGGTGCCGCGCCATACCAGCCTCGGGGGCGCCGTACCGACGGCCAAGGCGACCGCCACCCAGAAGCCCCAGGTGCTGGAGGAACTGGCCGGCCGCGACAGCCGCTTCGCCCGTGCCCTGCGCATGGCGCGCCAGGGCCTGGCCAACGAGCTGCCGGTGCTGCTGCTGGGCGAGACCGGCACCGGCAAGGAAGTGGTGGCCCGTGCCCTGCACCAGTCCAGTCCGCGCGCCGACAAGCCTTTCGTGGCGGTGAACTGTGCCGCCATCCCGGAGGGCCTGATCGAATCCGAGCTCTTCGGCTACCGCGAAGGCGCCTTCACCGGCTCGCGCCGGGGCGGCATGGTGGGGCGGCTGATGCAGGCCCACGGCGGCACCCTGTTCCTCGACGAAATCGGCGACATGCCGCTGAGCCTGCAGGCGCGGCTGCTGCGGGTGCTGCAGGAGCGCAAGGTGGCGCCCCTGGGGGCAGGGGAGGAGCAGGACATAGACGTGGCGGTGATTTGCGCCACTCACCGCGACCTCAAGCGCCTGGTGCAGGACAAGCACTTTCGCGAGGACCTCTACTACCGCATCAACGGCGTCAGCCTGCGCCTGCCGGCCCTGCGCGAGCGCGACGATCTGGCCGGCATGATCGGCAGCGTGCTGCACAAGTTCGGCGCCACCAACGTGAGCCTCGACAAGGACCTCGCCGAGCTGCTTTCCGGCTATGACTGGCCCGGCAATATCCGCCAGCTGGAGATGGTGCTGCGTTCGGCCCTGGCGATGCGCGATGAGGGAGAGCAAGTGCTCGGCCTGGATCACCTCACCGACAGCCTGCTGGACGAGCTGACCGCCAGCTGCCGCCAGCCCGGCAGCATCCGCGAGAACGAACTGGAGCTGATCCGCAGCTCCCTCGACCGTCACCAGGGCAACGTTTCGGCCGCCGCCGATTCCCTCGGCATCAGCCGCGCGACCCTGTACCGCAAGCTGAAGCAGTTGCGGGGATGAGCCTGTTCCCTGAAGGGGCGAAATTTCCTTGTAGGGGCGAATTCATTCGCCAAGGGCAACGCAGTTGCCCCAGACGTCCACGGGCAGCCCTTCGGGCTGCTTGGCGAATGAATTCGCCCCTACAGTGTTCCGGTTTTTCCTGGCAGTGATTTGATGACCCGCCTCTTCCTCAAGCTGGTGGAATCCAGCGACCCCGAGCTGCTGCGCCGTGCCCTGGCCTGGCTCTACGGCTTCGTCCGCCCGCACTGGCGCGCCATCGGCCTGTTGCTCGGCTTGTCCCTCGGCGCCTCCTTGTTGGTGCTGGCCCAGCCCTGGCTGACCAAGACCCTGATCGACGACGGCCTGCTGGCCAGGGACTTCGGCAGGCTGGTGCAGGTGGCCGTGGCCATGATCCTGGTAGGCCTCCTCGGCACCGTGCTGTCCGGCATCAACCGCTACCTGCACACCCGGCTCTCCGGGCGCATCCTCTTCGCCCTGCGCGATGACCTCTACCGTCACCTGCAGCAACTCTCGCCGGCGTTTTACGGGCGCAAGCGCATCGGCGACATCCTCTCCCGGCTGGATGGCGACGTGGCGGAGATCCAGCGCTTCGCCGTGGACTCGCTGTTCTCCGCCGTGTCCAGCGTGATTGGCCTGATCGGTGCGGTGACCCTGATGCTGCTGCTGTCCTGGCAGCTCTCGCTACTGCTGGCGCTCTTGATCCCCATCGAGGTGCTCTGGCTGCGCTGGATGCGGCGCAAGGTCGAGCGCGAAGTGCGCAGCCTGCGCGAGCGCTCGGCGGACGTCTCGTCCTTCCTCGTCGAAACCCTGCCGGCGATGAAGTTCATCCAGGCCGCCGGAGCGCAACAGCGCGAGTCCCTCCGCCTGGAAGGGCTGGGGCAGGGGTACATGAGCCAGTTGCTCAAGTTGCAGGTCACCGAGTTCTTCACCCAGGCCGTGCCCGGCACCCTGACTTCGCTATCGCGTGCGGCAGCCTTTCTTATCGGCGGCTACTGGGTGATCCAGGGCACCTGGCAGCTTGGCGCGCTGATCGCCTTCTCCACCTACCTCGGCATGGCCGTGGGGCCGGTGCAGAGCCTGCTGGGGCTCTATGTCGCGCTGCAACGGATGACCGTCAGCCTCGGCCGGGTGATGGAGCTGCAACAGGAACCGGTGCCGGTGCGTCAGCCCGAGGCGCCGAAACCCATGCCCGAGGGCAGGGGAGAGCTGCGCCTGGAGGGCGTGCACTTCGCCCACGAGCAGCGCGCCGGCGCCGTACTGCGTGGGGTGGACGCCTGCATTCCGGCCGGCCTCAAGGTGGCCATCAGCGGCGCTTCGGGCGTCGGCAAGTCGACCCTGATCGACCTGCTGCAACGCTTCTACGACCCCGACCAGGGCCGCGTGCTGCTGAATGGCGCCGACCTGCGCGAGCTGGACCTCTTCGCCCTGCGCCGGCGCATTGCCGTGGTCAGCCAGGACATCGTCCTGTTCCGTGGCACCCTGGCCGAGAATCTCGCCTATAGCGCCCCGGACGCCGGGCGCGAAGCCCTGGAACAGGTGGCTCGCCTGGCCCGTCTCGACGGCCTGATCGAGTCCTTGCCGCAGGGCCTGGACAGCCCCCTGGGCGAGCGCGGCCAGCAGCTTTCCGGCGGGCAGAAGCAGCGCATCGCCATTGCTCGCGCGCTGCTGCAGGACCCGCTGATCCTGGTGCTGGACGAGGCCACTTCGGCGGTGGACGAAGCCACCGAGCGTGAGGTGATTGCCGCCATCGACCAGCTCTTCGCCGGGCGCACGCGCATCCTCATCAGCCACCGGCCCTCCACCCTGGCCCAGGCCGATATCGCCTTCCGTCTGGAGCACGGCCAATTGCATGGCCTGGAGCCCGAGCAGGTGAGCCATGACCGCTGAACTTGCCATTGGCATCATCGACAGTGGCTTTGCGCCGCAACAGGCCGGCAGCGTGAGCCAGTCGCGGCGATTCTGGCTTGAAGGCGGGGAGCTGCATGAAGGCGCCGCACAGCCCGACGCCCTCGGCCATGGCAGCGTGGTGCTGGACACCCTGACGCATCAGTGCGGCCCCGTGCGCCTCTGCGTCGCCCAGGTGTTCGCCGAACGCTGGCAGACCAGCCCGCTGCAGATCGCCGCTGCCCTGCACTGGCTGATCGAGCAGGACGTGTCCCTGATCAACATGAGCCTCGGCCTGCGCAACGACCGGCCGGTGCTGCGCGAGGCCTGCGTGCTGGCCCAGGCCTCCGGCATCCTGCTCTGCGCCTCCAGCCCGGCCCAGGGCGAGCCGGTGTACCCGGCCGCCTATCCGGGGGTGATCCGCGTGACCGGCGATGCCCGCTGCGCGCCGGGGCAGTGGTCGTGGCTGAACAGCCCCCAGGCCGATTTCGGCGCCCATGTGAATGCCGCCAATGGCGTGGCAGGTTCCAGCGTGGGGTGTGCGGCGTTGAGCGGGACCATCGCCAGCTACCTGCAAGGACATCCCGGCGCAGGCCGCGAGGCGGTGCTGGGCTGGCTGCGGGAGGGGGCGGCCTTTGTCGCACCGGAGCGCCGTGGCCATGCCTGAAGTCCTCGTTCTCGGTGCCGGCCCGGCTGGCGCGGCGGTGGCCCTGGGGCTGAAGCGCCTGGGCTATGGCGTGCGCGTGGTCAGCGAGTGGCGGCGCTTCACGGCGGTGGAAGGCGTCTCCCAACGGGTGCTGGACGGCCTCCGCCAAGCAGGTCTGCAGCGCGCCCTGGCCTGTGCCGCCGCGCCTTCGCCCCGGCGCGTGCTATGGAATGGCGACGGCCAGTCCATCAACCAGGAATGCCTGCTGGACCGCCCGACCTTCGACGCCGCCATCCGCGAAGACTTGCGCGCCGCTGGTATCGACGTGCTGGAGGCCCGCGTGCTGAAAGTGGAAAGCGTCGCTGACGGCCATCGGGTCCAGATCGAACCGGGTGAGCCGCTGCGTGCCGACTTCCTCGTCGAAGCCCGTGGCCGCCAGGCGCCCCTGGCCGGTGGCCGCCTACGCGGGCCGGAAACCTTGAGCCTGCTCAACCAATGGCAGGAAGCGCCGGGTCGCCCTGGCTCGGCGGTGGAAAGCCTGGCCGATGGCTGGGCCTGGATGGCGCGGCTGGAGGATGGCCGCTGCTACTGGCAGATCACCCAGGACGCCCGCGACCTGCCGCCCAAGGACCAACTCCCCGACTACTGCGCCCAGCGCCGCAGCCAATCCGCCCAGGTCCGCGAGCTGTTCGGCGAGGCGGCGTTGCACCCCGCCAGCCTGCACGCCCGCAGCAGCACCGCCATCCTCTTCCATGAAGCCAGCGGCCCCGACTGGTTGCGGGTAGGGGACGCCGCCATGGCAGTGGACCCTCTGTCCGGCAACGGCATTTTCCAGTCCCTGTCCTCGGCCCTGCAGGCGCCGGCCGTGATCAACACAATGCTGCAACGCCCGGAGCAGGCGGAATTGGCCGGCCGCTTCCACCAACGCCGGGTGGAACACCTGTTCCTGCGCTTCGCCCGCACCGGCCGCGACTTCTACGCCCTGGAGCAACGCTGGCCCGAGCAACCCTTCTGGCGCGACCGCCGCACCTGGCCCGACGCCGCACCGATGCACGCCGCGGCGGATTTCAGCCAGGTGAGGGTGGAGCGCGCCCCGGTGATCCATGGCGACCTGATCGAGGAAGCCGAAGTGGTGGTGACGGCCGACCAACCCCTAGGCATCTGGCACCTGCAGGGCATCGAACTCGCGCCCATCGTCTCGGCCTTGAGGCGGGGTGAACTGGAGCGTGCCCTGGGGGCATTGCCGGAAGGCCAGCGGCGGATGGTCCAGGGCTGGTTGCTGGCGCAGGGGTTCAGGCCCTGACGCCAGCCAGGGGCCGCAAGTGTCGCCGTCAGTGTTTCTTCTTCCGCCAGTTGCGCCACCACTGACCGCTGAGCAGGAAGCGCGGGAAGGTGATGAATTGTTCCACCAGCAGCCGGCCAATTGCGTCCTTGCGGTCACTGAAGGGGACCGGCGGCAACGCTTCGAGCTTGTGCCCCCGGCCCTGCAGGGCCAGGGAGGCGACTATGCCGATCACCCCCAGCACCAGCGGCCGGAAGCTCAGGCTGAACAGTCCGTAGACCAGGGTGAGCGCCGCCAGGATGAACAGCGGCACGGCGATCACGTGCAGGATCAGGTTGGCGGGGTGCTGGTGGTTGTCGGAATAGGTCCGCCACTGCCAGGCGTGGATATTGGGAAGTCGTTTGGCCATGGTCGGCTCCTCGGAGGGAATGCCGGCAGTCTAGTCCGGCCCTTGCGGGCCGGCGAATGGCATGTCGCTATGGAACCCATAGTCGACCTCAGGCGCGCAGCCTGAGTTGCCGGATGGCCTGGGACAGCTCGCTGGCGAGGCCGGCCAACTCGTTGCTGGTGGCCGCGGACTCCACCGTCTGGCTGACGGTCAGTTCGGTGACATCGCGAATCCCTACCACGGCGCGGGTCATTTCTTCGGCCACCTGGCTCTGCTGCTCGGCGGCCACCGCGATCTGAGTATTGCTCTGGCGCATCTGCGCCACGGCGCCGGTGATGGCGGCCAGGGCCGCGCCGGCTTCATGGGCGGCCTGCACGCAGTCATCGGCCTTGATCGAACTTTCCCGCATGAACTCCACGGCATCGCAAGTGCCGGCCTGCAGGGCGGTGATCATTCCGGTGATTTCGTCGGTGGAGTCCTGCACCCGTTTGGCCAGGTTGCGTACCTCGTCCGCCACCACAGCGAAGCCACGGCCCATCTCACCGGCGCGGGCGGCTTCGATGGCGGCGTTCAGGGCCAGCAGGTTGGTCTGTTCGGCGATGCCGTGAATGACGTTGACCACACCGCTGATCTTCTGGCTGTCGTCCGCCAGGCGCTGGATCATCTCGGCGGTCTGTTGCACGCCGGAGGAAAGCCCGGCGATGGACTGCTCGACGCGTTCCACCACCCGTTGCCCGGTGCCGGCCAGTTGGTCGGCGTTCTGCGACTGGTCGCGGGTGTCCGCGGCGTGCTGGGCGATATGGTGGACGGTGGCGGACATCTCGTTGATGGCGGTGGCCGCCTGGTCGGTCTCGCTCTGCTGGCCGAGCATGCCCTGGCGCACCTCGCCCATGCTACCGGCCAGCCGTGCGGCGCCTTCGTCGAGGCGGGCAACGGCCTGGGCCACGGTGCCCACCACGCGTTGGTAGCCGGCCTGCATGGCGTTGAAGGCGCTGGCCATCTGGCCCACTTCGTCGCGGCTGTCCAACGGTACGCGGGCGGAGAGGTCGCCGCTGCGCTCGACGTGGAGCATCACGTCCTTGAGGGTGTTGAGGTGGCTGAGCAGGAAGCGGATCAGCAATTGCGAAGCCGCCAGCAGGGCGACCATCAGCAGGAACACGGAAATCGCGTACTCCACGGCGCGGGTACCGAACAACTGAACAAGGCTCGGACTGCTGGCCAGCACGGCGACCCGTTGGCCGTCGGCGCGGTCGAACACCTGGGCGCCGATCAGCGGATCGCGGCCGAACAGGCGGTCATGCTCCAGGTCCACCCAGCCATGGGCCTTGACCAGGGCCTCGCCGTCGGCCAGCTGTGGCGCATTGCCGCTGCCGAAGGCAATGAGCCGTGGCGAGGAGGGCAGGGCCTGGCCGGCGGGCCAGCCCCTGAGCAGTTGCGCCTGGGCCGTGGCGGCGCTGCGTGCGGCCTCGGCGCGCCCCTGCTGTTCCAGGTAGAGCGCATGCAGGACCAGCAGCAGGGTGGTGAAGAAGGCCACCGCGTTGACAGCCCAGAACTTGTATTTCAGGGAGATATCGCGAATCCAGGTACCCATATTCTTCTTCTGCACTCGATCGGTATTGGCAAGGTGCCACTATTGTCCGGCAGAAATTTCCTACCGAATTTGATCCGAATCAAGAGGGCGCTGGATCCCCTGGTTCAGCCTATGGCCGGTAGACCGAAGAAGGCGCGGGCGCAGGCGGTGGTATGACGGGCGAGTTCTTCCTGGCTTTCGCCGCGATGCAGGGCCACTTCTCTCAGCACTTCGGTGAGAAAGGCCGGCTCGTTGCGGCCGTGCTTGGGCTTGGGACGCAGACTGCGTGGCAGCAGGTAGGGCGCGTCGCTTTCCAGCATCAGGCGGCCCTGGGGGATGTCGCGCACCAGTGCGTGCAGGTGGGTGCCACGGCGCTCATCGCAGATCCAGCCGGTGATGCCGATGTGCAGGTCGAGGTCCAGGTAGCCATAGAGGGCGCGCTTTTCCCCGGTGAAGCAGTGCGCCACGACGGCGGGCAACCGGTCGCGGAACTCCCGCACTATGGCCAGCAGGCGTTCGTCGGCGTCGCGCTCGTGGAGGAACATCGGCTTGCCCAGCTCGGCCGCCAGGGCCAGTTGTTCTTCCAGGGCCTTTTCTTGCAGCGGGCGCGGCGAAAAATCGCGATTGAAGTCCAGGCCGCATTCGCCAACGGCACGTACCCGCGCCTCACCCAGCAGGTCGCGCAGCTGGCGCTGGCTGTCGCTGTTCCAGTTGCTCGCTTCGTGCGGGTGGACGCCGGCGGTGCTGAACAGTTGCAGCCCACTTTCGTCCAGTTGCTCGGCCGCCAGCAGGGCCTTCTCGCTGTCTTCCAGGTTGGTCCCGGTCAGCACCAATTGGCACACGCCGGCGGCCTGGGCGCGCTCCAGCAGGCCGCGGGCGTCGCTGGCGAGGCTGGGGTGGGTCAGATTGACGCCGATATCGATGAGTTGCATGGTGCTACCTCGGGTTGGGGGCAGGGCAGCATAACAAAGCTCGAAATAATTCAAAAAAACCAGAATTTACAGGAACTTGGCGGAACATGTTGAAGTCAATGCCACGCTTTGACTGGCATCGGATGCGCAGCTGTGACACTCTCCGCGCCCTTCGCTCGCCAGACAAGGATATGCGGCGCAGCAGTTCTACACGTTCAGGCGCGCGCTGACGCCACGCCCAGTCCCTGGAGAACCGATGACGCGACCGCTGCTCTTCCTGCTTTGCCTGCTGGCGTTGCTGCCGTACCCGGCCAGCGCGCGGCTGGCGGGCCCGCCGGAAGTCTGGCAGCAGCCGGCCGAAGCGCGCGACCTGGCGCAGATCCGTCGCAGCGGTGTGCTCAAGGTGCTGGTGAACCAGAGCCGCAACAGTTCCGGGGAGATCAAGGGCGAATCCGTCGGTGTCGAATACCATCGCATCCGCGCCTTCGAGCAGTACCTCAACCGCAACGCCCGCGACGGGCGCGACATCAAGCTGAAGATCATCCCCAGGGCCAAGGACCAGTTACTGGGCGCGCTGCAGCGCGGCGAAGGCGACCTGGTGGCGCCGGGCGAACTGCTCACCCAGGGTGTCGGCAGCAACGTCAGTGCCAGCGCACCGCTGCGCAAGGACGTGCCGCTGCTGCTGGTCAGTCGTCACGGGCAGCGGCGCTACCAGCGTCTCGAACAGCTGTCCGGCCGCAGCATCGCCTTGCCTGCGGGCAGCGCCGCCTTCGATGCGCTGCGCAAGGTCAACGAGAAACTGGCCATGCGCAAACTGGCGCCCATCGTCGTCGAGTGGGTCGATCCGTCCCTGGCGGTGGAGGATGTGCTGGAGATGGTCCAGGCCGGGATTTTCCCGTTGACCGCTGTGGAGCAGCCGATCGCCGAGCGCTGGGCCAAGGTAATGCCCAAGCTGCGCCTGGATCGGCACCTGGTGCTGGATCGCCAGGGCGACATGACCTGGTTCGTGCGCCGTGACGCGCCCATGCTGCGTGCCAGTGTCGATCGCTTCCTTGCCGATTTCCGCGCTCCGGACGATCAGGACGCCGCCTTCCTGCGCGTCTACCGTCGCCTCTACAAGGTGCACAATCCGCTGGCGCGCAGCGAACGCCAGCGCCTGGAGCGGGTACGCCCGGTGTTGCAGCGTTACGCCGAGCAGCATCGCTTCGATTGGCTGAGCCTCGCGGCGCTCGCCTACAAGGAGTCCAGCCTCAACCCCGCGGCCAAGGGGGCCAGCGGCGCCACCGGGCTGATGCAGATAACGCCCGGTGCGGCGCGCAGCGTCGGCGTAGGCAACATCCAGAATCTCGACAACAACGTGCAGGCATCGGCCAAGTACCTGGCGATGCTGCGGCGAAACTATTTCTCCAGCGCCCAGCTTACCGAGCGGGAACGCATGGCCTTCGTCCTCGCTGCGTACAACCTCGGCCCCCAGCGGGTCCAGGGCATGCGCGCGGAGGCCCGTCGGCGTGGCCTCAATCCCAACCAATGGTTCTTCCAGGTGGAGCGCATCGCCGCCGAGCAGGCGGGCATGGGGGTGGTCAGCTACGTCAACAGCGTGAACAAGTACCAACTGGCCTACGAGCGCGAGCGTTATCTGCTGGAATCCGCGAAAAAGGCCGGCAAGGCCTCCATGTGATCGATTAATTCGATCATTGCTTCGCGAATTTTGCGATTTTAATATCGATATTTTCCACTAAGCTATTGCCCATCGACTCCCCCAACACAAGGAACACCTCGATGAGCAACCCGATCAAATCCATCCTCGCTACCAATGCAGGCTACGGCATCACCCTTCTGCGTATCATCGCCGGCCTGACCTTCATGGCCCACGGTTCGCAGAAGCTTTTCGGCATGTTTGGCGGCTACGGCCTGGCGGGCACCGGTCAGTGGATGGAAAGCATCGGCCTGGCTCCCGGTTACCTGATGGCCCTGATGGCTGGCGGTGCCGAATTCTTCGGCGGCCTCGCCCTGGTGATCGGCCTGCTGGTACGTCCGGCCGCGGCGTCACTGGCCGTCGCCATGCTGGTGGCGATGTTCAGCGTGCACTGGGCCAACGGCTTCTTCATCCAGGCCAATGGCTTCGAATACGCGCTGACCCTTGCCCTGGTTAGCGCCACCCTGCTGATCGAAGGCGCCGGCAAGCTGTCGCTGGACCGCAACATCGCCAGCTGATCCATCGCTCCATCGAAAGGCCCGCTCCGGCGGGCCTTTTGCGTTTCAGGGCTGCTTCTTGCGGGCGGCCGCCAGTTCGGACGCCGCCTGCAGGCGCAGGCGCTCCTGTGGGCTGAAGCCTTCTTCTTCCAGGCGGCTGATGGCCGTCGCCTTGTCGCTGTCGCTCAGGCCTTCGCTGGCCTCGATGCGTGACTTCTCCTTCAGGTAAGCCTGCAAGCGCTGCTGCCACTGTCGGCGCTGCTGGTCCAGCGACTCCAGTCTTACCGTGGCTTCGGCGCCCACCAATTGCTGGCGCAACTGGCGGACCTGCTCGGGGTCGCCGCCGGCAGCCCGCAGCGCGCTTACCTGGGCCCTGAGTTCGGCCTGCAACTGGCTGGCGACCATGGCCTGGAGTTCTTCCGGCAGCGCGCTGCGCAATTGATCGACGGCGGCGGCCTTGGCGGCCGGCTCCAGGCTGGCATCACGCTGGATGGCCAGGCGCTGCAGGGTGAAATTGTTATAGGCCTCTTCGCTGGCAAAGAACGCCTGGTGCGTTTCGATACTGAAGATCCGCGCCCGCAGTGCCTGCACCGCCGCTTCGCGCTGACGCAGGGCGGCGAGGTCGGCCAGCAGTGGCAGATCACGTTCCAGCAGCACCAGCTGGCGCTTGTAGTCGAGGTACTGGTCGAGCAGGGCCAGGGCCTGGCCTTCGGCCGGTGCCGCCAGTTGCTCGGCGATATGGCCGCGCAGGCGCTGGATACTGCTGGCCAGGGATTCTTCACCCTGGGTGCTGAGGAAGTAGTCGAAGATGCGCCGGATATCCTCGCTGATCAGCAGGTTGCCAGAAGCGTCGACGCGAAAGCGGCCATCCACCTGGGTACCGGCAAGGGAGGCAGGTAGCGCCTGTCTCGTGCCGCTGGCGACCCGTTGCGGGCCTGTGGCCGGCGGCGCCTGGACGAGGTTGGCGGGCCCCGGGGTGTCGCCCCCCTTGGCGAGGATGGCAGGGGGCGTGGCGGCCGGGGCGGAGGTCCCACCCCACTGGAGGAGGATCGCCAGGGCAGCGGCGAAGGCAATGGGGAACAGCAACAGGAGTCTTTTCACTGGAGCCCCTTGGCAGGCTGGGTAAGCGGGACCCGAGGGTCCCGTGGGCAGGGCTCAGAGTCCGTCGTTCTTCAGGCGGTTGGCCTGTTGACGATAGACGCTGACCGGGTCGGTTTCGAACAGGCTGGTCAGTCCCAGGGTCTGGTTGACCTCGTCCAGGTGATTCATCCGGTAGTCGTCGCGGATGACCTTGCCCAGATGCGAGCTGCAACGTCCCACCAGGCCGTCGTTGGCTTCGCCGTTGAAGGGGAGGGAACTGGCGCCGAGCAGGGCGTCGCTGACATCCAGCACATTGGTCAGCGGGCTGGTGCCGCTCCACGAGTAGTAGCGCACGCCATTGACCTGGTAGGCCCCCTCGCCGCAGGCGGCAGTGGGGAGCCCCTGGGGGAAGCGCGCGTTGAACGCCGCTGCGCCCTGGCTGTTGAGGGATTCCAGGGCGCCGAGGGCGTTCTGCTCCAGGTCGCTGCCGCTGCCCGAGAGGAAGTTGATGAGCGCGCCGAGGCCATTGACGATTCCGGCCAGCATGGCTTCGCCGACGGAGCCCGGCGGCACCTGGCGGATGAAGTCGGCGGTGGCCGAGCCCTTGTGAGGGGCGCCAACGCTGGTGGCGGAGGCGACCAGGTCCGGGCGTACGGCGGCCACGTAGCGGATGGTCGGGCCGCCGTGGCTGTGGCCGATCAGGTTGACCTTGGGACTGCCGCTGATGGCGACGATTTCCTCCACCTGCTCCAGCAGCTCTTCACCACGGGCTTCGGTGGTGTTCAGCTGGCTCACCTCGGTGACGTAGACGCTGGCGCCATCGCGCTGCAGCGCGGAGGGGACGCCGTACCAGTAATCGACGCCGAGCAGCTTGTCGAAGCCGAGCATGCCGTGGGTGAGGACGATGGGGTAGCGGGTCTGGGTATAGCCGCTGGAACCGAACCAGAAGGCCTGGGCCTGTTCGGAGGCAGCCAGTCCGGCGGCGATGCAGAGGGCGATCAGGGTCTTGTTTTTCTTCATGTGCGCTCTCGACTGTTGGGCATGGGGGCCTGGGTACATTCCGTGGCGCGACCACGCCCTTCCCGGGCGTGCACCGCAGGGAGGGGCGAGGGCAGGAACCATGCCATGGCCGATGTAATCAGGGTGAGCGCTCTGGTTCGGGCTTTTCGCGGATGTTTACATCCGTTCACTGGAAGATGGCTGCCAGATCCCTGTTACGCGGCGAAACGTCAGGCTGGGGCCGAAGGCCGCAACGGCCACTGGGCGAGGGCGTGGTAATGGGTGCCCTTGATGGTGTTTTCCGAGGCGTAGAGGGCGAATTCGGTGGCCGGCCAATCGAAGGTTGGGGTGGTGGAGGCGGGCAGCCTGGGGCAGTGGCGGGCGAGGGTCAGGTGCGGCTTGAAGGGCCGGGTCTCCACGCTGTAGCCGGCGGCCAGGAGCCGTTCGCGCAGTTCGCGCTCGAGGTCGAGCAAGGCCCCCGGCACCTTGCTCGGCGCCAGGTGCAGCAGGCCGTTCTTCCAGCGGGCCAGGCGATCCAGATGCAGGGTGAAGGCGGCGGGCGTCAGGCTCGCGGCCAGTGCCGCCAGGGGCTCGACCTGGCCGCGGGGCTGGGTGCCAAGGAAAGCGAGGGTCAGGTGCAGGTTCTCGGGTGCCACGGGCTTGCCGTCGATGGGGTTGCGGACGCGCCAGTCGGCGATATCGCGGGCCAGTTGCGGGCAGCAGGGAATGGCGAAGAAAAGGCGCAGCGGCGGGGTACTCATGGGGAGCCTCGCAGGCGTGGTGGTCGCCTTGACAGTATTGCTCGGGCTTCTCTAGGATGTCGCCCCATGCGCCGATTTAGTCAGCTACTTGCGGGGCGCGGAAGTCTTCAGAGGCTTCGAAATTCCGCTAAAACGCTGGTTCGGTGTCGCCTCTCACCGCTGCCCAGCGGGACCCCACGAGGCGGAGACATGACACCATGACCTGTCCCCAACCCCTGCTCCGACTAGCCCCGATCACGTCCGGGCTGGTACTGCGCAATCCCCGAATCCTGCTTGGCGGCTCCCACCAGCCGACGCTCCTGCGTTACCTCGAAGGTTGGCCCAAACGCTTGGGGCGCCAGCGCAATTTCCTCATCCAGTTCGCCCGTGAAGGCGAGTCGCTGGCCCGCTTCGTCAGCGACGGCTTCGATATGGCGGTGATCCAGGCGCCTTCGGCAGAGGACCTCCCCGAAGTGGTCGGCCAACTGGTAAGGGTGGCGCGCCAGGGACTGATCACCCGACGCTGACCCCGGATATCGGGGTTGTCCGGCTTCCTCGCGTTCAGCTCTGGCCGGTGCTGCCTAGGGATAGTCGATCTCGACCACGTACCAGGTCTTTTCCCCGGTGGGGGCGTTGACCCGCACCTCGGCATCCAGCGCCTTGCCCACCAGGGCGCGGGCCAAGGGGGAGTCGATGCTGATCAGGTTCTGCTTCAGGTCGAATTCGTCCGGCCCGACGATGCGGTAGCGAGCCTGCTCGCCGTCGTCGTCTTCCAGGGTGACCCAGGCGCCGAAGTAGACCTTGCCCGGATCGGCTGGGCGCTCGCGCACCACTTTCAGGTTCTCCAGCCGCTTGGTGAGGAAGCGCACGCGGCTGTCGATCTCTCGCAGCATCTTCTTGCCATAGGTGTACTCGGCGTTCTCCGATCGATCGCCCTGGGCCGCGGCCTCGCTCACCGCCTGGGTGACCTTCGGGCGTCGCACGTGCCACAGCTCGTGGAGCTCGGCGCGCAGGCGGGCCTCGCCTTCCGGGGTGATCAAGGGGGTTCCGGCGGTACGGGGTGGGCGATAGCGGCTCATGGCGGTCCTGCGGGTGTTCGGGAGGCCAAGCCTATCAAGCTTCGCGCAGAACCGTCAGCGGGCTGGCGTTGAGTGCCCGGCGAGTGCCCACCAGGCCGGCGCCCCCCACCAGCAGGGCGCCCAGGACCGGCAGCAGGAGCAGCCAGGGGTGGGGCTGCCAGTGCAGGTCGAAGGCGAAGCGGTAGAGCAGGGCGCTGACCAGTTCGCAGCCGAGCGCAGCGAGCAGGCCGCTGCTGGCGCCGAGCAGGGCGAATTCCGCGCGCCGCGCCTTGAGCAGCAACTGGCGTTCCGCGCCCAGGGCCCGTAGCAGGGCGCCCTGGCGGATGCGTTCGTCCAGGGTTGACTGCAGACCGGCGAAGAGCACCGCCAGTCCCGCGGCAAGCACGAAGAGCAGGACGAACTCCACTGCCACCGTGACCTGGGCGAGGATACTGCGCAGCTGTGCCAGGATCGCCTCGACCTGCAGCAGGGTCACGGCCGGGAAGGCGCGGGACAGCTCAACCAGTTCGCGCTCATGGCGCGGCGGCAGGTAGAAGCTGGTGAGGTAGGTGACCGGCAGGTCGGCCAGCGTGTCCGGGGCGAAGATCATGTAGAAGTTCGGCTGGAAACTGTCCCAGTCCACCTCGCGCAGGCTGGTCACCCGGGCGTCGCGTTGCAGGCCGCCGACGCTGAAACTGAGGCGGTCGCCGAGCTTGACGCCGAGGCTCTGGGCGAGCTTGGCTTCCACCGAAACCCCGGGCAGCCCGGCCTCTCGCCGGTCGCTCCACCAGTGGCCCGCCACCAGGCGGTTGTCGCTGGGCAGCTGGGCCGACCAAGTCAGGCTGAGGTCGCGCTGCACCGCGCGTTCGCCCTGGGAGTCCTTGCTGACCAACTGGCGCACCGCTTCGCCATTGATGGCCGTGAGGCGCCCGGGCACCACCGGATAGAGCGGCGCGGGATGCGGCGACAGGCTGGCCAGGCGATGGGCGAAGGCGTCCTTCTCGGCGGGCAGCACGTTGAGGGCGAAATGGTTGGGCGCGTTTTCCGGCAATTGGTTCTGCCAGGTGTCCAGCAGCTCGCCGCGGAGCAGGGCGATCAAGGCCATGGCCAGCAGGATCAGGCCGAACGCCAGGGATTGCCCGGCGGCCGCCAGCGGGTGGCGCAGCAGCTGGCCGAGGCCCAGGCGCCAGGGCAGGGCGGCGCTGGCCAGCAACCGGCGCAGGGCCTTGAGGCCGGCCAGCAGGAGGCCGCCGAGCAGCAGCGCGGCGATCAGGCCTCCGCCGAGCAGGGCGAGGGTGAGTTTCAGGTCGAGGCTCAGGCGCCACATGATCAGGCCGAGGGCCAGCAGCGCGGCGCCGTAGATGAGCCAGGCACTGGGCGGGAGGGGCAGCAGGTCACGGCGCAGGACGCGCAGCGGCGGTACCCGGCCAAGGGCGGCCAGCGGCGGCATGGCGAAGCCGGCGAGGGCGAGCAGGCCCGTGGCGACGCCGGCCAGCGCAGGCACCACGCCGGCGGAAGGAATCACCGCCGGCAGCAGCCCGCCAAGCAGCTTGAACAGCAGCGCTTGCGCCAGCCAGCCGAGCAAGGCGCCGAGGAAGCTTGCCAGCAGGCCCAGCAGGGCCAGTTGCAGGCCGAACAGCAGCAGGGCTTCGCGGCGGGAGAGGCCGAGGCAGCGCAGCAAGGCACTGGCGTCGTAGCGCCGGGCGGCAAAGCGGGCGGCGGAGAGGGCCACGGCGACGCCGGCCAGCAGCACGGCAGCGAGGCTGGCCAGGTTCAGGTAGCGCTCGGCACGGCCGAGGGCCCCGCCGATTTGCCGATTGCCCTGGCGGGCATCCTCCAGCCGTTGGTTGGCCGCAAGGCCCGGTTCCACCGTCGCGCGGTAGCGGGTCAGGAGCTCGTTCGGGCCGCTCCAGAGTTCGCGGTAGCGCACCCGGCTGCCGGGCTGCACCACACCGGTGGACTCCAGGTCGTCAAGGTTGATCAGCACCCGCGGCGTCAGGCTGTAGAAGTCGCCGGCGCGATCCGGTTCGTAGGTCAGCACGCGGGCGAGGCGCAGGGTCTTCTGGCCCACGTCGATACTGTCGCCGGGCTTGAGGTTCAGGGTGGCGAACAGCCGGGCTTCAGCCCAGGCCTCGCCGGGTTTCGGGCCGCTGCCGCTCGTTTCCTCGCCATACGGCTGGGCGGCGCTCCTGAGTTTGCCGCGCAGGGGATAGGTCCCGTCGGCGGCTTTCACGCTGGCCAGCTGGATGCCGTTGTCAGTGGCGATGACGCTGGAGAATTCCACTGCACGGGCGTGCCTCAGTCCGAGGCGGACGCCGCCATCGATCTGTTCGGCGCTGGCCGGCGAGGAGCCGCTGAGCAGCAGGTCGGCACCGAGGAATTCAGTCGCGCGCAGGAGCATGGCGGCGTTGAGTCGGGCGCTGAAGTAGCCGATGGCGCTGCTGGCGGCGACCGCCACCAGCAAGGAGAAGAACAGTACCCTCAGTTCGCCGCCGTGGGCGTCGCGCCGCAGCTGGCGCGCCGCCATGGCCAGCAGGCGGGTGAAAGGCAGGCTGCCCATCAGGGCTCCACCTGCTCGACCAGGCGTCCGCCTTCCAGGCGGATCAGGCGCCGGCAGCGGTGCGCCAGGCGTTCGTCGTGGGTCACCAGGACCAGGGTGGTGCCGCGTTCCTGGTTCAGTTGGAAGAGCAGGTCGCTGATGCGTTCGCCCGTATGGCTGTCGAGGTTGCCGGTGGGCTCGTCGGCGAAGAGCACGTCGGGCTCGGCGGCAAAGGCGCGGGCGATGGCGACACGCTGTTGTTCGCCGCCGGAGAGCTGGCGCGGATAGTGGCTGAGGCGCTGGCCGAGTCCCACCCGCGCCAATAGCTGGTGGGCACGGCTGCGGGCGTCCCGGCGTCCTTCCAGCTCCAGGGGCAGCATGACGTTTTCCAGGGCGTTGAGGTTGTCCAACAACTGGAAGGACTGGAAGACGAAACCGACATGCTCGGCACGAACCCGGGCGCGCTGGTCTTCGTCCAGAGAAGATAGGGAGCGGCCGGCCAGGCGTACTTCGCCGCTGCTGGGCAGGTCAAGCCCGGCGAGCAGGCCGAGGAGGGTGGATTTGCCGGAGCCGGAGCTGCCGACTATCGCCAGGCTGTCGCCTTTGCCGAGGCTGAGGCTGAGGTCGTGAAGGATGATCAGCTCGCCTTCCGCGCTGGGAACCACTTTGCTAAGGTTCCGCGCATCGAGAATGCTTGCGCTCATGGAGAATCCAATGCGTGCCTGGTTGTTGGGCGGCTGCCTGTCCCTGTTGCTGCTGGCGCAGGAGGCCATGGCGGGGACCTTGCTGGTCGTCGGCGATAGTATCAGTGCCGCTCTTGGGCTGGAAACCAGCCAGGGCTGGGTCTCGCTGCTGGAAAAACGCCTGGCCGAACGGGGCTACAAGCAGCGGGTGGTGAACGCTTCGATCAGCGGCGACACCAGCGCTGGCGGGCTCGCGCGGCTTCCCGCGCTGCTCGCCGAGCACCAGCCGGAACTGGTGATCATCGAGCTTGGCGGCAACGATGGCCTGCGTGGCCAGCCGCCCGTGCAATTGCAACAGAATCTTGCCGGCATGATCGACAGCGCCAGGAAGCAGGGCGCCACCGTGCTGCTGCTCGGCATGCGCCTGCCGCCCAACTACGGGGCCCGCTATACCACGGCCTTCGCCAATGTCTACAGCACCCTGGCTGCGGAGAAACAGGTGCCGCTGGTGCCGTTCTTCCTGGACGGGGTGGGCGGCGTGCCGGGCATGATGCAGCCCGATGGTATCCACCCGGAGGCCAAGGCCCAGCCGCGAATGCTGGAGAATGTCTGGCCGACCCTGGAACCCATGCTCTGACGCTTTTCCCCGGGCCAGCTTTCGGCTAATGTTGCGCACCCTCCCTGGAGTCCTCCATGCCGCGCCCCGCCTGGTCCCTGTTTGGCTATAAAGTGATAGAGCCCGACGAGCAACTCGACCTGTTCGCTTGCCGCGAAGTGCGCTTGCACCTGGTGGAGCGTCAGCTCGTGCTGGGCGGTTTCGCTGACCGGACCCTCTGCGGCGGCCTGCTGCCAGCGCAGCCACGCTGGAGTAATCTGGAATCGGGCTTGTTGCGTGACCGCCGTTTGTGCGCCAACTGCCGTTCCACTCTCGAGGCCCAGCGCCAGGGGCTGCACTCGGTCTGGTCACCGGCCTGAGGGCTCCCGGTGCGGCTCGCACCGGTGTAGAATTCCGAGTCTTTTAATCAGTCGAATTGCCAAGGATTCCCGGATGTTGCCGCGCTTTCCAGCCGTCGCCCGCTCCCTGTCATTAGCGTCCCTGCTGGTGGCGGGCCCCGTTGCAGCCCTGGAGCTGCCCCTGCCTCCGCCTGGCGAAGATATCGTCGGCCAGGTGCAGGTGATCAAGGCCAAGTACGAGGACACGTTCGCCGATATTGGCGTCGCCAATGACCTGGGCTACCTGGAAATGGTTGCCGCCAACCCGGGTGTCGATCCCTGGTTGCCGGGAGTGGGCACCGAGATCATCCTGCCGACCCGCTACATCCTGCCGCCGGGTCCGCGCGAAGGCATCGTGATCAACCTCGCCGAGTACCGCATGTACTACTACCCGAAAGGGCAGAACGTGGTGCACACCTATCCGCTCGGCATCGGTCGCGAAGGCTGGGGTTCGCCCGTCGCCCACACCACCATCACGGCCAAGACCTCCAATCCGGCCTGGTACCCGCCCAAGTCGATCCGTGAAGAGCACGCCGCCGATGGCGATCCGCTGCCCACCGTGGTACCGCCGGGGCCGGACAATCCGCTGGGTCCGTTCAAGTTCAACCTGGGCGTGCCGGGTTACCTGATCCATGGTTCGAACAAGAAATTCGGCATTGGCATGCGCGTCAGCCATGGCTGCTTCCGCATGCTCAACAACAACGTGCTGGCCCTGGCGGCCATGGCTCCGGTGGGCACGCCCGTGCGCATCATGAACGAGCCCTACAAGTTCGGCGTGAGTGGTGGCAAGGTCTACCTGGAAGCCCACGCGCCGCTGGACGACCACGGCGATCCGTCGGTGGTCGACAAGCACACTGCCGTGATCAACGCGCTGCTCAAGCGTGAGGAACTGGTCAATCGCATTCGCCTGGACTGGGACGTGGTGCGTGAAGTGGTGGCGGCCGAAGATGGCCTGCCGGTGGAAATCGCCGAGCCCGATTCTGCGGTAGCGGCCACCAGCACCAATACCGAGCTCTAAGCGAGCCCCGTTTCAGGAAAGCCCGTCTGCGCCATGCGCAGGCGGGCTTTTCTTTTGCCCGCGATCCGGCGTTTCGATGCGATTCAGACCGGCCGCGCGCCGGTAGCCCGGACCTGCCAGCGAAGGGGGCAGAAAATCGTGGGCATAAAAAAAGCCGACCCAGCAAGCCGGGTCGGCCTTCATAGCCTGGAAGGCTATTACTTGCGGCTGGCTTTTTCCAGCATGCGCAGGGCGCGCTCGTTAGCCTCGTCAGCGGTCTGCTGGGCTTTCTGAGCGGCGGCCAGAGCTTCGTCAGCCTTGCGGTAGGCTTCGTCAGCACGGGCTTGAGCGCGAGCAGCTGCATCTTCAGTTGCAGTCAGACGAGCTTCAGTTTCTTTGGATACGCTGCTGCAACCGGTGGCCAGAACTGCGGCCAGAGCCAGAGCAGAGAATTTCAGAACGTTGTTCATCGTGTTCCCCTTAAGGTGGACATTTCCATAAAGCAATTCCCCGAGCTTGGGAAATTAGCCGGCGTACATACTACCCATAACTTGTAGTAAGTAAACTGACCACGCGCAAGGCAAGCACATTTTTTTCAGCCTGCCGGCTAGTTCACGAGCAAATAACGAGGTCGCTGGTCAAAAAACAGCCAGTTTGATTGTTCTTTGATCAGTCGAAATTGCAAGTGTAGGCGCGGCCCAGGGCATCGGCCGTCCCCGGCGCCATATTCGGACAAGCGTACTCGCGGATACCGAGTCGAGATATTGTCATGAGCCCGAAACAGGTTCCGAAAGTGGAACTTTCTGCAGAGATCCGAGAAATATCTTCGTCTATACAAAGAGCGGCCATGGTTGTGCCAGCAGGGCGCTGATAAGCTTGCCCCGCTTCCGAACTCCGTAGCGAAGCGCAGACTTCAAGGACGTCACAATGTCGAAGATTCTCAAGTGGGGAGTGCTGTCGATTCTGGCAGTGGGGCTGATCATCAAGTTGTCGCTCTGGTGGTCGGTCAGATCCATCATGGACGATGCGATCGGCAAGTTGTCGCCGGTGATGGATATCACCTATGGCGGGATAACTTCTTCCTTTGATGGCCGAGTCGGCCTCGAGAACCTGCAACTTCGTGTGCCGGCCCTGGGGGACAGCCTGCAGGTGAAGCAGGCCGAACTGAAGTTCCGGAGCCTGGGCGAACTGCTGCGCTTCAAGGAACGACTGGCCGAGGGCAAGTTTCCCGAGCAGATGGCGGTCAATCTGAAGGGGATCGCACTGGAAGTGCATGGTCCCTTCATGCAGCAGCTCTACAACACTCCCGCCGAACGCAGCGTCTTTACCGCGATGAGCGAAGTGGCCTGCGGTCCGGTCCGCAATATCGGCACCAGCGAGTTGCTGGACATGGGCTACCGAACCCTTGAAACGGATGCGGAGTTCTCTTATCTGTTCCAACCGGGCGCGCAGAAACTGAGCCTCAACCTGACTTCCGACACGCGCGACATGGGCGAAGTGCGCCTCAGCCTGTCCTTGTCTAACATGTCGGAGAAGCCGGGAGACCTGAAGGTCAATCCGCCGCACCTGTCCAGCGTGATCTTCGAACTGAACGACAACCAGTACCAGCGCAAGGTCCAGCAATTCTGCGCCGGCAAGCTCGGCCAGTCTGCCGAGGCCTATCAGGCGACGGCGGTGCGCCAGTTCGACACTGTGCTGCGCAGCCAGAAGATCGCCCTCGGGCAGCCACTGCTGGATGCCTACGGGCGTTATTTGAAAGACCCGCAGTCGCTGCGGGTGGAGCTGACGCCCAGTGAGGGCATGGCGTGGGATGGCCTGCAGTTCTTCGACGCCAAGGATGTGGTGACCATGTTGCAGCCGGCGGTGCTGGTGAACCAGGAGCTGGTGCAACCGGTCGAATTCGCCTGGGTCGATCCGACCGCACGGAACGAGCCGGCGGCGCTGGAGAAGATCAGCGCGGTAAAGGAGAATGGCGACGCGGAACGTGCCGTGCAGCAGTACGAGTTCGTCAAAGTTGCCGACCTGCCGGATTACTCCGGCAAGCGGCTGCAGTTCATCACCTACGATGGCGCCTATTACCAGGGTGTATTACACAAGGTGGAGAACGGGAAGGCCTATCTCAGCGTCCAATTCGGTTCCGGATCGGCGGAGATGTTCCTTCGGCTGGAAAAGATAGATAAGGTACGGGTACGGTTTTAGACCCCTCAGAGGAGTAGTGATGAGCGAGGCATTGTCCATCCACCATGACCAGGCAGGTCATCAGTTCGAGACCACCGTGGACGGTCATCGTGCATACCTGGCCTATATGGATCTGGGTAAACAGACGTTGGACATCTATCGCACCTTCGTGCCGAACGTCCTGCGCGGTCGCGGGATCGCCGCGGCACTGACCGAAACCGCGCTGGAATATGCCGAGGACCACGGCTATACCGTGATCCCGTCCTGCTCCTATGTGGAACGTTACATCGAGCGTCGCCAGCGTCAGGCGCAGCACAACGGCTGAGCTGACGCGCAATGAAAAACGCCGGGCACTGCCCGGCGTTTTCGTTTCCGCGTCGCGATCAGCCGCGCTGGCGCTTGGGCAGCACGTCCTTGAGCTTGGCGTGCATGCTGCGCAGGGCCTTCTCGGTGGTGTCCCAGTCGATGCAGGCGTCGGTGACGGATACGCCGTACTTGAGCTGGTCGAGGTCCTTCGGAATCGATTGGTTGCCCCAGCCCAGGTGGCTTTCCACCATCAGGCCGACGATGGAGTTGTTGCCTTCCACGATCTGGTTGGCGACGTTGTCCATCACCAGCGGCTGCAGCGCCGGGTCCTTGTTGGAGTTGGCATGGCTGCAGTCGACCATGACGTTCGGGCGGATGCCGGACTTGGTCAGTTCCTGTTCGCAGATGGCGACGCTGACCGAATCGTAGTTCGGCTTGCCGTTGCCGCCGCGCAGGACCACATGGCCATAGGCGTTGCCCTTGGTGGTGACGATGGAGACGCCACCTTCCTGGTTGATGCCGAGGAAGCGGTGCGGGCTGGAAACCGATTGCAGGGCGTTGATCGCCACGGTCAGGCTGCCGTCGGTGCCATTCTTGAAACCGACCGCAGAGGACAGGCCGGAGGCCATTTCGCGGTGGGTCTGGGATTCGGTGGTGCGGGCGCCGATGGCCGACCAGCTGATCAGGTCCTGCAGGTACTGCGGGGAGATCGGGTCCAGTGCCTCGGTGGCGGTGGGCAGGCCTTTCTCGGCCAGGTCGCGCAACAGTTGGCGACCGATGTGCAGGCCGTCCTGGATCTTGAAGGAGTCGTCCAGGTAAGGGTCGTTGATCAGGCCTTTCCAGCCGACGGTGGTGCGCGGCTTCTCGAAGTACACGCGCATGACCAGGAACAGGGTGTCGGACAGTTCAGCGGCCAGGCCCTTGAGGCGGTCAGCGTACTCGTGGGCGGCCTTGATGTCGTGGATCGAGCAGGGGCCCACTACCACGAACAGGCGATGGTCCTTGCCATCGAGGATGTTGCGAACCACCTGGCGACCGTTGGCGACGGTGAGTCGCGCGTCATCGGTCAGGGGAATCTCGCGCTTCAACTGCTCCGGCGTGATCAGGGTCTCGTTGGAGGCAACGTTAAGGTCGTCGATCTGTAAATCAGCCATCGTGCTTTTCATTTTTCAGGGTCGTCAGGTCACGGGTGCCGGCCGCCAGGAAACCCCGTCTGGCGGAGTGCACAGCAGTAAAAACGCGCGGGGTGGGGAACCTTAACGCTTTCCACGCGGCCTCGACAATGGCGAATGCATGCGGCGAACGTTGAATACGCAGGATTTCAGACGGGGGCGAAGCCCGCTGCGTGCCGGGCGATCCACTCCTGTGCCACTGCTTGCGCATCGAGCGGCTCGCCGGCCTCGGCTTCGCGCTGCTGGCGGTACTGCTCGATCAGGCAGATCTGCTCCATCATCCGCGCGCGGAACATGTTTTCCTCATCGGTGAAGGCAATGCCGATGATGTACTCCCGCAATTGTTTGCGGCACCAGGCCACGATCCCCGAGTAGCAGGCCTGGTCGCCCAGCAGCGGGATGCACAATCGCAGCGCGGTGCCCCGGCGGAAGGCGCGGCTGGAGTTGCACGCCACCCCACCCAGGCTGATATCGTGCAGCCGCTGCAGGGGCAAGTGCTCGCCCTTGTGCGGAACCAGCTCCACGGGCATCTCCGTGGGGTGACGCAGGAATTGACGCATGACGGTTGACTCCCGGTGCCAGGCGCCTGGCATCACTCAACACACTATAGCGGCCCAGGCCGAGTTGACGGACCTGGACGCGGATCGGCGCCTGCTCGATCTGCCCGGGACCTCCCTGGTGATATTCACCAGCACCGGCTGCGCCAGCTGCCGCTGGGCCCGCCAGCATCTGCCGGGTGCGGCCCTGCCGGTGGAGCGATTGTGCTGGATCGATGCCGGGAATAATGGTGGGCTGGTCCAGCGTTATGAGGTATTCCACCTGCCTGCGTTGTTCGTGGTCCGAAACGGCCATTTCCATGGCGCGCTGCATGCCAGCCTGCGGCGCGACGATCTGATTCAAGCCCTGGACCGGGCGCTGGCCCGGCCGGCAGAGGAGCTTCCCTAGATGACTTCAAGCAAACCGCGCATCGGCATCATCGGTACCGGTGCCATTGGTGGCTTTTATGGCGTGATGCTGGCCCGTGCCGGCTACGACGTGCATTTCCTGCTGCGTAGCGAGTACGACGCCGTGGCGGCGCGCGGCCTGCAACTGAACAGCGTGGTCCACGGCGCCCAGGCGCTGTTCCCGGTGCAGGCCTATCGTGAGGCCAGCGAGATGCCGCCCTGCGACTGGTTGCTGGTGGGTGCCAAGACCACCAGCAACGCCGCCCTGGCGCCGGTCATCGCTAAGGCCGCGGCGCCGGGCGCCAAGGTGGTGCTGCTGCAGAACGGCCTGGCGGTCGAGGATGCATTGCGTCCGCTGCTGCCCGAATCCCTGCACCTGCTGGGCGGCCTCTGCTACATCTGCGTGCACCGTTCGGCGCCGGGGGTGATCGAGCACCAGTCCCTGGGGGCGGTGAACCTTGGCTACCACTCCGGCCCGGCCCGTGACGAGGCCGAGCGGCAGGCGCTGGCGGAGGAGGGCTCGGCGCTGTTCAAGGCTGCCGGCATCGACTCGGCCGCGGTGGCCAACCTTGACCAGGCGCGCTGGCAGAAGCTGGTCTGGAACATTCCCTACAACGGCCTGTCGGTGCTGCTCAACGCCGGCACCACGGCGCTGATGGGCAACGCCGACAGCCGTGCCCTGATCCAGGCCGTCATGGAGGAAGTGGTGACAGCGGCGGCTGCTTGCGGTCACCGCGTGCCGGACAACTTCGCCGCCAAGCTGCTGGCCTCCACCGATCGCATGCCCGACTACCTGCCGAGCATGTACCACGATGCGGCACAGAGGCGCCCGCTGGAGCTCGGCGCCATCTACGAGGCGCCGCTGGCTGCCGCTTCCACCGCCGGTTTCGAGATGCCCCGCGTGCGCACCCTCTACCAGGCGCTACGCTTCATCGACGCACGCAACCAGGGTTGACGGGAGTACCGCCATGGGCGCAGGACTGGGTGACAAGTTGGTATTGGCCATTTCCTCCAGGGCGCTGTTCGACCTGGGCGAGAGCCATCGGATCTACGAGGCCCAGGGCATAGAAGCCTACCGCCAGTACCAGATCGACCACGAGGACGAGGTGCTGGCCCCCGGCGACGCCTACCCGCTGGTGGAAAAACTCCTCGGGCTCAATGAGCTGTTGGGGCAGCAGCGGGTCGAGGTCATCCTGGTCTCGCGCAACAGCGCCGACACCGGCCTGCGTGCCTTCAACTCCATCCAGCACTATGGCCTGGGCATTTCCCGCGCGGCATTCGTCGGCGGACGCAGCCCGGAACCCTACCTGCGGGCGTTCGGCTGCCACCTGTTTCTCTCCACCCATGCCGAGGACGTACGCGGCGCGCTGCAGAGCGGCTACGCCGCTGCCACTATCCTCTCCGGCGGTCCGCGCCGGGCGGCGAGCAACGAGCTGCGCATCGCCTTCGACGGCGATGCAGTGCTCTTTTCCGACCATTCGGAACGCATCTACCAGACTGGCGGCCTCGAAGCCTTCCAGGCCCACGAGCGGGACTCGGCCCGCGAACCGCTGGACGGTGGGCCCTTCAAGCCCTTCTTGTCCGCCCTCAACAAGCTGCAGCAGGAGTTCCCGGCCGAGGCCTGCCCGATTCGCACGGCGCTGGTCACCGCGCGTTCGGCGCCGGCCCACGAGCGGGTCATACGCACCCTGCGTGAATGGGATATCCGCCTGGACGAGTCCTTCTTTCTCGGCGGGCTGGAGAAGGCGGCGATCCTGGAGACCTTCGGCGCCGACGTATTCTTCGACGACCAGGCCGGGCACTGCGAAAAGGCCCGCGACGTGGTGGCCACCGGGCATGTACCCCACGGCGTGAGCAACGAGCCACAGTTCTGACTAAGCTCTGGTGAGGCCAGCCATGCAAGGCGGTAGGAGGCCTCATGATCCGCTCCATTCTCTATGCCACGGACCTCGGTCTCTATGCCCCCTATGTTCTGCAACATGCCCTATCCCTCGCCCGGGCCTTCAGTGCCCAACTCTATGTGGTACACGCCGTCGAACCCCTCGGCCTGTTCGCCGAGTCGGTGCTGCAGACCTACCTGGATGACGACACGCTGAAGGAGCTGCGGGCCAAGGGCCTGGTCACGGTGATGTCGAGCATCGAGCAGCGTGTGCTGGAAGGCTTTCGCGACGAGATGGGCGAAGCCGTCCAGGACCTGGACATGATCCGCGCCGTGCGGGTGGTACAGGGCGACCCGCCGCTGGTGATCCTGGAAGAAGTGCAGAAACTCTCGGTGGACCTGCTCGTGGTGGGGAGCCACAGCCACGGTACTTCGCTGGAGACGCCGCTCGGGCGTACCGCCGCGCGGCTGGTGCAGTTGTCCGAGGTTCCGGTCTACCTGGTACCCATGCTCCAGCATCGCGGACGCAACGACTTCTGATCGCCGCTGGTCGCACGTTGGGCAATTCAGAAAAAAACGTCTAGTTTTATTCAGCAAACCATTAATATGGTTATAAACGCCGCCGACATCCTGCGGTGTACTCGCTTTGAGGATTGCCTATGAAGCTCCAGCAACTGCGCTACATCTGGGAAGTGGCGCACCACGACCTGAACGTGTCCGCCACTGCACAAAGTCTCTACACCTCGCAGCCGGGCATCAGCAAGCAGATCCGCCTGCTGGAAGACGAGCTGGGCGTCGAGGTTTTCGCCCGCAGCGGCAAGCACCTCACCCGCGTGACCCCCGCCGGGGAACGCATCATCACCACGGCCGGCGAGATCCTGCGCAAGGTCGAGAGCATCAAGCAGATCGCCCAGGAATTTTCCAACGAGAAGAAGGGCACCCTGTCCATTGCCACCACCCACACCCAGGCGCGCTATGCGCTGCCACCGGTGATTGGTGGTTTCATCAAGCAATACCCGGATGTCGCCTTGCACATGCACCAGGGCACGCCCATGCAGATCGCCGAAATGGCGGCCGATGGTACCGTCGATTTCGCCATCGCCACCGAGGCGCTGGAGCTGTTCGGCGACCTGGTGATGATGCCGTGCTACCGCTGGAACCGCTGCGTCATCGTGCCCCAGGGCCACCCCCTGGCCAAACTGCCGAAACTCACCCTGGAAGCCCTGGCCGAGCACCCCATCGTCACCTACGTTTTCGGCTTCACCGGTCGCTCCAAGCTGGACGAGGCCTTCAGCCACCGTGGCCTGACGCCCAAGGTGGTGTTCACCGCCGCCGACGCCGACGTGATCAAGACCTACGTGCGCCTGGGGCTGGGCGTGGGCATCGTGGCCAAGATGGCGGTGGACGCCAAGCTCGACAGCGACCTGGTGGTGCTGGATGCCAGTGAACTGTTCGAGGCCAGCGTGACCAAGATCGGTTTCCGCCGCGGGACCTTCCTGCGCGGCTTCATGTGCGACTTCATCGAGAAGTTTGCGCCGCACCTCACCCGCGACGTCCTGGCCAAGGCCGTGCAGTGCCACAACAAGGCGGAGCTGGACGACCTGTTCCACGACGTGCAATTGCCCACCTACTGAGTGCGCGGTTCCCATGATCAAGCCCGGCATTCGCCGGGCTTTTGCATTCTGCGGAATACGGTGGGCGATCCGACGGCTCGTGGGTAGGGGGCGCGGCGCGCACCAGAGCGGTCGGACGTGGGTGTAGGCAACAAAGTCGGTGCGCACAGCGCACCCTACGGATGGCTCGTTGAAGAGGAGGCGGGCGAGGGCGGTTGCAGCACCTCGCGGAGGAAGGCGAGGAATACGGTGTAGACCTCTTCGCGGCCGTCGTCGTGGCGCACCACGAAGAAGGGGGCGGTGTCCACGCCGTAGTGTTGCGCGACCATCCAGCCAGCGCTGGCGGGGTTGCGCTCGTCGGCCACCAGGATGCGATCGATCCGCCCGAGGTGGCCGCCGCGTTCCAGTCGTTCCATCACATCCCGGCACTTGCGGCAGTCCTGGCCATCGGCCAGGACTTTCTTCACCAGGGTGATGCGCACGGGGTCAGGCCTTGCTGATCAGGTTGCCGGCGTGCAGCCCGCACTCCTTCTGGGTGGCTTCTTCCCACCACCAGCGGCCTTCGCGCTCGTGCTGGTTGGGCAGCACCGGACGGGTGCAGGGCTCGCAGCCGATGCTGACGAAGCCGCGCTCGTGCAGCGGGTTGTAAGGGATCTCCAGCATGCGGATGTAGGCCCAGACTTCCTCGCTGGTCATCTGCGCCAGGGGGTTGAACTTGTACAGCGGCTTGTCCGGGGTGGAGAAGGCGCTGTCCACTTCCAGCACCGCCACCTGGGAACGGGTGCCGGGGCTCTGGTCGCGGCGCTGGCCGGTGGCCCAGGCCTTGACGGTAGAGAGCTTGCGCTTGAGCGGTTCGATCTTGCGGATGCCGCAGCACTCGCCGTGACCATCCTTGTAGAAGCTGAACAGGCCCTTTTCCTTGACCAGGGGCTCCAGCAGCTTCGGGTCCGGCGACAGCACCTCGATGGCGATGCCATAGTGTTCGCGCACCTGGTCGATGAAGCGGTAGGTTTCCGGGTGCAGGCGGCCGGTGTCGAGGCTGAAGACCTTGACGTTCTTGTTCAGTTTCCAGGCCATGTCCACCAGCACCACGTCCTCGGCGCCGCTGAAGGAGATCCACAGTTCGTCGCCGAAATGCTCGAAGGCGAGCCTGAGGATGTCCTGGGGGGATTTGCTGGCGTAGGTCGTCGCCAGTTCGGCGACATCGAAGGGTTGGCTCATCAGGCTGGCTTCCTATTATGGGATGGCGCTGGGCGCGCTCTATGGCGCGCATCTTAGCAAAGCGAATTTATGCCCCTAAATAACCATGAGGAAGTAGGACTGCTTGTTTTGGCTATAAGGGCCGCGTTGCGCCATACCGGGGGAGCCGCTAGAGTGCCGCCTCCAATCAAAAAGTCATGCGGGGAAACTGCTCGTGGAAATCGCCTGTCTCGACCTGGAAGGTGTACTGGTTCCGGAAATCTGGATCGCCTTCGCGGAAAAAACCGGAATCGAAGCGCTCAAGGCGACCACCCGGGACATCCCGGACTACGACGTGCTGATGAAGCAGCGCCTGCGCATCCTCGACGAGCATGGCCTGAAACTCTCCGACATCCAGGACGTGATCGCCACCCTGAAACCGCTGGAAGGTGCCGTCGAGTTCGTCGACTGGCTGCGCGAGCGCTTCCAGGTGGTCATCCTCTCCGACACCTTCTACGAGTTCTCCCAGCCGCTGATGCGCCAGCTGGGCTTCCCGACGCTGCTCTGCCACCGCCTGATCACCGACGAGACCGATCGCGTGGTGGACTACCAACTGCGCCAGAAGGACCCCAAGCGCCAGTCCGTGATCGCCTTCAAGAGCCTCTACTACCGCGTGATCGCGGCAGGCGATTCCTACAACGACACCACCATGCTCAGCGAAGCCCACGCCGGCATCCTGTTCCATGCCCCGGAGAACGTGATCCGCGATTTCCCGCACTTCCCGGCAGTGCACACCTACGAAGACCTCAAGCGCGAGTTCATCAAGGCCTCCAACCGCCTGTTGAGCCTCTGAGATCCCGCCCATGAAAAAGCCCGCGCAAGCGGGCTTTTTTCGTTTCCGGTCCGGGGGACGAAACCTGTAGGGGCGAATTCATTCGCCAAGCAGGCCGCAGGTCTGCCCTGAGGTGCCCCAGGGGTCAGCTTCGCCGACCTTGGCGAATGAATTCGCCCCTACAAGGAAGATTCGCCCCGGGCGTCAACTGTCCACCAACCCCTCCAGCGTCTGCATCAGCACCTTCACCTTGGTGATGGACTCGCGGTACTCCTCCTGCCAGTCGGAGTCGGCGACGATGCCGCCGCCGCCCCAGCAACTGGCCTGGCCGTCCTTCACCAGCACGGTGCGAATGGCGATGGAGCTGTCCAGTTCGCCGCGCACGTCCAGGTAGAGCAGGGAGCCGCAGTAGATCGAGCGGCGGGTCGGCTCCAGTTCGTCGATAATCTGCATGGCGCGGATCTTCGGTGCGCCGGTGATGGAGCCGCCGGGGAAGCTGCCCATGATCAGGTCCAGCGCATCCTTGTCGGCTGCCAGGCGGCCGGTGATGGCGCTGACCAGATGGTGCACGTTGGGGTAGCTCTCCAGGGCGAAGAGTTCCGGCACCCGCACCGAGCCTGTGGCGCAGCTGCGCCCCAGGTCATTGCGCAGCAGGTCGACGATCATCAGGTTCTCGGCGCGGTCCTTGCGGCTGGCCAGCAAGGCTTCCGCCTGGGCGCGATCCTCTTCCGGCGTGTGGCCACGGGGGCGGGTGCCCTTGATCGGGCGCGTCTCCACCTGGCCCTGGCTGACCTTGATGAAACGCTCCGGCGACAGGCTGAGGATGGCATCGCCGTCGGCCAGGGCCTGGTAGCCGGCGAAGGGCGTCGGGCAGGCGGCGCGCAGGGCCTGGTACGCGGTCCAGGGATCGCCCTCGCAGGGGGCCTGGAAGCGCTGGGTGAAATTCACCTGGTAGCAATCGCCGGCCTGGATGTAGGCCTGGACCCGCTCGATGGCCTGCCGGTAGGTGCTTTCCTCCAGGTTTGCACGGAACGGCGCGCGCAGGCGGAAGGGGCCGGCGGGCGCGCTGCCGGGCTCGCTGAACAGGGCGATCAGGCGCTGCCGCTCGTTCCCGTCCAGGCTCGGGTGGAATACCAGTTGGCTGGTTCGTGCCTGATGGTCGCTGACCAATGCCCAGGCGTAGAGGCCAAGCCGCGCATCCGGCAGCTGCAGGTCGTCGATCGCCTGCTCAGGCAGGTGTTCGACGCGGCGACCGAAGTCATAGGCCAGGTAGCCGATCAGGCCGCCGACGAATGGCAGCTCGGTGCCCGCAGGCAAGGCGGTTTCGCCGAGGCCTGCCAGCGCCTGGCGCAGGCGATGTGTGAAGTCCTTGGCCGATTCGCCCGGCGCTGGCGCAAATTCTGCCAATGGCCAGGCGCTGAATAGGTCATAGCGTCCACGGTCGGCGACCGGGCGACCCGCGTCCAGCAATACGGCGCCGGGCGCCTGGCGGACAAGGGCGAAGCGTTCGCAAGGGGATTCGTGATAGGGGAGTGCGTGTAGATGACAGTCAGGCATAGGGGCGCGCAAGCAGGGTGCAGGGGCGAATTCTAGTCTGCCTCCAGTGTCGATCCTAGAGCCTTTTCCGAAGTTTACGAGGGAAATGCATTCTGATACTTATGTACCAATCCCACGGAGATGTAGCTCCGATCCACAACGATAACGACATATTAGGGATTCAGGCAGTGGACGCAGTTCTCAACCCCGCAGCGGGTAGCCGCCAGCGCTCCAAACTCGTGACACCCCAGGCATCTACCGATTACCTGCCCAGATCCCAGGTCCAGGCGGCCTTGGCCGCCCATCCCCATGCACGCCTCCTGTTGTTCTCGGCCCCCGCCGGGTTCGGCAAGACCACCGCCCTCGCGGCCCTGGCCGAGCAGCGCCGCGCAGCCGGCAGCGCGGTGGCCTGGTTCTCCCTGGAGGCCGAGGACGACGACCCCGCGCGTTTTTTCCAGCAACTGATCAAGACCCTCGGCGAAGCCGTGCCCGGTGTCGGCGAGCACGCCCGTGGCTATCTGCAGAACACCATGCAGGTGCCGGCCAGTGCAGTGCTGGAAAGCCTGCTGGTGGATCTCGCCCGCCACGGCGGCCCGCTGCTGCTGGTGCTGGACGACCTGCACCTGCTCAAGGAACCGGAGCTGTTCGCCGCCCTGGGCCGGCTGGTGCGCCTGGCCCCTACCGGCTTCAGCCTGGCGATCGGCAGCCGCTCCCTGCCGCCGCTCAACCTGGCCACCCTGCGGGCCAAGGGCTGGCTGCTGGAGATCGGCCTCGATGAATTGCGCCTGTCCGCCGAGGAGACCCGCGACTACCTCGCCCGCTCCGGCCTGCAACTGGATGATGCCATATTGGCGGCGCTGCACAGCCATACCGAAGGGTGGGCGATCGGGGTGCAGCTGGCCAGTCTCTGGCTCCGGCACCAGCCCCAGACCGCCGAACAGATGGAACGCCTGGGCAGCGACCAGGCCACGGTCGGCCAGTACCTGCTGGCCAGTGTCTTCGAGCAATTGCCCGCCGATCTGCAGGACGCGCTGCTGGCCCTGGGCATCGCCAGCCAACTGAGCGGCGACCTGGCCAGCGCCCTGACCGGCCGCCAGGGCGGCCAGGCCCTGCTGGAGCGGCTGGAAACCCTGCAACTGTTCCTGTTGCCGCTGGACCGCGAGCGCCAGTGGTACCGTTTCCACCAACTGTTCGCCGACTTCCTGCGCAGCCGCCTGAAGGACCGTGACCCGGAGCGCTTCAAGCTGCTGCACTTCAATGCGAGCCTCTGGTTCACCAACCACCACATGCAAAACCCCGCCATCGAGCACGCCAGCCTCGCCGAGGACCCGGAAATGCTCGCCGCGCTGGTGGACGGCTGCGGCCTGGAACTGATCAACCGCGGCCAGTTGAACAAGATCTACCGCTGGCGGCAGAAGGTCCCGGACGAGATAGCGGCGCGTTACCCCACCCTGGTGCTCGCCGACGTGTGGAACCGCGCCACCGAACTGGCCTTGCCCGAAGCCAACCGGATGCTCGACGAACTGCTGGCGCGCTGGGGCGGGACCCGCGCCGAGAGCCAGCTCAGCGACAAGTACCTGGCGACCCTGGCCGTGAAGGCCGCTGTCGCCCTGCAGAAGGACGACCTGGACCTCTGCGTGACCATCGCCCGCCGGGTCGAAGCCCAGATCGGGCGCAACCAGGCATTCCTCGAAGTGGCCATCCTGGTGATCGGTGCCATGGCCCTGGCGACCCTCGCGCAGCCGGACCAGGCGCGCCGCCTGCTGGCCCTGGCCCAGCAACGCAACCATTTCCTCGAAGGCCGTTACCTGGACATGCAGCTGGCCAACGTGGAGATCCTCCTCGCCCTTGAGCAGGGCCTGGTGAAGCAGGCGCGGATGCTGTTCGAACAGATGCGCGCCCAGGTCACGCCGCAGTTGGGCGAGAAGTCCAGGTCCATGGCGCTGCCGGTCATAGTCGAGTCCCTGATCGCCTACCAGCAGGGGCGAATCGATGGCATGGAAGAACGTCTGGCGGCGGCTCTGCACCATATCGACGTGATCCGCCCCATCGACATCTACGCCCAGGGCATGCTCTTCCTCGCGCGCATCCAGCGCATGCAGGACAAGGTCAAGGATGCCCAGGCCTCGCTGGTGCTGATGCAGAACATCGCCGCGCGCAACCAGTCCTGGCGCTTTTACGCCCTGGCGGTGGCCGACGAGATTTCGCTGATTCTCCAGGAGCCCGGCAGCGACCGCATCAAGCGCGCCGAACAGCGCTTCAAGGCGGTGGACTGGCACAAGCTGGCCAGCGGCGGCAGCCAGCACGGCGCCAACTCGGCGCTCTGGGTACAGGGGCTGATCCGCGTGCGGCTGCAACAGGCCCGTGGCCACTTCAGCGAAGCCCTGCACGAGATCACCCAGCTGCGCGGCAAGCTGCAGCCCAACTGGCACGGCCTGCAGCGATTGCGCCTGGACCTGCTGGCATCCCTCAGCTACCAGCGCCTCGGTTACCGGGAAAGGGCCCAGAGCCTGCTGGTGCAATGCCTGCTCAGTGCCGAACGCGAAGGCGTGCGCAGCCTGTTCATCGAGGAGGGCGAAGCCATCCGCCAACTGCTCCAGCAGCTGGAGGCCGCGGAGCGCCAACCGGCGTTACAGGGGTTCATCCGCGATCTGCTGGCGGCCTGGCCGGGGCAGGAAGCGCGCAGATCCCTGGAGGCGCCAGAGGAGGGCCTCACCGACCGCGAGCGCGAGGTGATCTGCCTGGCCGCCAAGGGCCTGTCCAACGAGGAGATCGGTCAGCAGCTGGCACTGGCGCTGGGGACCGTCAAATGGCATCTGCACAACATCTACGAAAAGCTCAAAGTGCGTAACCGGACCCAGGCGATCCGGCGTGCCCGCGAGCTGGGGCTGCTCGAACCATGACCGACCTCTGCCTGTCTCTCCCGCAACCGCTCCCCTTGCTGCGCACCAAGCTGTTCCCGGCCGATGCCGGGGGCCGTCCCCTGTTGCCGCGTCGCGCCCTGATCGAGCGCCTGCATGCCGCCCGTGGGCGTCGCGTGCTGGTCCTCAGCGCCCCGGCCGGTTTCGGCAAGAGCACGGTGCTCAGCCTGTTCCGCCAGCGCCTGCAAGGCGAAGGCGCGCACGTCGCCTGGCTGTCCTGCGACGAGGCCGACAGCGAGCCCCAGCGCCTGTTGCAGTACCTGGTCGCTGCCGTGGAGGCGGCCATACCGGGGTTCGGCGGCAATACCGTGGGTTTGCTGCAGGGCGACGTGAACTGGCCCATCGAAGCGGTGATCGATGCCTTCATCGGTGATCTCAAGCGCGTCGAGGGCGAGCTCTACCTGATGCTCGACGACTTCCACAACATCCGCCATGTCGCCCTTGACCAGGGCGCGCGCTACCTGATCGAGAACCTGCCGGCCAATGTGCATCTGATCAGCAGCACGCGCTTCACCCCGCGGCTGCTGTTCAGTGAAACCGAATCGTTGTTGCTCAAGGCCGAGGACCTGCGCCTGACCCTGGACGAGACCGCGGCCTACTTCCGCGAAGTGCGCCAGTTACCGTTGTCCGATGCCGAGGTGCGCCAGCTCCATGGGCGCACCGAGGGCTGGATCACCGCGCTGCACCTGGCCAGCCTGGCCCTGGCGCGGCATCCGGACCGGGCGGCGTTTCTCGCCAGTCTCAGTGGCACCGAGCGCAATATCGCCGACTACCTGACCGAGGATGTGCTCGACAGCCTGCCGCAGACGCTGCAGCGGTTCCTCGACCAGACCTCGGTGCTGGACGAGTTCTGCGCCGACCTGTGCAACGCCCTGACCGGCCGCCGTGACGGCCTCGACATGCTGATGCGTCTGCAGCGCGAACAGCTCTTCGTGATCCCGCTGGACGAGCAGGGCGAGTGGTTCCGCTACCACCACCTGTTCGCCGAGTTCCTCCAGGGGCGGCTCGCGCGCCAGGCCGACCCGGCGACCCTGCTGCATGCCGCCGCGCGTTGGTGCGAAGGCCATGACCTGCCGGACCGGGCCATCAAATACGCCCTGCGTGGCCGCGACTTCGCCTTTGCCGCCGCACTGCTGGAGCGCCAGGGGGCGCGGCTGATCGCCGGCAACCGGGTCTACGGCATCCTCTCCATGCTCAAGGAAGTGCCGGCCGAGGTGATCCGCGAACATCCGGTGTTCCAGATCTTCTATGCCTGGCAGTTGGCCTTCGAGCAGCGTTTCGCAGAATCCGAGGCGCTGATCGAGGACGTCAGCACCCGCCTGCTGCAGGGGCGCGGCAAGATGATGCATTTCGGCCTCGGCGAATTGCTGGCCGCTTCCCAGGTGCTCAAGGCCCTGGTGATGCTCTACCAGGACAAGCTGGAAAGCTGCCTGAAGGTCGCCCGCCAGTGGCTCGCCCTGGTGCCTGACAACCAGCCGGTGTTCCGCGCCAGCCTGGCCTGCGTGCAGGCCGCGGCCTACGCACTGATGGGCGAGTTCGGCGATGCGGCCAAGGCCATAGCCGTGGCTCGCGACAACCTCAAGCTGGTGGACAGCGAATACCTGCACGTGATGACCAGCCTGATCGAAGCGCTGATCTGCAAGGAAAGCGGCGATCTGGAGCGCGGGCGTGCCCTCTCGGAGGCTGCGCGGACCCGCGTGGAGCGGGTGTTCGGCCGGCGCAGCCGGGTGGGTGGGCCCTTGGCCCTGGCCTATGCCGACCTGTTGTACGAGCAGGATCGCCACGCGGTGATCCTCGCCGAACTGCCGCTGGCCACCACCTGGCGCGACGTGGCGACGCCGGTGGAGCTGATCAGTCGTGGCCAACTGGTGATGGCGCGGGCGCGCTTCTTCGCCGGAGAGCCGGAGCAGGCCCTGGTCCAGCTCGACGAATGGCTGGGCGGATTGCAGGGCGCAGGTTATGAGCGGGTGTTCGCCCATGGCATGGCCTGCAAGGTGCAGTTCCTGCTCTGGCTGCGCCGCCCCAATGAAGCCGAGCGCGTTTGCCTGCAATTGCAGCAGCACCTGGCCGTGCTGCCGCTGGCGCGCTACGCCGATGCCCATACGGTGCTGGCCCTGACCGAGGCGCGCCTGGCCCTGACCGAGCGGCGCCCCGAGCGCGCCCAGGCCAGCCTGGAGAATTGCCTGGCGCGGCAGCAGGACGAGCATCAGCGGGACCGGCGGCTGCGGCTGTCGCTGTTACTTTCTGTGGCGTATTGGCGCAGAGGTAACAGCGAGAAGGCCTTCGTCCTGTTCCAGGGCACGCTGGAAGAGGCCTGGAACCGCGGCTACCGCCGGCTGTTCCAGGACGACGCGCTCTGGCTGCTGCCGCTCTGGGACGCCTGGCGCGCCGCCGAGCCCAAGCGTGCCAGCGCCTGGCAAGGCGTCGCCGAAAGCCTTCGCGAGCAGTGCCGCCGGCTCTCGGTGGACCCGGATACTTTCGATGAAAATCAAGATGTTAGCCATCGCGAGCGGGAGATCCTGCGTTATGTCGCGGCCGGCCTTTCCAACCGCGATATCGCCCAGGCCGTGCACCTGTCGGAAGCCACCATCAAGTGGCACCTGCACAACCTGTTCGCCAAGCTCGGGGTGCGCAGCCGCACCCAGGCGGTACTGAAAGGCAAGAGCCTGGGCCTGTTGAGCGAGGCCTGAAACGGGTGGGACCGCTGCCCTCCATCCGTTGGATGGGCTGGCAGCGGGGTAGGGGGTCAGTAGTTTTGTTCCCAGGTCGAGAAGCAAGCCGCTTCACGAATCCTCGCCGGATGCGCCTAGGGAAGCAGTGGCCGGCCTGGAGATCGGCGTGAGCCGGTCCGACTGCCGCTGACAGGCGTCGGCGGCAGGCCCTGGGGGCAACCCACCTGTGAATTTTGGAGATAAAAAGAATGAAAAGCTTCAAACAACTGGCTCTGGCTGCTGCTGTACTCGCTGCACCCTTCATGGCCCAGGCCGACCTCACGGCGATGGACGACACCGCGCTGTCTGGCGTGACCGGCCAGGACGGCATCAGCATCTCCGGCAGCTTCAACGGCAGCATCGGCAGCGTGGTCTACACCGACTCCGAAACCAGCGGTGGCACCACCACCAACGGCACCCTGCGCCTGGAAACCATCTCCTTCACCGGCTTCGACATCCTCGACAGCGACCCGCTGAAGATCGACGTCATCGACGGCGGCGCCGGTGGCACCGACAAGCTGCAGATCAGCCTGCCGTCCATGACCGGCCAGCTCTCGGTCGGCGCCATCCGCGTAGGCGACGCCAGTTCCGCCAGCATCGGCGCCCTGGCCGTCAACAACATGAACATGTCCGGCTCCACCATCAAGGTCTGGGGCCACTGACAGCCCGGTTCATCCCGTAATCCGGAAAGTCCCGCCGGCCTCCGCCGGCGGGGTCTTTCTCCGCGCGCCCTGTAGTCGGAACGGCAATGATCGAAATCCTGATTGGCAGTTTGCTGGGTCTGTTCGGCTTCACCCAGGCGGTGGATACCAAGCCGCAACCGCAAGGGGCGGTGAACATCAGCCAGCCGCTCACCCCCAATGGGCCCTATCGCGAGACGGCGGTGGTGGAACCGATGAGCCAGCTGCAGTTCCGCAACGTCATCCGCCAGGCCTATGACTACAGCTGCGGCTCCGCCGCGCTGACCACGATGCTCGACTACTACCTGGGCCGCAACCTGGAGGAACGCCAGGTGATGGAAGGCCTGCTGCGCTATGGCGAGGCCGACAAGATCGTCGAGCGGCGCGGCTTCTCGCTGCTGGACATGAAGCGCTTCGTCGGCGCCCTGGGCTACAAGAGCGGCGGCTTCCGCGCCGAGTTCGCCGACCTTGATGGCCTGGAGCACCCGGCCATCGTCCCGATCCACTATGGCGGCTTCAAGCATTTCGTCGTGGTGCGCGACGTCTACGACGAGCATGTGTTCGTCGCCGATCCCGCCCTCGGCAACATCAGCTTCACCCGCGCCCGTTTCGAGGAAATCTGGGACCAGAACGTCCTCTTCGTGATCTTTCCCGCGGGCAACGAACCGCGGAACGCCATGGCCCTGACCGAGCGCGACCTGCGCCTGGTGGACGACCGCATCGTCAGCCTGCTGGCGTTCCAGGAATTTCCGCAGATCACCAAGTTCACCGAGAACGAAATCAACGAACTCGGCTCGGGGGGCGATATCCGCTACATCCGCCGCAAGTGACACCCGCACATAACAAGAAAGACCTGGGGATAGCACCATGGGACCAAGGAAATACGCATGGCTGGCCATGCTGGTGCTCTGTACCAGTCTGCCGCTGCACGCCGAGGACGCCTCGGTGGACGAGGCGCGTGACGCACTGAGCAAGAAGGAAGACGACGCCGACAGTGCCAAGGCGCTGGAAGAAGTCTTCCAGGCGTCGGAGAAGAGCTACACGCTGCTGAAGAAGGGCGAGCGCACGCTCACCTACGGCTTCGATTACTCGCTGGTGCGCGACGTCCAGATCGAAACCATTCGCACCGGCAACAACGTCTTCAGCGTGGTCGGCCAGAGCGAAGCGCAGCATACCTTCACCAACTCCTTCACCTTCGACTACGGGGTGTGGGACAACCTGACCTTCAGCGTACGCCTGCCCTTCGTCGCCAAGTACGACACCGAGCGCGACCTGAACGTCTACAGCCTCGGCGACATTTCCGCCACCCTGCGCTGGCAGCCCTGGTCCTCCACCCGCGGGCGGCCGGTCACCACACTCTTCGCCACCCTCGGCCTGCCCACCGGCGAGAGCCCCTACGACATCAACTCCGACAACGACCTGTCCACCGGCAACGGCTACTACAGCCTGGGCGTGGGCGCGAATGCGTCCTACGTGATCGACCCGGTCGTGCTGTTCGGCTCCGTCGGCTACACCTACAACCTGCCGGTGCACGATATCCACCAGGTACGCGGCGGGCGCCTGCTGGAAGACGTGGAGCCGGGCGACACCCTCAATTTCAGCATGGGGTTCGCCTACGCGCTGTCCTACGACGTGTCCCTGGCCACCTCCTACCAGATGGCCTACACGACGAAGCCGACCTACAGCTTCCAGGACACCAGCCTGGAAGGCACCGAGCAGACCAGTTCGATCATGAACTTCTCCCTCGGCCTGCGAACCTCGCCGGACTACATCGTCAACGTCAACGCCGGCTTCGGCATGACCGAGGATTCGCCGGACGTGCTCCTGGGGCTTTCCGTCCCCCTCGACATCAAGGGCTTGAAGGCCCAGTAACCGCCGAGCGAGGACCTCATGAGCATGCAACTGTCGCCGCTTGCGCAGGCGATCGCCGGGATCGGTCTGTGTTGGGCAGGCCTGGCCCAGGCGCAACTGGCCAACGACCTGACCATCGGCAACCCCAAGGCCATGGCCATGGCCAACGCCATCACCGCCGACTCCTCCGGGATCGACGCCGTGCACTACAACCCGGCTGCCCTGACCAAGCTCAAGGGCCGCCAGACCACGGTGAAGTTCCTCACCGGTGTGATGGACATCCGCGCCGAATTCGAGGCGCCGCCGGACTATGGCTTCCTCGGTTTCGACGACGACCCGGTGAAGAACTCCAGCAGCCGCACCCTGACCCCGGCCATGTACCTGCCCGGCATGGGCGGGATGACCGAGGTGCCGGCGCTCTTCGCGCCGCTGGCCGGGCTCTCGATCAATCCACCGGGCTCCAAGTTCACCTTCGCCACCAACGTCTATGCGCCCATGGCGCTCGGCTACTCGCGGGATTCGGACAGCGACCCGGCGCGCTACCAGGGCCGCGAAGTGGCGCTGCAGCGCATCACCTACTTCTCGCCCTCGCTGGGCTACCAGGTCAACGACGAGCTGGCGGTGGGCCTGTCCATCGGCTTCTCCCACCAGGCCATGGCGCTCAACCAGGACTTCCGCAACCCGGGCTTCCTCACCGGTCTGACCCGGCTGTTCAACGAGTTCCTCTGCCTGCCGGGGATGGGGGAAGTGGTCTCCGGGTTGATCAACGTCTGCGGCGGCAAGCTCGGCCCCTTCGACACCCTGGCCAACCTGGACCTGGACCTGCAGCAGTCGCTGTCGCCCACCTACAATATCGGCGTCCTCTGGGAGCCCACCGACTGGTTCGCCTGGGGTGCCACCTACCAGAGCGAGGCGCGCATGCACCTGCAGGGCAAGTACCGGGTGGACTACAGCAAGGACTGGCAGGGCTTCTGGTCCGGTCTGCAATCCTCGCTGTTCGGCCAGGTGCTCAGCCCGCTGTTCCCCCTCGGCAACATCGACGAGGAGGCGGGCAACGCCTCCCTCGACATGACCTACCCGGACAACTTCTCCACCGGCATCAAGCTCAAGCCCTTCGAGCGCTGGCAGTTCAACCTCGACCTCAAGTGGAGCGGCTACAGCGACTGGAACGAGTTCGAGATCGAGTTCGACCGCGAGCTGGATCTGTTGCGCATCGCCAAGAACTTCGGCGGCGGCAAGGCCACCGATCACAGCATCATCCTCGACCGCGGCTATCGCGACACCTGGAGCTGGGCCCTGGGTGTGCAGTACCAGTGGAACGAGCGCCTGGCCCTGCGCGCCGGCTACGAATGGCGTCCTTCGGCCATCCCCGACGACAAGGCCGATGTGCTCGCGCCCATCGGCGACGCCCACCTCTACGGCGTTGGCCTGGGCTACCGCTGGGACAAGGACACCAACATCGATATCGGCTTCAACTACTTCACCACCAGGCAGAGCACCAAGGCCGATACCAGCTGCAACCTCAACTGCACCGGCATCGACAACCTGGTCTACAACCCCTATGCCGGCCAGAACGTAGAGACCTCGGTGAAGGCCTACATCCTGGCCCTGACCTACCAGACGACCTTCTGATGAAAGCGCCCATCCTGCTTCTCGCCCTGACCCTGGCCGGGACCGCCCAGGCCAGCAGCGGCCGCTACCTGACCTGGATCGACGACCAGGGCCGGGTGCACAACACCTTCGTCGATACCCGCTACAGCGAGCAGCAACGCCAGGCGGCCAGGCGCATCGCCCAGAGCGACCAGGCGCGCCTCAAGGACAGCGACGACACCCGCTGGCCCGGCAACGGCAGGAGCGGCGAGAGCAAGCGGCGCTATTTCACCTGGGTGGATGCCGGCGGCAACCTGCAGAACAGCTTCTACGCGGCGGGGCAGGTGGGGGCGGGGCAGCGCGACGTCGTCCTGCCCAATGGCCAGCGCTCGGCGGAGTACATCGATTCCGAGGTGCTCGAAGGGCGCGGTTATTCGCGCCCGGAGCAGGGGCCGGCCTACTTCACCTGGGTCGACGAGCAGGGCCGTACCCACAACTCGCCGGTGCCGGCCCTTGGTGGGGACGCGCGCGGCGAACCAGCGCCCGGCCCCATCGCCTACACCGAGGCCCGCGAGCTGGAGTTCAAGCGCAAGGCCGCATCGCTGCCGTCCCTCGATGGCCAGCCGACTGCCGCCATGAAGGCCCTGCTGGAAGGCAGCGAAGAACAGGGCGAGGCGCTCTACCAGAACCTGGTGGACCGTTGCTGCGGGCAACTGCCCGACGACGCCTTCACCGAGGTGTCGGTTGAAGAGCCGCGATACGAGGAGCTGAACAACCTCTCGCCGAGCTTCGACTTCCCCATGGGGCGCAGCTATTACAGCGCGTTGAAGCTGCCACGTTCCCAACACGGCTACGGCCTGCGCATCCGCAGCTTCGCCATCCGCCAGGTGGTCTACCCCTCGTTGTTGTTCCTCGACGAGGCCAAGCGTCCGACGCGGCTGGTGAGCGACGCCGTCTACCAGTTGCACGGCGAAACCTGGTACCGCTACGCCTTCATCGAAGGCACGGTGCAGGTCCGCGCCAACCAGGGCGAACGCTATGTGCTGCTGCTGACCACGGACGAAGACCGCAGCCTGCGCACCCTGGACAACAAACCCTTCAAACGCCCCCTGCAGGATCTGGCCCTCGGCGAGTCGGGCATGCAGGTGCACGAGCACAGCGACCAGGGCTCCTTCGAGCTGGCGATCGTGAAGTAGCGGCACGGACTGCTCCCTCTCCCTCTGGGGCGACGAGGCACGTTTTCGGAAGCATTGCTTCCGGTGCCGATGAGCGCCAGGGCGCGAAGCGATCTGGCTGGGGCGCAGAGCGGGGCTGGGGTGAGGGCGGGTGGGAAATGCAGGGTGTCAGGGGAGACCTTTGGCCTCCTTGGCGAATGAATTCGTCCCCACAAGGTCGGCCCCACAGCTCCAGGCCGCGCTATGCTGGCAACCCCAGCGAGCAGAAGCGGATTTCCAGCCATGTCCGACACCAAATCGCTCTTCACCCGCAATTCCGACGCCTACAGCGCCAACCGCCCGACCTACGACCCCGAGCTGATCGCCTGGCTCAGCCGGCAGGCGCCGGACCTGTCCCTGGCCTGGGACTGCGGCTGCGGGACCGGCCAGGCCACCCAGGACCTTGCCCGGCATTTCCAGCGGGTGGTGGGTACCGACGTGAGCGCCCAGCAACTGGCCAAGGCCGAAGCCGGGCCCAATATCGACTACCGCTGCGAGCCGGCGGAGCAGACTTCGCTGGCCGATGGCAGCGTCGCCCTGACCCTGGTGGCGCAAGCGCTGCACTGGTTCGACCTGGAGCGCTTCTACGCCGAAGTGCGCCGGGTCAGCCGGCCGGGCGCGCTATTGGCGGTGATCTCCTACAACCGCTCGGAGATAACCCCCGAGGTCGATGCGCTGGTGAACCACCTCTACCAGGACATCCTCGGTCCCTACTGGGCCGAAGAGCGCAAGCATGTGGAGCAGGGCTATCGCACCCTGCCATTCCCCTTCGAGCGCATCGAGGTGCCGCCCTTCACCCTGGACGCCCAATGGGACCTGGCACGGTTGCTGGGTTACCTGGAAAGCTGGTCGGCCCTGGGGACCTACCAGGCCGCCCACGGGAACGACCCCCTCGATCCGCTGCGCAACGAGTTCCAGCAGGCCTGGGGCGACCCGGCGAGCACCCGCCGGGTGAGCTGGCCCCTGACGGTGAATCTCGGAAGGGTGGGTTGATACCCAGTAGGGGATGATCGCTGTAGGGGCGATTTCAATCGCCAAGCAGGCCGAAGGCCTGCCCTGCTGATTCTCCAGAGGGCAGCTGCGCTGCCCTTGGCGAATGAATTCGCCCCTACAGGTTTTCCCCGGAACCTAAACCGGCAGACTCGCATCCCTGCCATTGTGCGAGGTGTAGTCCACCGAGCGATCCACCATGTTGATGGCCGCCACCAGTTGCTCGGGCTGGGAGCGGGCCGAGGCCATGGTCCACTGGTCGAACCTGTCGTTGCCGATGCGCACCATGCGGATGTGCGTGGTGCGGTCGGCATCGACCACCGGGTCCGGGTCGTAGAAGCCCAGCTTGCGGCGCAGCTTGTCCAGGTCCGCCGGGTCGCCGGTGAGGAACAGCCAGCCCGGTCCGGCGTGGTGGGACTCGGCGTATTCCCTGAGGATCTCCGGCGTATCCAGCTCCGGTTGCAGGGTGAGGGAGTACATGAAGACATTCCGTCCGGCGCGCTCCCCGAGGAGCTTCTGGGTGCCGCGCAGGTTGGCGGTCATGGTGGGGCAGAGGCCGCCGCAGAGGGTGTACATCATGTTGAAGGCCACCACCTTGTCGCGCACCAGGTCATCGTAGAGCTTCACCCGCTTGCCCTGGTGGGTGTAGAGCGTGACGTTGGGGAAGTAACGGGCGCCGAAGCTGTCGCCTTCGGCGTATTCGGGGTCGGGGGCGCCCCAGTTGCGGTTGACCAGGCCGGCGCCCAGGGCGGCCAGCCCCGCGGCAGCCATACCGGCGCCGAGCAGCAGGTTTCTGCGAGTCTTCATCTGGCATCTCCAGTAACGATCGAGGGTTGGCTGTGACTCAGCTGACGCTGCACCCGGCTGGTGGCTCCGGCGGCGTGTCGTCCTCGATGTCCCAGCGCAGCATCATGCCGTGGTCCTCATGGATCACGTTGTGGCAGTGCATGACGTACTTGCCGATGAAATCGCGGAAACGCAGGAACACCCTGACCGTCTCGTCCTTGCCGAGCACATAGACGTCCTTGCGCCCTCGCTCGTGAACCGGAATCGCTACCGGTATGCCTTTGACCGCCTTGCTGAGGATGCGGCCCTCCTCGAAGTGGACGTGCACCGGGTGCTGCCATCCGCCACTCTCGTTGACCAGCTCCCAGATCTCGCACTGGCCTTTGTCGATCTTGGCGCTGGTGTCGAGGATGTTTTCCGGTTTGCCGTTGATCGCCCACTCGCCACCCTTGCGATCGAACACCCAGCGGCGCACCTTCGCCTGGGCAATTTCCTCGTCGCAGAGCGGCCGCAGCGGACGCAGCAGGTCGGGTACCTGGCTGAGGTCCTGCTCTGGCGGGTCGCGGTCCACCAGCAGCTTGAGCACCTTGGTGCCCGAACCGTCCACCTTGTCCGGCCCCCGGGTGGTGTCCTGGATCAGGCGGTTGGCGAGGAACAGCTCGGTGCCGATGGGATATCTGGAGAAGTCCACCACCAGGTCGGCGCGCTCGGCGACGCCAAGGCGCACCTTGCCCATGTTGCGGATGGGGGCGGGCAGCAGGTTGCCGTCGTTGGCGATGTAGGTGAAGGTCTGCGCCTTGCCCTTGCTGTCGTTCAGGTAGAGCTCGTAGAAGCGCGATGGGCCGGCGTTGAGCAGGCGCAGCCGGTACTTGCGCCGGGCGACCCGCAACACGGGCTCGATCTTGCCGTTGACCAGGGTTTTGTCGCCGAGCGTGCCATCCGGGCTGAAGCGATCGAACACCAGCTGGCCCTTCGCGTCGAAACGCATGTCGTTGAAGCTCAGCATGTAGTCGTAGGGGTAGCTGGGCAGGCGCAGGGCTTCGGGGTTCGGGTCCTTCTCGTCGCCGGAGTCCAGGTGGTCGAAGATCAGGTAGAAACCGAACATGCCGCGCACCACGTTCTGCGAGGTGGCCTGCCAGGTGTGGTCGTGGAACCAAAGCGTGCCCAGGGCCTCGCGGTAGTCGCCGATGCCGTTCTGCATTTCGTCCAGGCCGGCGTAGACGTTGGGATAGAAGTGGTCCTTGTACTCGCCCTTGTAGTCCAGCGTCAGACCCTGCTTGTCGGCGCTGAAGAAGTCACCGGGAAAGCCGTCGCTTTCCGAAGGGCAGTGCAGGTTGTGCAGGTGTACCGAGATGTAGGGAACGCCGACGCCCTTGTGGTCCTTGGGCAGTTTGCAGTGGAAGCGGCAGATCACCGGCTGGCCGTAGCGGGCGAAGATCACCGGGCTGAAACTGTCCGGTGTGGAGTCGGCGGCGCGGTAGCTCCAGACCTTGATTTCCGGCAGGTCCGGGTGGGCTTTCCAGGGGCGCTCCACTACGTTGATCTCATAGAGCGTCGGGTTTGCACCCAACTGGTCGTAGCGCTGATGGGGTTTGCGGCCGCATTCCCCGTGTTCGGCATCGGCGGTGGCGGTCGGGGCAACCACCTGTACCCCGTCGGATCCGTGCAGGACACTGACCGGGTTGAGCGGGGACATCTGGTTGGGCAGGAATTCTTTCCAGGGTGTAGTACGCGGGCTGGCGGCGTCCGAGGCCACGCTGGTGGAGTCATCGCCGTCCTTGGCCTGGCTGTCGCGCTCGGCGAGCAACAGCGGCAGGGCGCTGGCGGCAGCGGACCACTTGAGGAACGAGCGGCGGTTGGCGTTATCGAGGGGCTGGTCTGGTGGTTGGATGTCGTCTGCGGATTTACTGGCGACGAGCGGAGTTCCCCTGAACTTCAAGCGATAGATCTTCACGGCTGCGGTCCTCCACAGCTTGATTGGCGGTGAGATTCTCGATCGCTCTGACTGCTTCAGGGGCACCTCGCACCGGTCGGCCTTGTTGGCTCTGTAGTGAATGCCGGTGAAGGCGTGTACTGCGCTCCCGAAGCAGGTTGAAACAAACTTACAAGAGGCGATGCCCGGATGCCATCATTCATCCAGGTGAAAACCGTCCCTGGCGGACTGGCGGCCCAGGTCGGGTAATGAGCGGTAGGAAACCTAAAGAGATTAATGACTTGGCGTGGCAAGAGTCTGGGTTCGGTCGAGTCGCTGGAAAATTGACATCGTGCAGGAGGACTCATGCATCAGATTTCGCGCTTCGCAGTTGTCGAGGGTCTGGATGCGGAACGCCAGTTGCTGGACAGCGTTCAGCAAGGTGAACAGGAATGCGGGCTGCTGCTCTGGCGCCCGAGCGAGGCGGCGCTGGTGATGCCGCAGCGAATGAGCCGCCTGGCAGGCTTCGCCGCTGCCGAGGCCGACTGCGCCGCCCTGGGCTGGCCCATCGCCCTGCGCGACAGTGGTGGCGAGCCGGTGCCGCAGTCGCCGGCGGTACTGAATGTGGCTCTTGTTTATGCCTTGCCGCCGAAGGAAAGCGAACTGACCCGTATCGAGAACGCCTACCTGCGCCTTTGCCAGCCGATGCTCGATTGGCTGGCCGGGATGGGCCTGGCCGGTGGGCTGGGGGAGGTGGACGGCGCTTTCTGTGACGGTCGCTACAACGTCACCCTGGAGGCGCGCAAGCTGGTCGGCACCGCCCAGCGCTGGCGCCGTCGCCGCGAGGACAGCCGCCATGTGGTGCTGGCCCACGCCGCGGTGCTGATGGAAAACCAGCGCGAGCCCATGGTCGAGGTGGTCAACGCCTTCTACGAGGGCTGTAGCCGCGATGATCGGGTGCGCGCCGGCAGCCATATCGCCCTGGACGAATGCGTGGGGCAGGTATGGAGTCACCTGGACCCGCTGCGTGACTGTTACCGCCGGACGCTGGCCGAGGCCGGCCTGGAACTGGTGTGAGGGCGCGGGGGGAGAGGGTCGCTCGGGGTCAAATGGGACTGATTCACATCCGGCAACAGATAGTGCTTGACTGAAAAATGATAATCATTATTATTCATATCACTGGCCTCGCGGCCAGCCGGATAAGCTGACAAGCCCGGATTTCGGACTCATCAGATTATCTCCTCATCAGGCTAATCACGGTTTTTGACCCGGCACTTTGCCGGGTCTTTTTTGCCTGGGTCTTTTGCGTCGCAGCGCGGATTTCCAATACAGCCTGCTCAGCCTTGTAGGGTGGATCACGCTTCACCGATCCACCATCGGCGCCGGGCTCGGCCGCGCTGGTGGATGTGAAAAGCGACATCCACCCTACGCCTGACGTGGCGCCCGCGCGGTGCACCAGCCTTGTAGGGTGGATCACGCTTCACCGATCCACCATCGGTGCCGGGCGTGGCCGCGCTGGTGGATGTGAAAAGCGACATCCACCCTTGCCTGACGTGGCGCCCACACGGTGCACCAGCCTTGTAGATACCGTCTTGCCCCTTAGTGGGCAAGGGCCAGTTTCGGATCGAATGGCCGACCCGATTTCAGCACGCCATAGGCGATGTGCAGCAGCTTGCGCATCGCCGCGCAAACGATCTGCTTGCCC
>NZ_JBHZGN010000026.1:0-98735 GCF_049334135.1 Metapseudomonas cellulosilytica | reverse complement strand
TGCAGGCCATCGCCCGCGCGCTGGACCAGGCCAAGGTGGATGCCATCGAAGTCACCCACGGTGACGGCCTGCAAGGCTCGTCCTTCAACTACGGCTTCGGCGCCCACACCGACCTGGAGTGGATCGAAGCGGCAGCGGACGTGATCGAGCACGCGCGCCTCACCGTACTGCTGCTGCCCGGCATCGGCACCGTGCACGACCTGAAAGCCGCCTATGACGCCGGCGCCCGTAGCGTGCGGGTGGCCACCCACTGCACCGAGGCGGATGTGGCCAAGCAGCACATCGAGTACGCCCGCAGCCTGGGCATGGACACCGTGGGCTTCCTGATGATGAGCCACATGCTCCCGGCGGAAGAGCTCGCCCGGCAGGGCCAACTGATGGAGAGCTACGGCGCGCAGTGCATCTACATGGCCGACTCCGGCGGCGCGATGAACATGCAGGACATCCGTGACCGCATGCGCGCCTTCAAGGCCGTGCTGAAGCCGGAGACGCAGACCGGCATGCACGCCCACCACAACCTCAGCCTCGGCGTGGCCAACTCCATCGTCGCGGTGGAGGAGGGCTGTGACCGCATCGACGCCAGCCTGGCCGGCATGGGCGCCGGCGCCGGCAATGCGCCGCTGGAGGTATTCATCGCCGCCGCCGAGCGCCTCGGCTGGAACCACGGCACCGACCTCTACCGCCTGATGGACGCCGCCGACGACCTGGTGCGGCCGCTGCAGGACCGCCCGGTGCGGGTCGACCGCGAGACCCTCGGCCTCGGTTATGCCGGGGTCTATTCGAGCTTCCTGCGCCACGCCGAAGTGGCGGCGGCCAAGTACGGGCTGAAGACCCTGGACATCCTGGTCGAGCTGGGCCGGCGGCGGATGGTCGGCGGCCAGGAAGACATGATCGTCGACGTCGCCCTGGACCTGCTGGCAGCGCGTAGTAGCTGAGCTCGTAGGATGGGTGGAGCCTGCGATACCCATCGAACCCCGCTGATGGGTATCGCTTCGCTCCACCACATCCTACATACCGCGCCCAACCCCTGTAGGGGCGAATTCATTCGCCAAGGGCAGCGCAGCTGCCCCCTCCGGCCTGGTAGGGCAGACCTGCGGTCTGCTTGGCGAATGAATTCGCCCCCACAAAGAGCCGACCTGGCCCGCCAATGCCCGACACCGACATCGCCATCGAATCCGCGGGGCCAGGGATGAGCTGCCGGCCGGCCGCGACCAGGAGTTCGCCATGCTGGCCAAGCTTTCGCTGAGGAACAAGCTGCTCATCACCGTCCTGCCACTGACCATCGTCGTGTACGTGGCCACCGTGCTGCTGGTATACCAGTCGAGCAAGGCCTCGACCGAGGCCCTGGCCGAAACAGCGGTGGACGCCATCGTTCGCCAGCAGGCCGCCGAGATCGGCGCCTACTTCGACGGTGCATTGCACTCGGCGCGTACCACGGGGGAACTGCTTGGCCGGGAGCTGGCCGATGGCGAGCTGGTGGACAACCGTATCGCCGACCAGATGCTGGAAACCCTGCTCCACACCAGCCCGCAGGTGAGTGCCGCCTGGTGGCTGCCGTCACAGGGGCAGGAGCGCACGCCGGTCTACTGGTTGCGTGATGGCGCCGGCATCCTGCCGGCCTCACTTGAGCAACGGCAGATCCTGGCCGAACTGGTGGGGCCCGATGCCGTCGAACGCGAGCGGGTCCATCCACCCCGTAATTTGCCGGGGCTCGGTGCCGCGCAGCCAGCCATTCCGCTGCTCATTCCGATACGTCAGAACGGACGGGTGGTCGGGAGCCTGGGGCTGGGCCTCGACGCGAAGCAGCTCCAGGCCCGCGTGGCCCGACTGCGCCCGCTGGGCGTTGGCCTGGCCGCATTGACCGCCAATGACACCACGCTGGTGTCACACCCCGACCCGAGCCGGATCGGACGCAAGGAGGCCGAAACCGAGGCGGACTTCATGGGCGAGTACCTGCAGACCATGATCGACGCGGTGCGTAACGGGCGGCCACTGACCCTGCGCTTCGTCTCGCCGGCCATGGGGGAGGAGATCTTCATGCTTGCCGTGCCGGTGGTCATCGGCGATACCGCAACGCCCTGGTCGTTCGGCGTGGCCCTGCCCAGTGCCGCGGTCCTGGGTGGGGTCAAGGCCCTGGCGGTGAAGCTGTTGCTGCTGGGGACGGCCGCCGTATTGATCGCCGCGATCCTGATCCTGCTGCTTGGTCAGGCCCTGGCGCGGCCGCTGAACGCCGTTGTGCTGGCGGTCAGGCAACTGGCCTCCGGCGAAGCCGACCTGCGTGCCCGCTTGCCGGTCCAGGGGCGCGACGAACTGGCGACCCTGGCATGGGAGTTCAATCGCTTCATCGGCTCCATGGCCGAGCTGGTGGCCGAGATCAAGAGCACCGGCCAGACCCTCCACGAGACCTCCGAGGCACTCCAGCAGGAAAGCCAGGCAGCCGGGGCCGGCGTGGATGCGCAACGCGACGAGATAGGCCAGCTCGCGGCCGCCATGCAGCAGATGGCGGCCACGGTGGAAGAGGTGGCCGGCAATGCCGGCCTGACGGCGCGCGCCACCCGTGACGGCGACCAGGCGGTGGCCCGTGGGCAGGGCACGGTGGCTGCCCTCGCCGAGGCGATCACCCGCAATGCCGCGCTGCTGGAGGAGATCTTTGCGCTGACCGAGCAACTGGAGGGCAGCAGCCAGACCATCGGCAGCGTGGTGGCGGTGATCCGCGAGATCGCCGACCAGACCAACCTCCTGGCGCTCAACGCCGCCATCGAGTCGGCCCGGGCCGGCGAGCAGGGCAGGGGATTCGCCGTGGTGGCCGACGAAGTACGGGCGCTGGCGCGGCGTACGCACAACTCCACTGAGGAGGTGCACCGCAGCATCGCGGCCATCCAGGAACGCACGCAGACCGTGGTCGGCATGGTGGAGCGGAGCCGCCAGGGCTCGCAGTCCAACGTCACCAGTGCCCGGGACGCCAGCGAGGCGTTGCACCGGATCACCCAGATGATCGGTGAAGTTCGCGAGATGAGTCAGCAGATCGCCACGGCGACCGGCCAGCAGGCGGCAACCAGCGAGCAGTTGTCGCGCAGCCTGGTGACCATCGCCGACTCGGCGGATAACGCGTCACGCAGTGCCGGTCAGGTCCGCCGGCGTAGCCACGACCTGCAGTCCCTGGCGGGGCGGCTGAACACCCTGGTGGACCGCTTCAGGCTCTGAGCGGGTGTAGCGGTCCGTGCTGCGCCCGCGCATCCGGGCAACAAGGCTGGACAGCTTTGCAGGGTGGGTCGGGCGGCGCTCCGCGAGCAGAGCGATACCCATCGGCTCTGCATGATGGGTATCGCAAGCTCCACCCATCCTACGGACTGACTCCAGTCCTTGCCGTATCCGGCTATCCCGTGAATGCACCAGGCCGCCGGCAATATCTGCGCCCGGGGGACAAGCCCTGCAGTGTCGGGATAGTTCGACTCCCGGGGGGTACCTAGAGTGGGGTTGCCTGCGTTGCCGGCGCCATTAGCAGAACAAAGACGACGCCAACCCTGTGGACCCGACCCATGTCAAATCTCATCAACATCGATCAATCCTCATCCTTGCGGATGCCGCGACCGAGCGCCGCACAGCGCGTCAGCAAGGCGCTGATGGCGGTGCTGCCCTGGTCGATCATCGCCGGCCTGCTCTGGGCCGGGCTGTTCATCAAGCCGCAGCCGGTAGGTGGCACCGTCACCCCGCCGGCCCTGGAGCGCCGCGACCATTTCTATGGCCTGGCCCTGTCGCCCGCGGGCGAGGTCTGGGCCAGCGGCTCCAACGGCAAGATCCTCGCTATCGCTGCGGACGGACAGGTGCGCCGCCTGCCCACGCCCACCGTGCGGACGCTGCAGGACATCGCCATCTGGGATGCCGAGCATGCCGTGGCGGTGGGCAATGACGGGGTCATCCTGCACAGCGGGGATGCCGGCCAGCACTGGCAAGCGGCAGACGGCGTGCCGCGCTCGGAAGTGGCCAACAAGCTGAACCGGGTGCGTGTCGCCGCCGGCGGGCTGGCCATCGCCACCGGCGAGATGGGCGCCCTGCTGGTCAGCCGCGACTACGGCCAGACCTGGCAGCGCCTGCGCGAAGAGGAAGACGTGGCCTGGAACGACGTGGCCATTCTCGAAGGCGGCCGCCTGGTGGTGGTCGGCGAGTTCGGGCGCGTCCTGCTCAGCGATGACCTGGGGCGTACCTGGACGGAAATCGCCGCGCCCGTTCCCGGCTCGCTGATGTCGGTGCAGTTCCGCGACGCACGGAACGGCGTGGCGGTCGGCCTGGAAGGCGCGCTGCTGGTGACCCGTGATGGCGGCCTGAGTTGGGAGACGGTCGCGCTGGGCATTACCGAGCACCTCTTCGATGTCCTGTGGAACCCGAATGAACAGCGCTGGTTCGCCACCGGTGCGCTCGGCCGCTGGGTCTCCGGCAATGACGAGGGCTGGAAAACCGGCGCCCTGGATGAGCGCAACCTGTCCTGGCACACCCGTGGCCTGCTGGACGGCCGGAACATCTGGCTGGCCGGCGCCGACATCGGCCACTGGGATGGCCGCCAATGGTCGGAGCTGCAGCCTTGAACCCGTCCCTGGCCCCTTCCAATCGAGAGCAGAACATGATCGAACGCATTGCCGAGTTGTGCATCCGTCGGCGCGCCTGGGTGGCGGGCGGACTCCTTATCCTGACCCTGGCCCTGAGCTGGTTCGCCCTGCACATTGAGGTCCGCACCGTATTCGAGGACATGCTGCCCTCGCGCCACGAGTACGTGCAGACCCACGACAAGTTCAAGGACACCTTCGGCGGTTCGAACATGGTCACCATCATGTTCGAGGTGGAGCAGGGCGATATCTTCCAGACCCCCGTGCTGGACAAGGTGCGTACCGTGACCCTGGGCCTGCGCGAGGTGTCCGCGGTCAACCAGTACCAGATCACCTCCCTGGCCTCGAAGAAGCTGAAGGAAGTCCGCGCCTCCACGGCCGGCATCGAGAGCCGTCCGCTGATGTGGCCGGACCTGCCGGCGAACGCCGAGGCAATGACCGAGCTGAAGCAGGCCGTGCTGCGCAACCCGCTGGTCTATGGGCCCTACGTGTCCAAGGACCTGCAGGCCACCCTGATCACCGTGGACTTCATCGACCAGCAGGTGGATTACACCAAGGTCTTCCACGAGATCCGCGACCTGATTGCCAAGGTGGATGACGGCAGCGTCAAGATCCGCGTGGTGGGCGACCCGATCCTCTATGGCTGGGTGGGCCACTACCTGCCGGAAACCATCGAACTGGTCGCGGCGGCGCTGCTGGTGACCCTGGTGATGCTCTTCGTGCTACTGCGCACCTGGCGTGGCCTGATGCTGCCGTTGCTGGCGGGCCTGGTCAGCGCGATCTGGGCGCTGGGCATCTGCCAGCTGCTGGCCATCAATTTCGAGCCGCTGGTGATCGTGGTCGCCATGCTGATCACCTCGCGGGCGGTTTCCCATTCGGTGCAGATCGTCAATCGCTTCGATGATGAACTGGAACTGCTGCCGCCCGGCGCCGACACTGCCGGGATCGCGGCGAGGGTGGCCCTGGCCGACCTGTTCCGGCCGGGCATGCTGGGGGTGATCGCCGACGCCGCGTGCATGGCGGTGGTGGCCCTGAGCCCGATCCCGATGTTGCAGAAGCTCACCGTGCTGGCGGTGGTCTGGGTATCGACGCTGACGATCAGCGCGGTGATCCTCACGCCGGTGATGCTGTCCTTCATCCGCAAGCCCCATTGCGTGGCGCACCCCATCGACTGCCTGCCGCTGCTGCGCAAGGTGCTCGACCTGGCGGTGCGGGTCTGCCTGTCGCGGGCCCGTTATGGGGTCCTTGGCGTCAGCCTGCTGGTGGTGGTCGGCGCCGGTCTCTACTCGCTGAATCTGAAGATCGGCGACGCCAATCCCGGCTCGCCCATCCTCTGGCCGGAGTCCACCTACAACCGCGACTCCGCCGCGATCAACGGCCGCTTCGAAGGCGTCGACCGGATGTTCGTGGTGCTCGGTGACGACAACCGTCCCGGCCTGATCAAGGGCAACGAGGCGCTGCATGCGATGAACAGCTTCCAGCGTTTCATCGAGGCGCAGCCGGAAGTGGGCGGCTCGCTGTCCATCGCCGATGTACTGCCCCATGTGAACGCCAGCCTGCGCGAAGGCAACCCGCGCTACCTGGAACTGGGCGACAGCGGCGCGATCAACGGCAGCCTGATGGCCATGCTGGATTCGGTCTCCGAGCCGGGCGACATCTCCCGCTTCGCCGACGACCAGTACGCCAATGGTTCGGTGACCCTGATGTTCCGCGATCGCCAGGGCGAAACCATCCGCACCGCGGTGGCGCGGATCAAGGAGTTCATCGCCACCCATCCCCTGGCCGAAGGCCAGTGGCACCTGGCGGGCGGCCTGATCGGGGTGATGGCGGCGGTCAATGAAATCATCCTGTCCAGCCAGATCGAGGCCATCGCCCTGGCCCTGCTGGTGCTCGCGGTGCTCTGCACCCTGGTCTACCGCTCCAGCGTCGCCGGCATGCTGTTCATGGTGCCGGTGATCATCTCCAACATGCTGACGTTCGCCTTCATGACCTGGAAGGGCATCGGCATGAACATCAATACCGTGCCGGTGGCGGCCCTCGGCATCGGCCTGGGCGTGGATTACGCCTTCTACATCGCCGACCGGGTGAAAGAGGAAATCGCCCATGGCCGCAGCGCCGAACAGGCCATCCGCCTGGCCCTGCATTCCTCGGGCATGGGGGTGATCGTCACCGCCAGCGTGCTGATCGTCAGCACCTTGCTCTGGTGGGTGTCGTCGCTGCGCTTCCAGGCCGAGATGGGCCTGCTGATGGCCATCTGGCTGAGCGTGTCGGCCTTCTCCGCCCTCTTCGTCATGCCGTCGCTGCTCTACGTGTTCCGCCCGCGCTTCATCTTCGGCGAGCCGGACCCCGTCGGCAGCGCCGCGCTCCAGCAGGTTTGAAACCACACAACAACAAGACCCAACGCCTAAACGCTGCCACCACACTCGGGAGACAAGATGAACAAGAATAATGTCCCGGCCGCGCGCATGCGCGTGCCGATCCACAGGCTCGCCCTGGCAATCGCCCTTGGCACCGCCGCCGCGTCGTCACTGGCCGACGACCGCTTCCACTACGACGGCTATCTGCGTGAAGAGCTGTCCTGGAACACCAAGAACTGGGGCGACACGCCCGGCTACGACGACAAGGGCAAGCTATCGATGGCGCGCAGCACCGCGCGCCTCAACCTGGATTGGCGGGCCACCGACAGCGTTTCGGTGGTGGCCAAGCTGCGCGCATCGCGCGAGGTCGAGACCGACTTCCTCGAACATCTGGAGGAGATGGGGGCCAACAACCACCGCGAAGCTGACGGTCGCGGCGACATCATGGACCTCTACAACAAGGCCGATATCCGTGAGCTGTACGTCGATTTCCCGGTGGGTGAACGGCTCTCCTTCCGCATCGGCAAGCAGCAGCTGGCCTGGGGCGAGACCGACTTTTTCGCCGCCAACGACCTGGTGCACGGTTTCGACTTCACCTGGCGCAACTTCCTCGAGCCGGCCAACGAGGAACTGCGCAAGACCAACAACATCATCAAGATGAACATCGATGTGCCGGAACTGGAAGGCGGTCTGGAAGCCTTCATCCGTCCGGGGCTGGACCGTACGCAAGACATCGGCACCGAGTTGGACATCTACGGTGGACGCTGGTCGGGCAATCCCTACGCCGGCGTCGATTTCCGCAATATCGACCCGTACAACTTCGAGAACGACGAAGGCGATTACAAGGACTTTACCGGTGGCCTGCGCTGGAGTGGCCTGTACGGCGACCTCAACTACTCGCTGTCGTACCTGCGGACCTTCTACAACTCGCCGATCCTCAATGCCTCCAACAACCTCGCCCTGTTCGGCCTGCCCAACGTGCCGTCCGGCGCCGAGACCCACGGCACCGACCAGACCCGTGGCGTTGCCGGCGAAGTCATCTACCCGATCGTCGACATCTTCGGCTTCACCGCCAGCGGCTACTCCGAAACCGCCGACGCCGTGTTCAGCACCGAGATGGCCTACATCAAGGACGCGCCGTACCAGATCACCCTGGACAACCCGACCCTGCTGAGCCAGTTCATCGCGCCCGGCTTCGACGGCTTCACCCGCAAGGATGTCGTCGCGATGATGCTGCGCATGGACAAGAACATCGCCGCCACCCAGACCTGGCTGGGCACCGAGAAACCGATGTTCTTCTCCGTGCAGCTGTTCGACAAATGGGTACAGAACTTCGACAAGGATGACGGGCTGCTCTACAGCGTCGGCTGGGGCGGCAAGGTCAAGGAGCACTCGGTGCTGGCGACCACCATCTTCGACCTCAGCTACGACAGCGGGCGCGTCCATCCGCAACTGGTGCTGGGTGCTGACCTGAGCAACGGCGGCGGTTTCGCCATTCCCTCCGTGACCTTTGAGCTGTCCAGCAAGTGGCGCTGGAAGGTCGAGTACGACGCCTTCTGGGATGACGCCCACCGCGATGCCTCCAAGTGCATTCCCGGACAGATGAACAACTGCGACAGCACCACCCTGTTCGGCGTGTTCCACGACCGCGACCAGCTCTACACCAGCCTGACCTACCTGTTCTGACCCCCAACCGGAGACCTCACCATGAGCGCATCCCGTTTCGCCCTGCGGCATACCCTGGCCGCCAGCCTCATTGCCGCCTGCAGCGTCTCGTTCCCGGCATTCGCGGCAGAACTGCCGGCCGGCACCGTGATTTCCGCGGACAACATCGACAAGATCAAGAACGACACCTTCGAAGGGCACAGCATCGTCAGCCTGCTGACCGAGAAGATGGAGTGGCGCATTCGCAACAGTGGCTGGAAGCTGCCGCTGGCCGCGTCGAAGGAGGTGCCGCTTGACCCGCGCTGGGTCAAGGCATCCCAGGCCAACGCGGGCAAGGCCAGCATCAACAAGGAAGCCTGCCGGGTGGACAACTGGGGGGCGGGCGAGCCGTTTCCCGAGATCGATATGAAGGACCCGCAGGCCGCGGAAAAACTCATGTGGAACTGGCACCTCGGCCAACTGGTAGGGGATGTCTCCCAGGTGCCGCAGTTCACCCAGCTGCTGATCGACGGCAAGAAAGGTGTCCACGCCGAGCCAGTAGCGGAGTTCAGCCGCTACACGATGAAGGGCCGACTCACTGGCGACAGTACCGTGGAGGGCGACGGCAGCGAGCGTGGTCGCCAACTGCTCTACTTCAAGTCGCCTTCCGACATGAAGGGCCTGGGCACCTACACCCAGATGTACGACTCGGAAAAGGTCAACGACGTATGGGCCTACATCCCGGCCGTACGCCGCATTCGCCGTCTCTCCGGTGGTGCCTGGATGGACCCGGTGGGTTCTTCCGATCAGCTGCAGGACGACCTGGACGCCTTCAACGCCCGTCCCTGCTGGTATCCCGAGTACAAGCTGGTGGAAAAACGCTGGGTGCTGGCCGCGGCCAACAGCAAGACCGGCCTGTGGAACCCGAACGGCAAGAGCTTTGCCGAGAAATACCCGGTGCTCGACGACAAGGCGCCGTACTGGAACATGAACAACAACAACTTCGAGCCGCGTGAGGTCTACGTGATCGAAGCGATCACACCGTCGGTGCATCCCTACAGCAAGAAGGTGCTGTACATGGATGTGAAGTACCCGCGCTTCTACTACGCCGAGGCCTATAACCGCAAAGGCGAATTCTGGAAGTTCATGGAATTCCATTCCTACGCCAACACCGCCGATGGCGACGTCCGTACCACCGCCAGCGCGGTCATCGATTTCCAGCGCAACCACGCCACGCTGTCGATGATCGACACGGCGTCCTGGAAAACCAACTTCGACGCCAAGGCCAGCAACTTCTCCCTGCAGACCTTGCAGTCGGCGGGCCGCTGATCCTTCGCAGCCTCGGCGCCCGCCATGGGCGCCGACGGCAGTCCATTTCCCGACGGCCCAACTACCGTCGGCATGAGGATGACAACAATGACAATGATGCAAGCTGCCCGTCTGCATGAGATCGGCGGGAAGTTCGTGGTCGATGAAGTGCCCAGGCCCACACCCGGGCCGCACGAGGTTCTGGTGAAGGTCGAGGCATCCGGTGTGATCCCGAACCTGAAGAATGTCACCACGCATTTCCCCGAGTGGTATCCCTTCCTGCCGTTGCCAGCACTGCCGGCGATCTTCGGTCTCGACTCGGCCGGCACCGTTGCCGCCGTCGGTTCCGCCGTCACGGCGTTCAAGCCCGGCGACCGGGTCTATGTGAATCCGGGGGTGGGTTGCTGCGAATGCCGCCATTGCCGCGAAGGCGATGCGCCGCGCTGCGAGGCCTACACCTTCATGGGCTATTTCGGTTTCGGCCCCGGCTCGCAGAAGGTGTTCGAGCGCTACCCCTATGCCGGTTACGGCCAGTACATGACCGCCCATGGCCACAGCCTGGTGCGCCTGCCGGATTGCCTGAGCTTTTCCGAGGCAACCCGTTTCGGTTATCTGGGCACCGCCTATGCGGCGATCCGCAAGGCCGCCCTGCGCCCCTCGCAGAACATCCTGATCCTCGGCGCCAGCGGCACCCTGGGTGTGGGCGCCGCGTTGCTGGCCCTGGCGTTCGGCGCTGCCCGCGTACTGGTGGCCGCGCGCGACCAGGCAGCGCTGGAGCGTCTGCAGGCCCTCGATCCGCGCCGCGTGGTGCCAATCCACATCGGCGAGACGACCATCCACGAGCAGGTGCGTGCCCTGCTGCCGGCTGGCGTCGACTCGATGCTCGATACCCTGGGGGCCAAGGCGCCTACCGAGCTGTCGGTGGACGCCATGCAGGCCGTCGGCCGTGGCGGGCGGATCGTCCAGATCGGCGGCGTGGCCGGTCCGATCCCGATCGATCCGCACCCCTTCATGTGCGCGCAACTCCAGTACATCGGCTCGCTATGGTTCACCACCCGCGAGGGCGAAGAGATGGCCAGCATGGTGGAGTCGGGGATTCTCGATCTGTCGCAACTGGAGGCGCGCGCCTACCCCCTGGAGCAGCTCAACGAAGCGCTGGACGACATCCAGGCGCAGGGTAATGGCTTCACCAACTTCCACATCCTTCACCAGTGACCGCCAGGAGGGTTTCCGATGCGCGCCAATTGCGTGGTGACCGGGCATGACGGCGCAGGCCGTTCCCGTATCGTCAGCGCCGGCCCAATTGCCGGCGACGAATCCTTCGTGCACAGCCCGGGCTTCAGTGCCGCGTTGTTCTGGAAGACCGAGGCCGAGCCGCTGGTGGGCGCTGTACAGCCCGAACCACTGGTCCGGATCGAGTCGGTTCTGCCGGCGGCCGGCGGTACCTGCGCCATGCTGGTGACCTTCCCGCCGGAGTCGGCAGCTGTGCCTACCACGGAGCAGCTGCAGGCCGCGGGTGAGGAGATGGCCGCTCGTCTTCCGGGGCTGGCGGAGCTGTTCGAGGTGGATGCCCCGGGCTTTCACCGCAGCGACACCATCGACTACGGCGTGCTCGTCGAGGGGCAACTGACCCTGCACCTGGATGATGGCGAGCCGACCGTGCTGAAAGCCGGTGATGTGGTGGTGCAGATGGGTACCCGACACGCATGGCGTAACACGGGTAACACTCCGGCACGCATGATGTTCGTCATGGTCGCCGCCGAGCGCCGATAAGCTGACTGGAAGTCAAGGCCAGGGACGCCTGCGAGGGTGTTCCTGGCAATTTTTTTCGCGGCGAATGGGCGCATCCATGACTCAGAGGTCGTGCTGCCGATGTTCGTCGGGAAATAGAGAAAGCGGATAGCGTCTTGGCCCGCTAAATGCTTTATTCGGAAAGGCCCCGGACCTGAATGGGAAACAGGAGTTTGTACAGGGGGGCCGCAGTGGGCACGTGCTCGCCGAAGCGGCGGTTTATCAAGCCTTGCACTGAGCCGGAGCGTCCGTCGGAGGATCGGGAGCCCAGGTTCAGCTAACGACTGCCAGAACAAGAATGATCCGGGGAGATGAACCCGGATCGCATAAAGATCGTGAGATAGCCCGGTCGGGTTGCCTGGCCCGGCCGCTGAGGTAGACCAATGGAACAGCTGAGTTTTCGTCCGGTTACTCCACCGGAAGCGGTGCTTGCGCGCTACGAAATTTGCCATACCCGCGACCTCGAAGAGGCCCGCCAGGTCGGCGAGAAGATCTTCTGCGCGAACCGTCTCTGCAGTATCGACGGCCGTGGCTCGGTCGATGCCCGCGTTTATTATCGGCGCTTCGGTGGCATCGGCATCGGCCGAATGAGCTATGGCGGTGCCGTCACCATCACGCCGGGCGTGCTCGACACCTTTGCCCTGATTCAGATGCCCATCTATGGCGAGGAGCGGATCGAGCAGGGGCAGAAAAGCGTGCTGAGCAATTCGCGCATGGGCACGGTGATCAACGCTCATACGCCGATCCTGATCAATCATGCGCCGAACACGGAGAAGCTGATCATCCGTGTCGATCGCAGCCTGATCGAGCGACATTGCCAGCAAATGCTCGGTCGTACCCTGCGCAGCAACATCGAGTTCGAGTCGAGCCTGCCGCTGGATACCGAGGCCGGAGCGCGCTGGCTGCGCATGGTCGGCTGGGTGTACGACAGCCTGTCGTTGGACGATGAACTGTCGCCATTGCTGACTGCGCAGATGGAGGCCGGCCTGGTCAACCTGCTGCTGACCAACCATCCACACAGTTATTCGAGCGAACTCTGTTCCGACGGCCCTTCGCTGGCGCCCGCGTTCGTCAAGCGCGTGGAGCGCTACATCGAGGACCACGCCCACGAGCCGATCTCCATTGTCGACATGGCCGAGCACGCGGGTGTCAGCAGCCGCTCCCTGTTCACCGGCTTTCGTCGCTACCGCAACACCTCGCCGATGCTGTACCTGAAGGAAGTTCGCCTGCGCCACGTCAACGAGGAGCTGCAGCGCCTCTGCCCCGGCAGCGATACGGTGACGGCGGTCGCCTTCCGCTGGGGCTTCAGCCACCTCGGGCATTTCACCACCGACTACAAGCGCCGCTTCGGTGAGAGCCCGTCGGAAACCCTCGCACGTTGATTGCCGCGAACAGCCGATCTTGTAGGGTGACGTTCGTAGGATGGGTGGAGCGGAGCGATACCCATGCGGACAGGCTGATGGGTATCGCAAGCTCGCGGAGCGCCGCCCGACCCATCCTACGGGACCTGTGACGATTGAAATGCCCGACTAGCAGGATGACGTTTGTAGGATGGGTGGAGCGGAGCGATACCCATGCAGACAGGACTGATGGGTATCGCAAGCTCGCGGAACGCCGCCCGACCCATCCGGGGCTGAGCGCGCCAATGTCCCTATGGAACGTGCATCTTTCTGCGCTACCGGGATAAACCACACAGCCAAGGGAGCGTCAGCCTCGAACAGCCTTTTTAGGATGACTGCAACAGCGCCGCACAGGGCGGCGCCATTCAGTCAGCCAGAGGGATCAACAATGTCCGAGCAGCCCACCATCCGCCGGCGTGTGGTTAAAACCGGTATCAGCGACGCCCGCACCAACAACGCCAAGACCCAGAGCCAGTACCAGCCCTACAAGGATGCCGCCTGGGGCTTCATCAACCACTGGTATCCGGCGCTGTTCACCCACGAGCTGGGCGAGGACCAGGTCGAAGGCCTGCAGATCTGCGGTGTGCCGATCGTGCTGCGTCGGGTCAATGGCAAGGTCTTCGCGCTGAAGGACCAGTGCCTGCACCGTGGCGTGCGTCTGTCCGAGAAGCCGATGTGCTTCAACAAGAGCACCATCTCCTGCTGGTACCACGGCTTCACCTTCGACCTGCAGAGCGGCGAGCTGGTGACCATCATCGCCAACCCGGACGACAAGCTGGTGGGCACCACCGGTATCACCACCTACCCGGTGCATGAGGTCAACGGCATGATCTTCGTCTTCGTGCGTGAAGACGATTTCCCCGACGAGGACGTGCCGCCGCTGTCCCACGACCTGCCGTTCCGTTTCCCGGAAAATAGCGATCGCTTCCCGCACCCGCTGTGGCCGTCCTCGCCGAGCGTGCTGGACGACAATGCGCAGGTTCGCGGCATGCACCGTACCGGTTATGGCAACTGGCGGATCGCCTGCGAGAACGGCTTCGACAATGCCCACATCCTGGTGCACAAGGACAACGCCATCGTCCATGCGATGGACTGGGTGCTGCCGCTGGGCATCCTGCCGGCCGCCGACGACTGCATCAGCGTGATCGAGGACGAGAACGGTCCGAAGGGCCTGATGCAGTGGCTGTTCACCGACAAGTGGCAGCCGATCCTGGAGAACGAGACCCTGGGTCTGAAGGTTGACGGCCTGAAGGGTCGCTTCTACCGCACTTCGGTGGTCCTGCCGGGTGTGCTGATGGTGGAAAACTGGCCGGAAGAGCACGTCGTGCAATACGAGTGGTACGTGCCGATCACCGACGACACCCACGAATACTGGGAAATCCTGGTGCGCGTGTGCCCGACCGAAGAGGACCGCAACAAGTTCGACTACCGCTACAAGTACATGTACGAGCCGCTGTGCCTGCACGGCTTCAACGACTGCGACCTGTACGCCCGCGAAGCCATGCAGAACTTCTATTCCGACGGCACCGGCTGGGACAACGAGCAACTGGTGGCCACCGACGTGTCGCCGATCACCTGGCGCAAGATGGCCTCGCGCTGGAACCGCGGCATCGCCAAGCCGGGACGCGGCGTGGCCGGCGCGCGCAAGGACACCAGCCTGATCTTCAAGGACACCGCCGACGGCCATCGCCCGGGCTACAGGGTCCGCAAAGTCGCAGAGTGATGCCCACCCCGCCAGCGTTCCTCGTGGAGCGCTGGCTTTCCGCTTTCTGGAGCCTGTATGTCGTCTATCTCTCCCGGCCCGAGCCGGTTCGTCTCGGTCGATGGCGTGCGCCTGCACTATCAGCTCCTGGGGCAGGATGACGGGCAACTGCCGGTCATCTTCACCCACGGTGGCGGCCCGGGCAGCACCGCCTGGAGCAACTTCCGCCTGAGCGCGGCAGCCTTCGCCGCCGATCGGCAATGCTATTTCCTCGATTTCGCCCAGTTCGGCGGCTCCGACAGGGTGCCGGTGGACGGGCCGCTGTTCACCTGGCATGCGCGCAAGCTGCTGGGTTTCATGGATGCGCTGGGCATCGCCCGCGCCCATCTGATCAACCAGTCCTTCGGTGGCGGGGTGGCGCTGCGTCTGGCGGCGGAGCATCCGCAACGGGTCGGCCGGTTGATCGCGATCGGCTCGCAGCCGGTCGATCAGGGGGCGTTGGCGCCTCTGCCGCTGTTCAGCAAGCACGCCGCCAACCTGATGCGCGATTACTACCTGGCCGGCGACGGCCCCAGCCTGGAAAAGATGCGGGTGCTGCTGCAACGCTACGAGCTGCACGACGACAGCCGGCTGGAGGAGGAGACCCTGCGCCTGCGCTTCGAGGCCAGCAACAACCCGGGCTTCATCCGCTTGCTGGGCACCCCGGGGGCGTTTGGCGAGTGGGAGAACCTGCTGCCGCTGCTGCACCAGGTGCAGGCGCCAACGCTGCTGTGCTGGGGATTGCACGACTGGTTCGGCAGCATCGACGTGCCGATGCTGATGCTCAACCGCCTGCGCGACGGCTATCTGCACATCTTCGGCAATGCCGCGCACCACCTGCAGAGCGAATGCCCGGACGAATTCAATCGTCTGGCCCTGGGATTTATCGGAGCCGATCAATGAGCCTGCCCAGCGATCTCCACTACCTGGAAATGCATGAACTGTCGCGGCTGATCCGCAGTCGCAAGATCTCCCCTGTCGAAGTGGCCGAGGCCCAGTTGACGCGGATCGAGGCGCTGGATGGCACGCTGCGCAGCTATGCCCGGGTCACACCTGAGCTGGCCCTGGCGCAGGCCCGCGAGGCCGAGCAGGCGTTGGCCAGGGGTATCTGCCACAGCCCACTGCATGGCATCCCGGTGGCCTTCAAGGATCTGTTCGACACCGCCGGAGTGGTCACCGCCGCTGGCATGCCGTTGTACGCCAACCGCGTACCGCAGCAGGACGCCACGGTGGTGGCCCGCTTGCGCGAAGCCGGGACGGTGATGCTCGGCAAGCTGCAGATGACCGAGGGCGCCTTCGCCATCAACCATCCGAGCATCGCACCGCCGGTCAATCCCTGGGGCGCCGATCACTGGACCGGCGCTTCCTCCAGCGGCTGCGGCGTGGCCACGGCGGCGGGGCTGTGCTACGCCTCGCTGGGCAGCGACACCGGCGGCTCGATCCGCTTTCCCTGCGCGGCCAACGGCCTGACCGGGCTCAAGCCGACCTGGGGCCGGGTCAGCCGCTTCGGCGCCTTCGAGATGGCTGCCAGCCTGGATCATGTCGGGCCGATCACCCGCAGCGCCCGCGACACGCTGTTCCTGCTGTCGACCATCGCCGGTCACGACCCGCTCGACCCCACCTCGCAGCCGAGCGTCTGCCTGGAGGTGCCGGGTATCGACGACAGCTTCCGCGGCCTGCGCGTCGGCATCGACGAAGGCTGGCTCAGCGACGGCGTCGACCCGGTGATCCAACGCGCGCTGCAACAGATCATGCGGATGATCCACGAGGGCGGTGGCCAGTTGCGCAGCGTACGAATGCCGGATACCCGCGCGGTGAGCGGCAACTGGGAGGCGCACTGCGGCGTGCAGACCGCCGTGGCGCACGCCGGCACCTACCCGCAGCGTGCCGCCGAGTACGGTCCGGCGCTGAGTCGCCTGATCGACGGCGGCCGCGCCCTGGGTGGCACGGACTACCAGCGCATCCTGCTCGCGGCACAGCGCTTCACCGGTGAAGTGGATGCCCTGTTGCACGAGCTGGACGTGGTGCTGGCGCCGGTGCAGCCCTATGCCGCGCCGACCCACGAGCAACTGGCCAACCTGGCGCTGGACCCGGAGGCCAACCGCCGGCTGATCCAGTTCACCGCACCGTTCAACGTCAGTGGCCATCCCTGCCTTAGCTTGCCGCTCGGGTTGACCGAGGCAGGCCTGCCGATCGGCGGCCAGTTCATTGCCCGCAAGGGCGGCGAGGCGGTGCTGTGCCGTGCCGGCATGGCCGTGCAGAAGCTCAGCGACTGGCATCGCTTGCGTCCGCCGGCGCTCGCCTGAGCGCCTTGAACGGCTGCTGAGGCGGGTTGCCAAGCGTGGCCCCGGACATGGTTTGGCCATCTCCGGGGCCACTGCATTTTCCCCTGTGCCTGCACTGCGGTGCCCGTCATGCGCGGGCGCCGCGCCGTGTCTTGCGCACGCCGCCGCCGCTGCCGCGTGGCCTCTCACAACTAATTGCGCTCCCGGGATAGTCGCGTAGCCCAATGGAGCGCGATGGCTGGCTCGCCCTTCCTAACATCGGGGCAAGACCAGGCCCTGCCGCAGCGCCCACACAGGCGCTGCGGCCTGTCCGGGCGCACCCCGCAAGGTTTCTGTTTCGGTGGATCCAGCCATGAATGAACAACTGCACCAAATCACCCTGAACTTCTCCGATGGCGTCAGCCGTACCTTTGGTGTCGCCCCGGGCGGCAATATCCTGGATGCCGCGCTCGCCTCCGAGATGCCGGTGCTCTACCAGTGCCGTTCCGGTGGCTGCTCCAGCTGCATCTGCAATCTGGCCGAAGGCGAGGCGGTCACCCAGCCCGGCGCCAGCGCCTCGCTACTGGGCAGTGAGTACGAAGCGGGGCAGCGCCTGTTGTGCGTATCCCAGGCCAATTCCGACTGCACCTTCAACCTCGGTTACGGTAGCGAAGTGGGGGCCGGCGCCGCCCATGAGGTGCACGCCTTCGTCGATTCGGTCGAGCGCATCGCCAGCAACGTCATGCGCGTGACCCTGGAGCTGGCCGACGGCGAGTGGATGGAGTTTCTCCCCGGCCAGTTCATGCAGATCGTGGTGCCGGGCCTGGGCGTGCTGCGCAGCTATTCGCCGTCGAGCACCCAGGCCATCCTGCCGAAGATGGAGTTCCTGATCCGCCTGCTGCCGGGCGGTGCCATGTCCGGCTTCCTGGAAAACCAGGCTGAGGTGGACCAGGTGCTGACCTTGAGTGGGCCCTATGGCGCCTTTTTCCTGCGTGAGGAACACAAGCGCGCGCCGCACATATTCGTGGCCGGCGGCACCGGCCTGGCACCGATCCTGTCGATGATCGACACCCTGCGCCAGGGCGGTGGGCGCAAACCGCCGATGCTGCTCAGCTTCGGTTGCGCGGTGCCCGAGGCCCTGTTCTCCCTGGATGACATCGAGTTGCGCAAGCAGTGGCTGCCGACCCTGGAGGCGCGCATCTGCGTCGACCGTGGAGCCACCGAGGGGCTGCATCTGGGCAGCCCGGTCAGCGCGTTGCGTGAAGGCGACGTCACCAGCCCGGACACCGTGGCCTACCTGTGCGGCCCGCAACCGATGATCGACGCGGCGACCAGGCGCCTGATCGAGCTGGGTGTGCGGGCGGAGAACATCTTCGCCGAACAGTTCGTCGCCAGCCATTGAGGAGCCGCCCATGAAGCCCACGACTTCGCTACCGTTCAGCCCCGAGCAGAGCCAGTGGTACGAGCAGGCTCGCGCTCGCCTCAACCCACAGCGCCTGCAAACGCTGTTGTTCGAGCTGACCAATATCCATAGCCCGACCGGCGCCGCTCGCGAGGCCAGCGAGTTCATGACCCGGCACCTGCAGGGGATCGGCATGCAGGCGCGCTACTACCCGATGAACGAGATCACCGGCAATGCGCTGGGCGAGTTCAAGGGCAGTGGCGGCGGTGCCAGCGTGCTGCTGTACGCGCCGATCGACACCCACCTCGACCGCACGCCGGGCGAGGAAGTCCTCACCGGCGACGGCCAGGAGGCCGACCTGCAGCCCTTCGCGCAGCAGGTCGACGACTGGGTGTTCGGCCTGGGCTCGTCCAACCCCAAGGGCATGATCGCCACCCTCACGGAAGTGGCCACTGCGCTGATCGAATCCGGCGTGCCGCTCAAGGGCGACCTGCTGCTGGGCGTGGCCGACGGCGGCATGCCGGTGGACATCGGGGCGCGCAACGCCGGTATGTCCAACGGCGTGATCCACATGCTCAACCGTGGCATGTACCCGGACTTCGCCATCATCATGAAACCGTGGAACTGGGTGTACCACGAGGAACCGGGCATGGCCTGGTTCAAGCTCAAGGTCAAAGGCACCCTGGGCTATGCCGGCGTGCCCCACGACATCCCGGGCTTCCGCAGCTCGGTGGTGCCGGCGGCCACGGTGATCCAGGAACTGCAGCAGTGGATCCTCGACTACACCGAGCGCAACACCAGTGGCGTGATCCAGCCGCATGGCTGGATAGCCGGCGTGCGTGGCGGCCAGGTCGAGCGCCCGGCCTTCCCCAGCGCGGTGACCGAGATCTTCTTCGACGTGCGGGTCAATCCGCGGGTCAGCCCGGCCAGTGTCAAGGCGCAGTTCGCCGAGTTCGTCGCCGACCTCGAGGCGCGTTTCCCCGAGCTGGACCTGGAGTGGGAACAGTACGGCTCCGTGCCGGGCGGCAGCACCGACCCGGAGAACTGGATCGTCCAGTCGTGCAAGCGTGGCTGGGAGTTCATCGAACAGCGCCCGCACGGCACGCCCGACATGCTCGCCGGGCAGACCGACGGCGCCGCGCTGCGCCGTTACGGCGTGCCGACCGCGCGCATCGGCTGGCCGTGGCCGGCGACCGGCGCACCGCTGCCGGTGGCCGAGGGCCTGGGCGGCATGGGGGCGACCTATATCCCCGACCTGATGCCCTGCGCCGAGAAGATCCTCTACGCCCTGATCGACACCCTGAGCCGCCCGCGTGGCGAGTTGGGCCTGTGAGCGGAGACGCTGCCATGAGCAAACGCATCAAGATGATCTTCCCGGTGCCCATGAGCGAGGCCACCCGCCCGCTGGTGGAGTCGCAGCTGCCGGCCGATCTGCTGCGCCCGGACATCGAGGTCAGCTTCGTCGGTGCCGGCCAGGTGATGACCCTGGCCGACAGTTACTACGACATGGCGCTGATGGAGCTGGCGGTGATCGAGGCCGGCATCAAGGCCGAGGAAGAGGGGTTCGACGCCGTCTGCATCAACACCGTCAGCGACTCGGGCCTGGCCGCGCTGCGTTCGCGCCTGTCGATCCCGGTGCTGGCGCCCGGCATCGCCGCATTCCACACCGCCAGCATGCTCGGCCATAAGTTCAGCATCCTGACCATGTGGCCGCGCTGGTACCCGCTGTACCGCAAGACGCTCAAGGAGTACGGCCTGGAGTCGCGGCTGGCGTCGATCCGCTCGATCGACGTGCGCCCGGACACCGAAGCCCTGCTGCAGGGCAAGGAGGAGGTGGTCTTCGCCAAGCTGCTGGAGGCTGCCCGGCGCGCCATCGACGAAGACGGTGCCGACGTCATCGTGCTCGGCTCCACCACCATGCACCAGTCCCACGCCTACCTGGCTGCCAACCTGCCGGTGCCGGTGCTCAATCCCGGCGTCATCGCCTACAAGCAGTGCGAGATGCTCCTGGATCTGGGCCTGGCCCACAGCAAGACAGCCTTCCCCGGCCCGGAAACGATCAAGGACACGGCGTTCAGCCGCTGAGCCCAGGAGTGTTGCCATGAACATGTTTGCACCTTTCTCCAGCCAGGTTCTCAGTGACCTGACTATCGCCGAAGCCCAGGCGGCGTTTCGTGACGGTGTGCTGACCAGCGAAGCGCTGGTGCAGGCGTGCCTGGAGCGCATCGACGAGGGGCGCACGCTGAACATCTTCGTCACCGTCGACGCCGAGGGCGCCCTGGCCGCGGCGCGCGCCGCCGATGCCGCGCGTGCGCGGGGCGAGCCGCAAAAGGCGCTGTCCGGCATTCCGCTGGTGATCAAGGACAATATCCATAGCGCCGGCCTGCCGTGCACCGCCGGTTCGCCCGCCTTCGCAGGCTTCCTGCCGAGCGAAGACGCGCCCACGGTGCACAAGCTGCGCGAAGCCGGGGCGATCATCCTCGGCAAGACCAACATGCACGAGCTGGCCTTTGGCGCCACCGGCTACAACGGCGCCTACAACACCGGCCCGGACGTGGGCGTGCGCAACCCCTACGACAGCACCCGCATCGCCGGCGGTTCGTCCTCTGGCAGCGCCGCGGCGCTGGGCGCGCGCATGGCCCTGGCGGCGCTGGGTACCGATACCGGCGGCTCGCTGCGTATTCCTCCGGCGCTCAACGGCTGTGCCTCGTTGCGCCCGAGCCAGGGCCGTTACAGCGACCGTGGGGTGATTCCGATTGCCCGCAGCCGCGATACCGTCGGCCCGATGGCCTTGTGCATGGCGGATGTGGCGCTGCTCGATGGCCTGGTGACCGACGACCACGGCCTGCCGCCGGTGCAACTGCAGCAGCTGCGCCTTGGCGTGCCCGCCGAGTGCTGGGCCGGCCTCGATGAGGATGTGCGCGAGCGTGCCGAGTCGGCGCTGGAAACCCTCAAGCGGCACGGCGTGACGCTGGTGCCGATCGAGGACGCCGGCCTGCTCGAGCTCAACGCGTCGGTGGGTTTCCCGGTGGTGATCTTCGAGGCCTACGACTGCATGGTCGAGTACCTGCGTGAATACGGCCACGCCATGACCATCGAGGAGGTTGCACGGAAGCTGCACAGCCCCGACGTGCGCGCCATCTACGAACACTGGGTGCTGCCGCGCAAGATGCCGGCCGGCGACGCCCTGGTGGACGTCAGGCCGATCTACGAGGCGGCCCGTGACTCTGGCCGTGAGGCCCTGCGCGAGCGTTATCAGGACCTGTTCGAAATCCATGCCCTCGACGCGCTGATCTTCCCGACCACCTGCGTGGTCGCGCCGGTGGCCTGCGAGGACGTCAACCTGCCGCGCAACTTCGAGGCGTTGATCCAGAACACCGAGCCGGGTGCCAGCGCAGGGGTGCCGGGCATCCAGCTACCCATCGGCCTGGGCAGCCGCAGCGGCCTGCCGGTGGGCATCGAGCTCGATGGCCCGGCCTTCGCCGACCGCCGTCTGCTGGCCATCGGCGTGGTTCTGGAAAGCCTGTTCGGTCGTATCGGCCCCGCCTGAGGCAAGGAGAAGCGAGCATGAGCATGCAAACGAATTGGCGTGACAAAGTCATCCTGGTCACCGGCGGGGCCAGTGGCATGGGCCGCGACGTGGTGCTGAGCCTGGCGCGCGAAGGCGCGCGGGTGGTGATCGGTAATCGCAATGCCGAGGCCGGCCAGGCGCTGCTCGAGCAGATCCTCGGCGAGGGTGGCCAGGCGCTGTTCCGCGCCACCGATGTCTCGCGTGCCGGGGACTGCGCTGCGCTGGTGGACCTGGCCATGCAGCGGTATGGGCGCCTGGATGGCGCCTTCAACAATGCCGGCCTGCAGCGCGACTTCAACCCGATTCACACCACGCCCGACGAGGACCTGAGCGAGGTCATCGACATCAACCTCAAGGGCATCCTCTACATGATGAAGTACGAGTCGGCCGCGATGCTGCAGAGCGGCGGCGGGGCCATCGTCAACAACGCCTCGATCTTCGGTCTCAAGGCCATGCCGGACACCGCGTACTACGTGGCGTCCAAGCACGGCATCGTCGGTGCCACCCGCGCGGTGGCGCTCGATTACGCACGGCAGGGCATTCGCGTCAACGCCATCTGCCCCGGCCCGATCAAGACGCCGAGCTACGACCGCGTCACCGGCGGCGACGACCATATGTACGACGCCGGCGTGCCGATGCACCGCATCGGCCAGGCGCAGGAAGTCACCCGCGCCGTGCTTTGGCTGCTGTCCGAACAGGCCTCGTACGTCACCGGCACCACGCTGTCGGTCGACGGCGGCATGTCGGCGCAGTGATGCCCGCCCCGGATCGCCTACAGGAGAACCCTTGAATGGTTAACGCATTGAGTTATGTGGTGGTCGAGACCCCGCATCTGCAGGCCTGGATCGACCAGGCCCGCGATCACGTCGGCCTGCAGGTCGAGGTGGTCGAGCCGCAGGTGTGCGTGCGTTTGCGCGCCGACGAGAAGATCCAGCGCCTGCTGGTGACGGCGGTGCGCGGCGAGGCGAGCATGGGCATGGGCTTTGAAGTGAGCAACGCCGAGGAGCACACGCGCCTGCGCCAGGCGCTGGCGGCCGCCGGCTACGCCGCCACCGATGGCAGCGCCGAGGAAATCGCCCGGCGCGGCGTGGCGGGCATGTACCACTTCCGCGACCCGGACGGTGTGCGTATCGAGGTCTGCCATGGCCTGGGCGATGCGGCCAGCCCGTTCGTACCGGGCCGTCCGCTGGGCGGCTTCCGCACCGGCGACCTGGGGCTGGGGCACGTCGCCCTGATCACCGAACACTTCGATGAACTGAGCCACCTGTACCGCAACATCTTTGGCCTCAAGGTCAGCGATCACACCCAGGCGCCGTTCCGTGTCGAGTTCCTGCACTGCAATCCGCGCCACCACACCGTCGGCCTGGCCCACACCGGCGGGCCGGCGAAGATCTATCACCTGATGCTCGAATACAACGACTTCGACGACGTCGGCCGTGCCTATGACATGGCCCTGGAAAAGCCGGAGAGCATCGGCGTCACCCTGGGCCGCCATATCAACGACCACGTCACCTCGTTCTATCTGAAGAACCCGGACGGCTGGATGTTCGAGCTGGGTTGGGCGGCCCGCACTATCGGCCCGGACTGGCAGGTCGAGGAGCTGCAGGGCATGAGCCTGTGGGGCCACGACCGTACCTGGCTGCCCGATCACAAGCGCGAAGAAGCGCGGCAGATTCTCAAGCGACTGGCGGCTGAAGGCGTGCGCGCACCGGTCGTCACCCCTTCACAAACCGCCAGGGCCAAACCATGACCAATTCTCCGGAAATCGCCAACAGCCTCCAGGTCGGCGAATGCACGCTCAACTATCACGACCAGGGTGAGGGCGACGTCATCCTGCTGATCCACGGTTCCGGTCCCGGCGTAACCGCCTGGGCCAACTGGCGAGGGGTGATTCCGGTCCTGTCCCAGCGGGCCCGCATCATCGCCCCGGACATGCTGGGCTTCGGCTACACCAGCTGCCCGGCTGAATGGCAGCTGACGCCGGCCTTGTGGGTCGACTCGCTGGTCAAGCTGCTCGACACGCTGGATATCGACCAGGTCTCGGTGGTCGGCAACTCCTTCGGCGGCGCCATCGCCCTGGCCTTTGCCAGGATGCATCCGACGCGGGTCAAGCGTCTGGTGCTGATGGGCGCGGCCGGCCTGTCGTTCCCCATCACCGAGGGCCTGGAGAAGGTCTGGGGCTATCAGCCATCGCTGCAGGCGATGCGCGAGCTGATGGAGGTGTTTGCCTACGATCATGGCCTGATCAATGACGACCTGGTGCGTATGCGCTACGAGGCGAGCATCCGTGACGATGTGCAGACGCGCTTCGCCCAGCTGTTTCCTGCACCACGCCAGCAAGGCGTGGAAATGCTCGCAATGACCGAAGAAGCGCTGCGTGAGCTGGAACACCCGACCTTGCTGATTCATGGTCGCGACGATCAGGTGATTCCGCTGGAAGTGTCCGAACGCATGCTGCGGCTCATCCCCCATGCGCAACTGCACGTGTTCGGTGAGTGCGGCCACTGGGTGCAAATCGAGCGTGCCCAGGCATTCGCCGGGCTGCTGATGGACTTCTTCGACCTTGAACAACAGGAGACGCGGGCATGAACCGTGAAAACATTGTGGGACGCTGGCAGATCCTTTCCTGGGAGCAGGCCTATGACGATGGCCGCATGGTCCATCCCATGGGCACTGAATTGGAGGGGTTCATCGAGTACGGTGACTACGGCATGTTCTGCCTGATCGCCAGGAAAGGCCGTGAACCCCTGGAAGGGGGCCAGTGGTCCGCCAGCGACGCCGAAAAGGCGAAGGCCTACGACAGCTACCTGACCTACGCCGGCGGCTACGACATCGAAGACGGCGTAATCCGCCACCATGTACGCCACAGCCTGTTCCCGAACTGGGAAGGCGGCACCCAGAAGCGTGTGGCCATCTTCAATGGCGACACCCTGGAGCTGACGGCACGCCTGGAGGAGGGTACAGCGGAGGCGCGCACCGCACGGCTGTGCTGGAAACGAACCGTGCTCGGCAGCGGGGCCTGAGACGCCGCGCCTGGTCAGGATGCGGGCTTGTCGATCGGTGCTCCTCAATGGCACCGGTTGAGGGGCGATTTATCGATCCCAATGAAAAAGCCCCTGAAGATTCATTGATCTTCAGGGGCTTTGGGTTTTGGTGGGGCGGGGGATTTGAACCCGTTTTAGGGCATCTTCACTGATGGCGAATGCTGGTCAACGCTAGCCATTCCGCCGCCTCAGCTATCGCTCTTCTGGCCTTTGCTGGGGTGTGCTGGTCAGTGGCTTCGACACTTTTTCGACAGCATCCCTTGCTGGTCGCATGGCCGTATGGTCACGATCTCCGAGATCAGGGGAATGGAAGGAGACCGGGCTTCAAACCCGTTAAGAGTGCCATCCGTTTTTGGCCTTCGTTGTCGAAAAGCAGCGCTGTCGAGGCCTCCTGGCTCCTTACGCTGGTCATTGTCGGTCAACTTTGACCAGTGATTTCGACACTTTCTCGACACACTCCATTTTTTGGATTGTCCACCATCCGGGCGCCGAGCTAACCTCCGATCCAAGCCAGCCTTGTAAGGCGCTGAGGGCACTCATTTTATTTGCTGTGGCCGGTGAGGTCAGACTTTTTCGAATTTTTTTGGCTAGTCAAAATAATGAAAATAACTCTGACGAAACTTGATGTTGCTGAGCGGCAGCTACTAACGGCAATAAATCTATTCTTTCAGGAGCAGGACGCGGTTTCTATACATACACTATCTGAAGCTGCATCGCAGGTCCTGCATGATTTTGGAAGATCAAGAGGGGTTAAGAGTATATTCAGAGATAGCGACAAAATACGTCCAGATAAAAAGAAAGAGTTCCTTTATTACCTTTTTAAATTTCGAAATTTCTTCAAGCATGCAGATAAAGACGTGCATGAAGTATATGAGTTTGAAGAGGATATAAATATTTTCTCATTGTTGGATGCCGTAAAAGTGCATAGGTCAATAAAAGGCGCTCTAACCCCTGAAACCTTGGCGTTCCTGACATGTTTGCCACAAAAAAACCACACCTCTACGAACAGGAATCGGAATTATTTAAAAAGCTAAATTCGCAGCTCTGCGACAACGGAGACCAGAAGAAATCAGTATATTTTGAGATGATTCAGAGAATTCGAAAAGAAAAAATACAGCTACCAAATACTACCCTTGCGCACGGTTTATAAACGATGCGCTCGGACCGTTGGCTTCAATCTCAGGGCACGCGTATTTGGGGTCTGAATATAAATATTAACCTATATGGGGCGTGAGCATGCAGCAGTTTGAGTACTTTCCGCCAATCCTCGGCAAGGGGGAATATCATTGCCCACATTGCAATGTATATGCTAAGCAATTTTATTCTCACTTGCACGGGTTTACTCAGTTTCCCTGGAACAGCGTCGTTGATCAGCAGTCTAAGTTTAACGAGCCCATCCCGAAAGAGTGGATAGTGACCAAGTGCCAAAGATGTAGTGAGGTCACTTTTTGGCACGGTGAGAATATGGTCTACCCGAAAAAGAGCATCGCGCCACCACCCAATATTGATCTTTCCGAGGAAATTAAAACCGACTATGCGGAAGCCGCCTGCGTGTTGTCCGACTCGCCCAGAGCTGCGGCAGCACTCCTAAGGCTGGCTCTCCAGAAGCTTTGCAAGCAACTTGGCGAGAAGGGCGAAAATATCAATGAAGATATAAAAAATCTCGTTGCAAAAGGCCTAAACCCCTTGGTGCAGAAATCTCTTGATGCTTTGCGTATCACGGGAAATAACGCGGTGCATCCTGGCGAAATTGATCTCCAGGAGGAGCCAGAGAGAGTAGTTAAGCTTTTTGGACTCATCAATTTCATCGCCAGCAAGATGATTACAGAGCCGAAGGAAATAGAAAGCTTTTATAGTCAGCTTCCTGAAGGTGCTCTTGATGCTGTCGACAGGCGAGATAAGAAAGCTAACTAATCGTTCAGGCCGACGCCGTTTCGCGGCGCGGCTTAACTCAAGCTTTGAGCTATCCCATTGGGCTGAAACTACTAGCAGCTGAACAGTATCTTTGTTTAGCGAAATGGGGGCAGATATATTTTCCTGCTCTAGATTTGGCTGCGCGCACGCTGGATCGTTGCTCGTGGGGCAGGGTTAGAGTAACGAAAATAAATCTGTCCCCTTTTGTTTGCTTTTGTTTGTCCCCTTTTGTTCTTAAGATTAGCATTTTTTGACAAGCCAAGGATGGCATTAGACGCCTATTTCCCAGTTGTGAATCAATAAGAAAGATTTCTTCGGATATTGAATCGGCTTTGTCGATGAAGTGTTGCGCTATGCGTAAAAACATCGCTGACGGAATCCTGGGTTTTCATTGCTCTGATTGTGTGTGGAAATTCGTTCTGAAGAGGGTGGTGCTTTAAAGGTTGGCCCTGTACCTGAGCTCTATGTTCTGTTGTGGAGAATTGTACTATTGTTGTAAGTTAGTTTTCATTTCTCATATACAAGCCAATCCCTGCCTTGCAGTTTCGCTTCTCAATACTCCCCTCTCTATAAGGCCAGCATGCCGCCTCCTTAAAGTCGCGCTTTTCTCCAACTACCTTGACCCGAACACCCTTGCCTTTGGGTTCTGCTGACTCGATGACGAAACTGTCTTTCGGCTGCGTCATTGAAACGACGTTATCCGCGCCTCGGGGAGCGTAGTTTCGGTCGTTGAAAACGGTTTGTTTGGGGGAGGGGGCCAGCGAGGGTTGCTGTACTTGCTCTTCTTTCCATAAATGAGCGCGGGGAGCAGGCTGGACGAATGAAGAGTATTCGCGTCCTGTCTCTGCCGGAGTTAGCTGCGGACGGATGATTGGCCCCGACAAGACTGCCTGGGCGGCTTGTCTATCTGCCAGTCCATGAGCTTTCTCATTAAAGAGCCTGAAGTTTGCTAATTGAAGCAGACCGAGTGTGACGCAGGTTCCGGCAATTGCGGGTATGGTCCAGACCCTAGCGATGTGCTGCCAACCGCGCCTATGGATGTAACTTGGGGCGTCGTCCATGTCCGCTTCCATTCAGTGCTCCTTGCTAGTCGCGTGCCTTGGCTCCCCATCGCCTGGCTACATCCAGGGTGATCCCTATCCCGCTTGGTTTGCCTCGTCGCATTCAGGGCTTGTTTGTCCAACCTCCGGCATGACTTCTCCGGTGCTCAACCACCAGCGGTACTGGGGGTAGAGCTTCCCCAAAATCTCGATTTCTTCTGCACCTACCCGCGCTTTGCCACGCTTGATGCTCACCCAGCGCGGGTAATTGGTTTCACCGGCCTTGGAAAGATCGGTAAGGCTCGCCATGCCAATCAATAGCAATGCCCTATCAGTGATAGACATTTCGATTCAATAATCCAATGATTTTTAGACTATGTCCAAAAACCGGGTCCGTGTTATGTTTTTGAACATAGTAAAAAGACATAGTCTTTAGACGATGGCCAATTAAGACCAACATAGTGCAGGAAACGCCATGGATGTGGAAGGAACCGACCTATCGCTTAAAGACCTGCTCAGTCCGCCCCCGGTGATGCCCTGGCGCGAGTTCGCCGACTGGATACGGATGAGCAACGACCACAACACCGTTTGGGGGTGGATTCGCAATGGCTACATCCCCTCCCACAAGGTCGGCAAGCACGTGATGGTGAACGTCGCCTTGCTGACCCGCGAGCTCATAGAGAAGGAGCGGACTCCATGAGCAAGGACGTAAGCCTGGATGCCGCCACTGCGCTTTCCTGCCTCGGGCAGACCGTACTCATGGAACTGGTCTGGGAAGGGGACCCTGAGTCGCTTTGGGGCTGCTACCACATCGTGGGTGTGGTGGTGCCCGTGGAGGGCATCTACGACCATGGGCACTTCCTGGTCCTGAGCGCCCTCAGTCCCGAGCCTTTCCCGAGTGAAGTGTTCTGGACGAACATTCGCAGCATGACGACGCTCCACCAGCGCTCGCTGGAAGGTATCGATCTGGCGTCGCTCAGCTCGGTGGCCTGATGCGGCCAGGGGGGGGCACTCCCGAGCGGCTGCTGATCTCCGTAGAGCGTCAGCTGCTTGGCGTCGGCACTTCATCCGGCCGCCGGATCGGGCTGCGCGCGGCTTCGCGGAGGCTGTCCAGCAGGTCGAGCACCGCGTTGTCCGGGTGTTCTTCATCACGCCAGCACATGCCGATGGAGCCTTCGGCCTCCAGTTCGAAGTCCAGCCGACGCAGCAGGCCGCGCCCGTGGAAGTGCTCGGCCACGCGGCCCGAGGCCACCGAGAGCATGTCGCTGTTCTGCATCAGCCAGAGGTTGGCCATCAGCGATGAGGATTCCACGCGACAGGGCAGCGGTTTCAGCCCCGCGTTGCTCAGGGCCGTGTCCAGGCGGGTGCGAATGGGGGTGCCCGGCGGCCAGAGCAGCCAGTCGTACTGGTAGAGATCCGGCCAGGTGAGGGCCTTGCGCTGCAGCAGTGGATGCCCCGGCCGCGCGACCACCTGCATGGGTTCGCGGAACAGCATCTCGCTGTTGAGGCTTGCGCTCGGCTGGTAGTTGTCCACCCGCCCGACCACCACATCCAGTTGCCCCAGCTCCAGGCGCTCCAGCAGCACGTTCATGGTGTTTTCCTGCAGTGAGACCTGAGCCTTCGGGTGGCGCTTGAGGAAGTACAGGATGGCATCCGGCACCAGGCTCGGTGCCGAGGCGGGTGACGTGCCGATGGCCACATTGGGCGTGTTGCCTTCGCGCAGGGCTTCCAGGTTGCTCTGGGCCCGTTCCATCTCACTGAGGATGCGCCGCGCGTGTCCCACCAGCAGGGCGCCCTCGGGTGTCGGCCGCAGGCCCCGGGCGTGGCGCTCGAACAGCACCGCGCCGGCGTCCTCTTCCAGTTCCTTGAGCCATTTCGACAGGCCCGGCTGGGTGGTGAATGCCTGGCGCGCGGTGTCACTCAGGCTGCCGGTTTCAGCCAGGTTCACCAGAAGTTGCAGATGGCGCGGGCGCAGGCGGCGGGTCCAGTGCATGGTGCAATCTCCCATACTTTTTTAAATATGACTCCATCTGAAAATATCATTTTTATCGTATGCCTTGCGGGAGTTTAATCGACCCAACCGCGGAGCTGCTGCCCGAAACCACGCGCCCCGCCAGCCACTTCACAGCCCCCCAAAGGTGAAGCGATGAATAACAACGACAATGCGCGCGCCGAGTTCTATCAGCGCATCGACTCCCAGGCCCTGTTCCCGCTCTGGGAGCAGTTGCACAACCTGGTTCCCCGCCAACCCACTAGTGAATGCGTGCCCGCCCTGTGGCGCTACAGCGAACTGCGCCCCCACCTCATGGAAGCCGGCCGGCTGATCAGCGCGGAAGAGGCGGTGCGCCGTGTGCTGGTGCTGGAAAATCCCGGCATTCGCGGCCAGGCGTCCATCACCCAGAGCCTCTATGCCGGCCTGCAACTGATCCTGCCGGGGGAGATCGCCCCCAGCCATCGCCATACCCAGTCGGCCCTGCGCTTCGTGGTGGAAGGGCGGGGCGCCTACACCGCGGTGGATGGCGAACGCACCACCATGGAACCGGGCGATTTCATCATCACTCCCTCCTGGACCTGGCACGACCACGGCAATCCGAGCGAGGAGGAGGGCGGTCAACCGGTGATCTGGCTCGACGGCCTGGACATCCCCACCGTGCGCTTCTTCGGCGCCGGCTTTGCCGAGAACTACCCCGAGGCCGTGCAGCCCGTCACCCGCCCCGAGGGCAACAGCCTGGCGCGCTATGGCGCCAACCTGCTGCCGGTGCGCCATGAAGTGCGTGGTGCCACCTCGCCGATCTTCAACTACCCCTATGCACGTACCCGCGATGCGCTGGAAACCCTGCTGCGCCAGGGCGAGCTGGACGACTGGGACGGCGTGAAGCTGCGCTACGTGAACCCGGCTACCGGCGGTTGGGCCATGCCCACCATCGGCACCTGCATGCAGCTGCTGCCGCGTGGCTTCTCGGGCAAGACCTGGCGCAGCACCGACGCCACGGTGTTCTCGGTGGTGGAAGGCAGCGGCCATGCGGTGATCGCCGGGCAGACCTTCGCTTTCGAGGCCAAGGACATATTCGTCGTACCCAGCTGGGCGCCGGTGAGCCTGCATGCGGACCAGGAGTGCGTGCTGTTCAGCTACTCCGACCGCCCGATCCACGAAGCCCTGGGGCTCCTGCGTGAAGCCCGCGAAAACCACTGAGCCGAGGAACTCACTGCCATGACCTATGTATTCCAGCCGCAAGCGCCGACCAGCCTGCCGATCGCCGGAAGCGATGCGCGCTTCCCGGTCCGCCGCGTCTATTGCGTGGGCCGCAACTACGCCGCCCATGCCCGCGAGATGGGCTTCGACCCGGACCGCGAGCCGCCGTTCTTCTTCTGCAAGCCGGCGGACGCCGTGGTGCCCGTGGCCGATGGCCAGACCCTGGAGCTGCCGTATCCGGCCGAGACCAGCAACTACCACTACGAGATCGAACTGGTCGTGGCCATCGGCAAGGGCGGCCGTGACATCCCCGAGGATCGCGCCAACGAGCATGTCTGGGGCTACGCGGTGGGCCTGGACATGACCCGCCGCGACCTGCAGATGAAGATGCGCGAAATGGGCCGCCCCTGGGAGATCGGCAAGGCCTTCGACGCCTCCGCGCCCATCGCCCCGCTGCACCCGGTCAGCACCGTGGGTCACCCGGCCAGCGCCGGTATCTGGTTGCAGGTCAATGGCGCCGACAAGCAGCGCAGCGACATCGACAAGCTGATCTGGTCGGTGCCGGAAACCATCGCCTACCTGTCGCGCTTCTTCGAGCTGCAGCCGGGCGACCTGATCATGACCGGCACGCCCGAGGGCGTTGGCCCGGTGGTGGCTGGCGAGCTGATGACCGGCGGCGTCGACGGCCTCGGCGAGATCCAGGTGCGCGTGATCTGACTTCTGCGGGCCGGCGTCCCGGCCCGCTATCCCATACCGATAAACCGGCCGCCGCACACCGCGCCGGCCCGGAGGGTTCCCCATGTCTTCCACACACAAGAACAACAGCGTGGATGTGCAGGACTTCATCGACCACCAGGCCGTCGTGCCTTTCCAGTGGCTGATCCTCTTCCTGTGTTTCCTGGTCACCGCCGTCGATGGCCTGGACACCGCCGCCATCGGCTTCATCGCCCCGGCCCTGCGGGAGGAGTGGCAGCTCGGTGCCGCCGACCTCAGCCCGGTGCTCGGCGCCGCCCTGGTCGGCCTGATGCTCGGCGCCTTCATTGCCGGCCCCCTGGCGGACCGCTTCGGCCGCAAGCGCATACTCCTGTTTTCGGTGGCCTGCTTCGGCGGCTTCAGCCTGCTGGCCGCCTTCGCTCCCAACGTCGAAACCCTGGCCTTGCTGCGCCTGCTCACCGGCCTCGGCCTTGGCGGCGCCATGCCCAACGCCATCACCCTGACCTCCGAGTACTGCCCGCAGCGGCGCCGTTCGCTGATGGTCACCAGCATGTTCTGCGGCTTCACCCTGGGCTCGGCTCTGGGCGGCGTGGTGGCTGCGCACCTGGTACCTGCCTTCGGCTGGCGCAGCGTGCTGGTGCTCGGCGGCGTGCTGCCCCTGGTGCTGCTGCCGTTGCTGATGTGGCTGCTGCCGGAGTCGGCGCGCTTCCTGGTGCAGCGTGGCGCCGACAGCGGTCGCGTGGCCGGGATCCTGAAACGCATCGCTCCGCTGCCGGCCAGCTGGGATGGACGCTTCACCATCCAGCAGGACGAGACCGGGTCGGCCGGCGCTTCGCCGATCCGCCTGATCCTCAGCCGCCCGCTGCGCTTCGGCACCCTGATGCTGTGGCTGACCTTCTTCATGAGCCTGATGATCATCTACATGATGACCAACTGGCTGCCGCTGCTGATCAAGGACACCGGTCTCTCCCTCAGCCAGGCGGCCATGATCAGCGCCATGTTCCAGATTGGTGGAACCCTCGGCGCCATCTGCCTCGGCGGCGCCATGGATCGCTTCGACCCGCACCGTGTCCTGGTGGCGGCCTACCTGCTGGGCGCCGTCTGCCTCTTCGCCATTGGCCAGTACTACACCCACTACGGCCTGCTGACCCTGTGCGTGGCGGGCATGGGCTTCTGCATCAGCGGCTCGCAAGTGGGCGCCAACGCCCTGGCCGCGGCCTTCTACCCCACGGCCAGCCGGGCCACCGGCGTGAGCTGGGCCCATGGCGTGGGGCGCATCGGTTCGGTATGCGGCACCCTCGGTGGTGGCTTCATGCTCGGTCTGGGCCTGGATTTCAGCAGCATCTTCGCAGCGCTGATGCTGCCCGCCGCGCTGGCCGCCATCGCCATCTTCATCAAGGGGGCGCGGGCGTCCGCCGCGATGCGCGCCACGTCCCCCGCCCTTCTCTGATCCCTGTGGAATCACCGCCATGCAGCTCTACAGTTTCTTCAACAGCTCGACTTCCTACCGCGTGCGCATCGCCCTGGCTCTCAAGGGGCTGGCGGCGAACTACCACGGGGTCAACCTGCGCGCCGGCGAACAGCGCAGCGCCCAACACCGGGAGCTGAGCCCGGTGGGCGGGGTGCCGGTGCTGGTGGACGACGAGGGCAGTACCCTGACCCAGTCGCTGACCATCATCGACTACCTCGACGCTTGCTATCCCGAGGTGCCGCTGATCCCCCGTGAGCCGCTGCCGCGTGCCCGCGTGCTGGAAGTGGCCAACCTGATCGCCTGTGACATCCACCCGATCAACAACCTGCGGGTGCTGAGCTACCTGCAACAGACCCTGAGTGTGAGTGCGGAACAGAAGACCGCCTGGTACGCCCACTGGGTGGCCGAAGGCCTGGCGGCGGTGGAGGAGCTGCTGCGCCGCCACGGCACCGGTCCCTACTGCTTCGGCGAGACGCCGAACCTGGCCGATTGCTGCCTGGTGCCCCAGGTGGCCAATGCCGAACGCATGGGCTGCGACCTCAGTGCTTACCCGCGCGTATTCGCGGTGTATCGGCACTGCCAGTCACAGCCCGCCTTCCAGCAGGCCGCTCCGGGCCAGCAACCCGACTTCATCCAATAACAAGCAGGCCCGCCAGGGGCGGGCCCGGAAACAGGCTCCGTGGAGGACCGAATCATGACTGCCCAACAATCCCAGAAGGTCATCATCGTCGGCGGTGGCATCGGTGGCCTCGCCGCTGCCCAGGCCCTGACCCAGCAAGGCATCGAAGTGCTGCTGCTGGAGCAGGCCTGCCAGATCGGCGAGATCGGCGCCGGCATCCAGCTCGGCCCGAACGCCTATGCGGCCCTGGACGCCCTGGGCGTTGGCGAGGCCGCCCGCAATCGCTCGGTCTTCACCGATCATCTGATCATGATGGATGCCATCGATGCCCACGAAGTGGCGCGGGTCGAGGTCGGCGAGCGCTTCCGCCAGCGTTTCGGCAACCCCTATGGCGTGATCCATCGCGCGGATATTCATCGCTCGATCCTTGAGGCGGTGGAGCAGAACCCGCTGATCCGTTTCCAGACCTCCACTCACATCGAAGCGATGGAGATGGATGACCGGGGTGCGACGCTGGTGGACAGCAACGGCAATCGGTACCACGCCGATGCGGTGATCGGCTGCGACGGGGTCAAGTCGGTGATCCGCGAGAAGCTGATCGGCGACCCGGCTCGCGTCACCGGGCACGTGGTCTATCGCGCGGTGGTGGACGTGGAGAACATGCCCGAGGACCTGCGCGTGAACGCCCCCATGCTCTGGGCCGGCCCGCGCTGCCACCTGGTGCATTACCCGCTGCGTGGCGGCCAGCAGTACAACCTGGTGGTGACCTTCCACAGCCGCAATGAAGAACAGTGGGGCGTCACCGACGGCAGCAAGGAAGAAGTGCTGTCCTACTTCGAGGGCATCCACGAGCGCCCGCGGCAGATGCTCGACCGACCCACCTCCTGGCGCCGCTGGGCTACCGCAGACCGCGACCCGGTGGAGAAATGGGGTGAAGGCCGCGCCACCATCCTCGGCGATGCCGCCCACCCCATGACCCAGTACCTGGCCCAGGGCGCCTGCATGGCGTTGGAAGACGCGGTGGTGCTCGGCCAGGCGGTGAAGGCCTGCGACCACGACCTGGAAGCGGCTTTCCGCCTCTACGAGTCGATTCGGATTCCGCGCACCGCTCGCGTGCTCTGGTCGGCCCGGGAGATGGGCCGCCTCTACCACGCCAAGGGCGTCGAGCGCCTGGTGCGCAACCAACTCTGGGTCGGCCGCACTCAGGAGCAGTTCTACGATGCCATTCAGTGGCTGTACGGCTGGAACCTCGGCAACTGCATGAACGGTCAGGGTTGAATCGACGAGAACCGCTTGATCCTCTCCTGCACCTGGACGCTGTTCTGATTCCGAACGCCGCTGCCCGGCATGGGCACGGCCTGCTTTACCTGTAGGGGCGATTTCAATCGCCAGGCGGGCCGGGGGCCTGCCCTGTTCAGGCCCAGAGGGGCAGCTGTGCTGCCCTTGGCGAATGAATTCGCCCCTACAGAATATTTTCCGGCCGCGTCAAAAGGAGTTCCCATCCATGCCCCGCCAGTCCCTGGCCGGCTTGGCGGTGCTGATTTGAAATGTAATCATATAACATTTAAATCAGTGCCTACCGCCATGACGCCGTCCCCCTCGACCCGCCTTCATTCCATCGATGCCCTGCGTGGGCTGGTGATTCTGTTCATGCTGCTGGACCACGTCCGCGAGACCTTCTACCTGCATAGGCAGGTGGCGGACCCGATGGACGTCCTGCAGACCGATCCCGGGCTCTTCCTCAATCGCACCCTGGCGCACCTGTGTGCGCCGGTGTTCATCCTGTTGACCGGCCTTTCGGCTTTCCTCTATGGCGAGAAACAGCAGGGGCGGGCGGCGGTGTCAGGCTTCCTGCTCAAACGTGGCCTGTTCCTGGTGGCGCTGGAATTCACCCTGGTGAACTTTGCCTGGACCTTCCAGCTGCCGCCCAGCGTCATCTACCTGCAGGTGATCTGGGCCATCGGCCTCAGCATGCTGGCGCTTTCCGCGCTGCTCTGGCTGCCGCGCGGGGTGCTGGTCCCCTTGGCGCTGTTGCTGATCGGCGGGCACAACCTGCTGGATGGCCTGCACTTCCCGGCGGAGTCCTGGTTGCACATCCCCTGGGCGGTCCTGCATGACCGGGGCTGGATCGAGCTGTCGGACGGGTTGCGCCTGCGCACCTCCTATCCGGTGCTGCCGTGGATCGGCGTGATCGCCTTGGGTTATGCCATCGGCCCATGGTTCGCCCGGGGCGGCGATGCTCTGCAACGTCAGCGTCGGTTGATCCTTTGCGGCAGTGGCGCGTTGGCGGCTTTCATGGTCCTGCGGCTGCTCAACGGCTACGGGGAGAAGCCCTGGTTCAGCGGCGATACCAGCGTCCAGACGCTGATGAGCTTCTTCAACATCACCAAGTACCCGCCGTCCCTGCTGTTCCTCGCGCTGACCCTCGGCGTCGGTTTGTTACTGCTGGCGCTCTTCGAGCGACGAGAAGAAGGCAGAGCCCTGCGCTGGTTGGCGGTCTTCGGCTCCGCGCCGATGTTCTTCTACCTGCTGCACCTCTATGTGCTGAAGCTGCTCTACATCGCCTGCCTGGCGATCTGGGGCGCCAACCAGGGGCAGTATTTCGGTTTCGACGCTGTTCCGGCGCTGTGGCTGATGACCTTGGCGTTGGCGATCGCGCTTTACCCGCCCGTGCAATGGTTCGCCCGGCTCAAGGCACGGCGGCGGGATATCGCCTGGTTGAAGTATTTCTAGGAAGGACCGCCAGGCGCCTGGTTTCAGCCGGCACGCGGGGCTGCGGACTTGATCGATGCCGGCGCCAGCATCCTCGCTGTCAGCTCGCGGTAGTGCCCGGTTACGTCTTCCCGGGAGAGTCGGCCCCCGTCCTGGTACCAGGAGCAGGCGTGGGTCAGCAGGTTGAAGAGGATGTTGGCGTACAGCTTCGGTTCCGGGCACGCGAACACGCCTTCGGCAATGCCTTGCCCGATGAGTGCCTGGATTTCCTCCAGGTAGCGCCGGCGAGCGCGTTTCACGGCTTCCAGCTCGGCGCCAGCCAGGCAGCGCAGCTCCAGGTTGCCGAGCAGGCCAAGCTGGCGATCGCCGAGGTGCCGGGTGACATGGAAGTCGACGAACGCGGCCCAGGCCGACTCGGCTGGCGTGCCTGTCGGTCTCATCTCCAGCCAGGCCCCACGCAGGTTGTCGTAGTAGTCGAGGACCAGGCTGGCCAGCAGTTCCTGCTTGCCCTTGTAGTAGAGGTACAGGGTGCTGGTATTCACCCCGGCGTGGGCGGCGAGCCCGCGCAGGGTCATGGCGTCGTACCCCTGGCGGGCGATCAGCTCGATGGCCGCCTGGCGGATGGCCTGCTCGGCGTTCGTGGTCATGGGCACCTTCGGATCATCAGGCCTCGCAGGCCGTCTCGAAGCCATGGAAGCTGGCGAAGGTCCGGACCGGCTCGCGGGGCGTGGCGAAGGCGTTCGCCGCCGCCTCGGTATCTTCATGGCCCAGGGCGATGCCGCAGACCAGGAGGTGTTCCGCAGGCAACGGAACATGCTGGCGGACGACCTCGTGGTACCAGGCAAACGCCGCCTGCGGGCAGGTGTGCAGGCCCTTGCCGCGGGCGGCGAGCATGAAGGTCTGGATGAACATGCCGAGGTCCAGGTAGCTGCCGGTGTTCAGGCGCCGGTCGAGGCTGATCAGCAGCCCCACCGGCGCGTCGAAGAAGCTGTAGTTGTGCAGCTCCTGGTCGCGGCGCGCAGCCAGGTCGTGGCGGTCGATGCCCAGGGCCTGGTAGAGGCCGAAGCCCACCGCCCGGCGTCGCGCCAGGTAAGGCTCGTGCCACTGATCCGGGTAATAACGGTATTCCGCTTCGCCCGGGTTGCCCGCCTGGGCGTGCTGGAGGATCGCCTCGCACAGGGCCTGCTTCTTCTCGCCGGTGACCACATGCACCTGCCAGGGCTGGATGTTGTTGCCGCTGGGCGCGCGCGCCGCGAGTTCCAGCAGTTGCTGGATGGTATGGCGTGGCACCGGCCAGGGGTGAAAGCGGCGGACGGACTTGCGTGAGCGGATGGCGGCGTCGATATGCATGCTGAACTCTCCCGGGGCGGTTACCAGAACTTGATGGTGTAGCCGATGATGAAGCGGTTCTCGTCGATGTCCGTGGTGTGGCTGCCGCGATAGGCGACGTTGCGCCAGCGCAGGTTGAGGCCCTTGAGCGGGCCGCCCTGCACCACGTAGGCGATATCCAGGTCGCGTTCCCATTCCCGCGCGTCCTGCCCGCCGATCTCGAAGTTGTCGCCGGAGACGTAGCGGGTCATCAGCGACAGGCCGGGGATACCCGATGCGGCGAAGTCATAGTCGTAGCGCAGCTGCCAGGAGTCTTCCCGGGCGCGCAGGAAGTGGTGGAAGGTGACGGTGTTCAGCGTCCAGGGATCGGTGCCGCCGCCGATGAAGGGTGTGCCGGTGTCACCCTCCTGGTCCTGATAGGCCAGGCCCAGGGCATGGCCCTTGTACATCAGCGTGAACATGGCGCCGAGGTTGCGGTTGTCCACCGTGGTGTGGCCTTCGTCGGTGCTGCGGAAGTAGCGGATATCGGACTTCAGCGTCAGTCCTTCGGCCAGCGGCAGGCCGTGCAGCAGGTTGGCGTAGTGCTGCCGGTAGTTGTCCTTCAGTTCCGCCTGGTAGTAGGTGGCCGCCAGGCTGGAGGAGGGTGCCCAGGTGACGCCGGCATAGTTGAAGCGGTCGCTGGCGACGCCGCCGCCCGCGCCGTCGGAGAACATGGTCATGTCCTCGTAGTCGCTGGAGTTGCGCAGGCGCGTGGCGCGGAACTGGCCGGCGGTGAGGGTCAGTTTGTCGAGGTCGTTGGAGACGATCTGCGCGCCCTGGAAGGTCTGCGGCAGCAGCCGGGTGTCATTGCGGAAGGCCACGGGCAGCGTAGGCGCGTGGCTGCCGACCGTGAGCACGGACTTGCCCAGCCGTGCCTTGGCGGTCGGGCCGAAGAAGCCGAATTCGTCGGACACCTCGCCGTCGCGCTGCACCTGCAGGGCGCCGGTGCCGCTGGTGCCGCGCCCGGCGTCGAGCTTGATGCCCAGCAGGCCGAGGCCATCGACGCCGAATCCCAGGGGGCCTTCGGTGAAGCCGGAGCTGTAGCGCAGCATGAAGCCCTGCGCCCACTCCTCGGACTTGGCCTTGGGCAAGCCGCGAAAGCGCGGGGTGTCCGGTTTGTCGGCGTCCCGGTAGTCGCGGTTCATGTAGAAGTTGCGGGTTTCCAGGCTCAGCTGGCTGTCGGCGAGGAAGTCGGCGCTGGCGCTCATCGGCAACAGGCAGAGGAGGGTGAGGGCGCCGAGTCGGGAGTGAAGTCCGGTGTGCATGCTATTTACCTTCTGGTTCTTGTTGTGTGGCACGTCGCGAGGCGGTTCTTCCAGATTTTTCCTTTTGAATCAATGTGATGCGTGGTTGTCTGGACTCCTTCAGGCAGAGCTGGAGCGCCCGATCCGCAGATCAGGTAAACAAGTTGACGTAAATGGGCGAGCTACTGGCGGGAGGGGAGAAAGGCCGGGGTCAGTCCCCGGCTTCTTCCTCGCTGTCCGCCGCCTGCCCATGGCCCAGGTCGATCAGGGCCATGTCGTGTTGCAGCTTGCTCAGGTAGTGAAGGAAGTTGACGCTGTCATCGAAGCTGAACCCCTTCAGGCCCTGTTCGTAGAACTGGTAGATCCGCTCCTGCAGGCTGTCCCAGTAGGCGCGTCCCTGCTCGGTCAGCCGCACCAGGCGCGCGCGCCCATCATCGGGATGGGGCACGCGCAGCACATGGTTGTCGCGCTCCATGCGCTTGAGCACACCGTCCAGGCTCTGCCGGCTGACGAACAGGTACTCCGTCAACTGGTTGAAGGAGATGCCCGTCTCGAAGCCGGTCCTGGACAGGGCACCCAGCACCGCCCATTGCACGGTGCTGATGCCCATCTCGTTCTGTACCTGCCGCTGCAGCACGTTGCCGGTCTGGAACAGGCGGAAGAACAGCCGGTTGGGTATGCCCTTGTTCTCGTTCGTGGTCATGTGGATTCCTTGTGGCCCAGCAGCAGTCGGTGGCTGGGACGTCGGCCTGTCCGCCGCGGGCAGACAAGGCGCTATTTCGGTGTGAGTTCCCGCGCGATGATATTTTTCATGATCTGCGCCGTTCCGTCACCGATCTGCAGGCCCAGAACGTCACGCAGACGCTGGGCGAAGGGCAGGTCCTCGCCGTAACCGGTGTGTCCGTGGGCCAGCAGGCACTGCTTGACCACGTCGAAGGCCAGCTTCGGCGCCCACCATTTGTTCATTGCCGCCTCGGCGTTATGGGGCAGGCCGTTGTCCTTCAGCCACAGCGAGTGGTAGCACTGCAGGCGCGCGGCGTGGACATAGGTCTGCAGTTCCGCCAGCGGATGGGTCAGGCCCTGGAAGGCCGCCAGGGGCTGGCCGAAGGCCTGGCGCTCGGTCAGCCAGGCCCAGGTTTCGTCGAGGGACTGCTGGGCCAGGGCCAGGCATTGCAGGCCGATCAGCGCGCGGCTGTAGTCGAAGCCCTGCATCACCTGCTTGAAGCCCTTGCCGTCCTCGCCGAGGCGATGGCTCACGGGGACTTCCACATTGTCGAAGAAGATCGAGCCACGGCCGATGGCGCGCTCGCCGGCGTCATCGAAACGGGTGGTGCTGATGCCGGGCAGGTTCATGGGCACCAGGAAGGCGCTGATGCCGCTGGCACGCTGTTCCGGGGTGCCGGTACGGGCGAAGACCACGGCGACGTCGGCCTGGTCGGCCATGGAAATGGAGGTCTTCTCGCCGTTCAGTACATAGACGTCACCCTTGCGCTCGGCCTTCAGGCGCAGGCTGGCGGCATCGGAACCGCCGCTGGGCTCGGTCAGGGCGATGCAGACGATCTTGCGTCCGGCGGTGATCTCGTGCAGCCACTCGCGGGCCAGTTCAGGCGCGGCGTGCTGGGCGATGATCTGGCCATTGAGCGAGGTCAGCAGCGGGATATAGCCGACATTGAAGTCGCCCCGGGAAATCTCTTCGATGATCAGGCCGGCGGTGACGCAGTCCAGGCCGCTGCCGCCATACTCTTCCGGCAGCTCGCCGCCCAGCAGGCCCATCTGGCCCATCTGTTCGATGACCGACCTCTCGATCTCGCCAGCCTGGTCGCGCTTCTTGTAGCCGGGCGCCAGGACCTCGGCACTGAAGCGGGCGACGCTTTCACGGATGGCGTTCTGGTGTTCGTTGAATGCGAAATTCATGTCTCTCTCCGGGCCGGTTCGGCGCGAGGCAGCGGGTGTTCCGCCCGGAGTGAATCCGGGCGGGACGGCGGGTCAGCGGTAGAATTTGCGGAAGTCGGGCTTGCGCTTTTCCTTGAATGCGGCCACGCCTTCCTTGGATTCCTCGGTGTCGTAGTACAGGGACAGCGCCTGCATCCCCAGGCCGCCGATGCCGGCGATGTTCTCGCTGTCGGCGTTGAACGAGCGCTTGGCGATGGACAGGGCGGTGGGGCTCTTCTCGAGGATTTCGTCGCACCACTTCTGCACTTCCGCATCCAGCTCCTCGTGGGGCACCACGGCGTTCACCAGGCCCCACTCCAGCGCCTGCTGGGCGCTGTACTTGCGGCACAGGTACCAGATCTCGCGGGCGCGCTTCTCGCCGACCACCCGCGACAGGTAGGCGGTGCCGAAGCCCGGGTCCACCGAACCGACTTTCGGCCCGACCTGGCCGAACACCGCCTTGTCGGAGGCGATGGACAGGTCGCAGACCACGTGCAGCACATGGCCGCCGCCGATGGCGAAGCCGTTGACCCGGGCGATCACCGGCTTGGGCACTTCGCGGATCAGGCCCTGCAGCTCTTCCACCGGCAGGCCGATCAGGCCGCGGCCGTCGTACTGGCCTTCATGGGCGCCCTGGTCGCCGCCGGTGCAGAAGGCCTTGTCGCCCGCGCCGGTGAAGACGATGACGCCGATGGCCTTGTTCCAGCCGGCACGGTTGAAGGCGTCGATCAGCTCCATGCAGGTCTGGCCGCGGAAGGCGTTGTAGCGCTCCGGGCGGTTGATGGTGATGGTGGCGACGCCGTCTTTCTCTTCGTACAGGATGTCTTCGTAGTTCATGTGCTCTCTCCTGGATTCCTGGGCCGATCAGCCGGCCATGGTCAGTCCGCCGGACACGCTGATGACCTGTCCGGTGATGAAGTTGGCATCGTCGCTGGCCAGCAGGGCGATGATCCCGGGGTAGTCCTCCGGCTGGCCGAGGCGGCGCATCGGCACGGCGTTCTTGAAGGCTTCCAGCAGTTTCTCGGGGTTGTTCGAGGTGGCCGCGACGCTCTTCAGCAGCGCGGTGTCGGTCGGCCCCGGGCAGACCACGTTGAAGTTGACGCCCTTGGTCGCCAGCTCGCGGGCCAGGGTCTTCGACAGGCCGATCAGGCCGGCCTTGCAGGCGGCGTACACGGCCTCGCCGGAGGAGCCCACACGGGCGGCGTCGGAGGCGACGTTGATGACCTTGCCGCCACCGGCTTCGAGCATCTTCGGCAGCACCACGTGGTGCATGTTCAGGGCGCCGGTGAGGTTGATGGCGATCAGCTGTTCCCAGTGTTGCGGCTCGGTCTTGAGGAAGGGCAGGAAGCGGTCGAAGCCGGCGTTGTTGACCAGCACGGTGGGCGTGCCGAATTCCTCCTCGATGGCGGCCACGGTGTTCACGATGGCGGCGTAGTCGGTGATGTCGGCAGCGTAGGCGCGGGCCTTGCCGCCCGCCTCAAGGACCAGGTCGGCGGTGGCCTGTGCCGCGGCGGCGTCACGGTCCAGCACGGCGACCTTGCAGCCTTCCTCGGCGAAGCGCAGGCACACGGCGCGGCCGATGCCGCCGCCACCGCCGGTCACGATCACGGTTTTTCCAGTCAGGCCTTTCATGGGGCAGTCCTCTCGATGGTTCGGGATGGTGGTGTCAGGAACGCTTGGCCGGTTCCAGGCGGATGGCCTGGGCCTGCTCGCGCAGCTTGAATTTCTGGATCTTTCCCGAAGGCGTGCGGGGCAGTGCCGGAAGCACTTCGAGGTATTCGGGCAGGTAGTTGCGGGTCAGGCGCTGCTCCAGCAGGAAGCCGGTGACTTCCTCCAGCGACAGGCCGGCCTCGGGGTCGTGCAGGGTCACGTAGGCGCAGAGGCGCTCGCCCAGGCGCGGGTCGGGGCAGCCCACCAGGGCCACGGCGGAGATCGCCGGGTGCTTGTAGAGCAGGTTCTCGATCTCCACCACCGGGATGTTCTCGCCACCGCGGATGACCACATCCTTGGTGCGCCCGGTGATGCGGATGTAACCCTGCTCGTCCATGCGCGCCAGGTCGCCGGTGGCGAACCAGCCGTCGCGGTCCACGCCATACAGCTCGGGGCGCTTGAGGTAGCCGACGAAGAGGCTGGCGCCGCGGACCATCAGGTGGCCTTCCTGGCCGGTGGGTAGCAGGTTGCCCTGGTCGTCCTGCACCGCCACCTCCATGAAGGGCAGGGCGCGGCCGTCGGTCTGGATGGAGCGCTCGGCCGGATCGTCCAGGCAGGTCATGGTCACGGCGCCGTTCTCGGTCATGCCCCAGGCAGAGACGATGCGCGCGCCCACCGAATGGCCGGCCTTCTCCACCAGGGCGCCCGGGATGGGGGCGCCGGCGGCCACGAATACCTTGAGCGAGGCGAGCGCATCGCGGTGCTGCGGCGCCACTTCCACCAGGTCGGCCAGGAAGGGCGTCGAGGCCATGGTGAAGGTAGGGCGTTCGGCCTCGGCGACCCTGGCGGCGAAGTGCGGGTCCCAGCTGTCCTGCAGCACGGCGGAGCCTTGCAGGTAGATGGGCATCATGAGGCCGTAGAGAAAGCCGGTCTGGTGGGCCATGGGCGAGGCCATGAAGACGATATCGCCGGCGCCCAGACGCAGCCGTTCTGCATAGGGGCGGACGTTGCTGAACAGGGTGTTGGAGGTATGCAGCACGCCCTTGGGCTCGCCGGTGGTGCCCGAGGTGTAGAGCAGCTGCACCACGTCGTCACCCGCCGGGCGGCGTTCGGCGAACAGCGTGCGGGTATCCAGGCGCTCTTCCCAGGGCTGCTCCAGCAGCACCCGGGCGAAGTCGCTGGCGTCGTCGCCGCTGTCGATCACCAGCACATGGCGCAGGGCCGGCAGCTCGCCGCGCAGGCCGTCGATCATCGCGGCGTAGTCGAAGCCCCGGAAGCGCTGGGGAATCACCAGCACGCGGCTTTCGGCGTGGCCGAGCATGAAACGCAGCTCGCGCTCGCGGAAGATCGGCATCAGCGGGTTGAGCACGGCGCCGATGCGTACGCAGGCCAGGTGCAGGGCACTCATCTGCCAGCAGTTGGGCAGCTGGCAGGACACCACATTGCCTTTCTCCACCCCCAGGGCGGCCAGGCCGGCAGCCATCCGGGTCACTACCCGGTCCAGCTCGCCGTAACTCAGCGCGTGGCGTTGGCCATCGCTGACACGGTAGGCCACCAGGGCCGTCTTGTCGGCGGCGCTGGCAATGGCCTGGTCCAGATAATCTGTAATGATCATGTCATTCCAGGCGCCGGATTCCAGCATTGATAGGCGCCGCTCAGGCGGCATGTCGGTGCGCATTGTCATGGGTCGTACCCTTCATCGCTATTGTTATTCGTGGTTTCACACAGGTCGTGTTGCGATGGGGCCGACAATACGCGCCCTAAAATTATTATGTCAACATGTTGTCTTTATTTTTGTCGGTGGATAGACTCGGTCCCAGATCGGCCCACCCGGGCCCTGCCTGGATACGGAATCACGCGGAGGACGCGCCATGAGCTACAGCACCATCCTGGTCGAGCGGCATGAGTCGGTAGGGCTCATCACCCTCCATCGCCCGCAGGTGCTCAATGCCCTGAGCGGGCAATTGATGACGGAGCTGGGTGAGGCGCTGCGCGCCTTCGAGGGCGACCGGGGCATCCGCGCCATGGTCATCACCGGCAGCGACAAGGCGTTTGCCGCCGGCGCGGATATCGCCGAGCTGCGGGACAAGGCCTTCGCCGACGTCTACCTGGAGGATTTCGTGACCGCCAACTGGGAAGAGGTGACGCGCTGCCGCAAGCCGGTGATCGCGGCGGTGCGGGGCCTGGCGCTGGGCGGCGGCTGCGAGCTGGCGATGATGTGCGACCTGATCATCGCCGCCGATGACGCGCGTTTCGGCCAGCCGGAAGTCAAGGTCGGCACCCTGCCGGGGGCCGGCGGAACCCAGCGCCTGACCCGCGCCATCGGCAAGGCCAAGGCCATGGACCTGTGCCTGACCGGGCGCCTGATGGACGCGCAGGAGGCCGAGCGCTGCGGGCTGGTCAGCCGCGTGGTGCCGGCCGCGCAGGTCCTGGACGAGGCCCTGCAGGTGGCGGCGCAGATCGCCGGCCTGTCGGAGGTGGCGGTCAAGCTGAACAAGGAGGCGGTGGACCGCGCCTTCGAAACCACCCTCGCCGAAGGGGTGCATTTCGAGCGGCGCCTGCTCCACGCGAGCTTCGGCAGCGAGGACCGCAGGGAGGGCATGACCGCCTTCCTGGAAAAGCGCCGGCCGGTCTGGCGCCACCGCTGATTCACCCAATCGATCCGCACTACAACAACAAGGCAGGCCGCGAGCCTGCAGGAGCGGTCAGATGTCATCTTTCGTAAGCCTGGCGCGGGAGGGCAGCGTCGCTGTCATCCGCGTCGACAACCCGCCGGTGAATGCGCTGTCCCAGCCGGTACGGGCGGGCCTTCTGCACGCCTTCGCCGAGGCCGGGCAGGACCGTGCCGTTGAATTGATCCTGCTGGTCTGCGCCGGCCGGACCTTCATCGCCGGCGCCGATATCCGCGAGTTCGGCCAGCCGCCCCAGGCGCCGCTGCTGCCCGATGTCACCCTGGCGATCGAGAACTGCGCCAAGCCGAGCCTGGCGGTACTGCATGGCTCGGCTTTGGGTGGCGGTCTGGAAGTGGCCATGGCCTGCCATTACCGCATCGCCCGCCGCGACGCCCGCGTCGGCCTGCCGGAAGTGAAGCTTGGGCTCTTGCCCGGCGCCGGCGGCACCCAGCGCCTGCCGCGCCTGGCGGGCGTCGAGCTGGCGCTGGAGATGATCGTCGGCGGCGAACCCATCACGGCTGATGCGGCATTGCGGCACGGCATCGTCGACGAGCTCTTCGACGGCGATCCGCTGGAGGCTGGGCTGGTATACGCCGCCGAGCTGCTGGCGCGCGGCGCCGGCCCACGGCGCACCGGCCAGGCCGCCGTGCCTGCTTTAGCAGGGGGCGATCATGCCGCCCTGCTGGCGGCCCGGCGCGCCGCAGTCCGCGCCCGGCAACCCGAGGCGTTTTCCCCGCCACGCTGCATCGACGCCATCGAAGCGGCCATCAACCTGCCGTTGGAACAGGGCCTGCGCCGCGAGCGCGAACTGTTCCTCCAGTGCCTGGAATCGCCACAGCGCGCGGAGCTGGTGGCCCGCTTCTTCGCCGAGCGCGAGGCGGCGCGGGCGGCGCGTCAGGCCACCGACCAGTCGAAGACCCATTGAGGCATCCATCGAGGGTATCCCCATGAATATCGAGTTCACCCCTGCCGAACTGGCATTCCGCGACGAGGTGCGCGACTTCCTCGCCCGCGAACTGCCCGCCGATATCGCCGCCAAGGTCCGGCTGGGCAAGCACCTTTCCAAGGACGACCACCAGCGCTGGCAGCGCATCCTCTTCCGCCGTGGCTGGTACGCTGCGAACTGGCCGGTGGAGCACGGCGGCACCGGCTGGAGCCTGGTGCAGCGTCATATCTTCGAAGAGGAATGCGCCGCCTTCGGCGCGCCGCGACTGGTCTCCTTCGGGGTGAACATGGTGGCGCCGGTGATCATGAAGTTCGGCACCGCCGAGCAGCAGGCGCATTACCTGCCGCGCATCCTCTCCGGCGAGGACTGGTGGTGCCAGGGCTACTCCGAGCCCGGCGCCGGTTCCGACCTGGCCAGCCTGAAGACCCGTGCCGTGCGCGAGGGCGACCACTATGTGGTCAACGGCCAGAAAACCTGGACCACCCTCGGCCAGCACGCCAACCGCATCTTCTGCCTGGTGCGCACCGACCCGGAGGCGCAGCAGCAGCGGGGCATTTCCTTCCTGCTGATGGACATGGACAGCCCCGGCATCAGCGTGCGGCCGATCATCACCCTCGAAGGCGATCACGAAGTCAACGAGGTGTTCTTCGACAACGTGCGGGTGCCCGTGGAGAACCTGGTGGGCAAGGAGAACGAGGGCTGGACCTGCGCCAAGTTCCTGCTCACCCACGAGCGCACCGGCCAGGCCGGCATCGCCCATTCCAAGGCGGCCCTGGCCCAGCTCAAGCGGGTGGCCTCGATTGAGAAACGTGGCGGCCGGCCCATGATCGAGGACCCGCTGCTGCGGGTGCAGATCGCCGAAGTGGAAATGCAGCTGATGGCCATCGAGATGAGCACGCTGCGCATCCTGGCGTCGGTCCAGGGCGGCGGGGTGCCGGGCGCGGAAAGCTCGATCCTGAAGATCAAGGGCTCGGAGATCCGCCAGGCCATCAGTCACCTGCAGCGCAAGGTGCTGGGGGTGCATGCGCTGCCGTTCCTGGAAGAGGAGCTGGCGCAGGCCGAGGTCAGCGAACCGCTGTACGCCGACTACAGCGCCGGCCCCGCCAGCCAGTACTTCAACCTGCGCAAGCTGTCCATCTACGGCGGCTCCAACGAAATCCAGAAGAACATCATCGCCAAGATGATCCTCGAACTCTAAGGAGGCCCCCATGGACTTCACTCTCAACGAAGAGCAGCAGATGCTGCAGGACACGGTGGCCCGCCTGGCCCGCGACAGCTACGGCTTCGATCAGCGCGAGGGTTTCTATCGCAGCGAAGCGGGCTTCAGCCGCGAATTCTGGCAACAACTCGGCGAGCTGGGCATCTGCGCGGTGCCCCTGGCGGAGGAACATGGCGGCCTGGGCGGCGGCGGGGTGGACACCTATCTGGTGATGACGGAGCTGGGGCGCAACCTCTGCCTGGAGCCTTACCTCCACTCCCAGGTCCATGGCGCCGGCCTGCTGCAGCAATTGGGCAGCGACGCCCAGCGTGCCGAACTGCTGCCGCGCGTGGCAGCGGGCGAGCTGCAATTGGCGGTGGCCCTGGAGGAAAGCCAGAGCCATTACCAGTTGCACGATGTGCAGACCCGGGCCGAGCCCTGTGTCGGTGGCTGGCGTTTGACCGGCACAAAATGCGTGGTGGTCGGCGGGGATAGCGCCGGCCTGGTCCTGGTGTCGGCACGTACTTCGGGCGCAGTGCTGGACGAGTCGGGCATCAGCCTGTTCCTGGTCGACCCGGCTGCCTCCGGCGTGAAGCGCCGCAGCTACCCCTGCATCGATGGTCCGCGTGCCTGTGAGCTGCGCCTGGACGGCGTGGTGGTCAGCGAGGACCGCCTGCTCGGTGCCCTCGGCAAGGCCCTGCCGGCGCTGCGCTACCAGCAGGGGCGAGCCATCGCCGCCCAGTGCGCCGAAGCTCTCGGCAGCATGCAGGAATCCTTCCGCCTGACCCTGGATTACCTCAAGACCCGCAAGCAGTTCGGTGCGCCCATCGGCAAGTTCCAGGTGCTGCAGCACCGCATGGCCGACATGCGCGGCGAGCTGGAAATGGCTGCCTCCATGGCCATCCTCGCCGCCTGCGTGGCGGACGACCCGGACAGCGAAGAGCGCAGCCGGCGCCTGGCGGCCGCCAAATTCATCGTCACCCGTGCCGCCCGTTTCATCGCCGAACAGGCCATACAGCTGCACGGCGGCATCGGCATGACCTGGGAGTACAGCCTGTCCCACCACGCCAAGCGCCTGGTGATGCTGAGCCACCAGTTGGGTGACGACGATCACCACCTGCGGGCCTACGCCGAATTGCTGCGTTGCGCCTGAACCCCTACTTCGACCTGACACAGGAAAACAAGATGAAGGTACTGGTCCCGGTAAAACGCGTGGTCGATTACAACGTCAAGGTTCGCGTCAAGGCGGACCACTCCGGCGTCGACCTCGCTAATGTGAAGATGGCCCTGAACCCCTTCTGCGAAATTGCCGTGGAAGAGGCGGTACGGCTGAAGGAGCAAGGGATCGCCACGGAAATCGTCGTGATTTCGGTAGGTCCGAACGCCGCCCAGGAGCAGCTGCGCACGGCCCTGGCCCTGGGCGCCGATCGCGCGATCCTGGTGGAAAGCAACGACGAACTGAATTCCCTGGCCGTGGCCAAGCTGCTCAAGGCCGTGGTCGACCAGGAACAGCCGCAGCTGGTGATCCTCGGCAAGCAAGCCATCGACAGCGACAACAACCAGACTGGCCAGATGCTGGGCGCCCTCACTGGCTATGCCCAGGGCACCTTCGCCTCCAAGGTCGAGGTGGCGGGGGACCAGGTCAAGGTCACCCGCGAGATCGATGGCGGTCTGCAGACCGTTGTGCTGAACCTGCCGGCGATCGTCACCACCGACCTGCGCCTGAACGAGCCGCGCTACGCGTCGCTGCCGAACATCATGAAAGCCAAGAAGAAGCCGCTGGACGTGGTGACCCCGGACGCCCTGGGCGTTGCCACCGCATCCACCGTATCGATCCTGAAAGTCGAAGCACCGGCCGCCCGCCAGGCGGGGATCAAGGTCAAGTCGGTGGCGGAACTGGTCGAGAAACTGAAAAACGAAGCGAAGGTGATCTGAGATGGCTGTCCTGGTAATCGCTGAACACAACAACGCGTCCCTGGCGTCGGCCACCCTCAATACCGTCACCGCCGCGCAGCAGATCGGTGGCGAGATCGCCATCCTCGTCGCGGGGCAGGGCGTCGGTGCCGTTGCCGAGTCTGCCGCCCAGATCGCCGGCGTGGCCAAGGTGCTGGTCGCCGACCATGCCGCCTACGCCCACCAGTTGCCGGAAAACATCGCGCCGCTGGTGGCCTCCCTCGCCGCTGGTTACAGCCATGTGCTGGCGCCGGCCACTACCAATGGCAAGAACTACCTGCCGCGCGTAGCGGCTCTGCTGGACGTCGACCAGCTCTCCGAGATCATCGCCGTCGAGAGCGCCGACACCTTCAAGCGGCCGATCTACGCCGGCAACGCCATCGCCACCGTGCAGTCCAGCGCGGCCGTGAAGGTGATCACCGTGCGTACCACCGGTTTCGACGCCGCTGCCGCCGAAGGTGGCTCCGCCGCCATAGAGGCCGTGGCCACTGTCTCTGACGCCGGCACCTCCGCCTTCGTCGGCGAAGAATTGGCCAAGTCCGACCGTCCGGAACTGACCGCAGCCAGGATCGTCATCTCCGGCGGTCGTGGCCTGCAGAACGGCGACAACTTCAAGCTGCTCTATGCCGTCGCGGACAAGCTCGGCGCTGCGGTCGGCGCGTCCCGTGCCGCGGTCGACGCCGGCTTCGTGCCGAACGACATGCAGGTCGGTCAGACCGGCAAGATCGTCGCCCCGCAGCTGTACCTCGCCGTGGGCATCTCCGGGGCCATCCAGCACCTGGCCGGCATGAAGGACTCCAAGGTCATCGTCGCGATCAACAAGGACGAAGAAGCGCCGATCTTCCAGGTGGCCGACTACGGCCTGGTGGCGGACCTGTTCGAGGCTGTGCCGGAACTGGAAAACGCCCTGTAAGGAGGCACCCATGAATACGTTCAAGCGAATCGGCGTGATCGGCAGTGGCGCCATGGGGCGCGGCATCGCCCAGCTGTTCGCCGGCGCCGGGGTGGAAGTGCTGCTGCATGACAGCCGCACCGAGGCCATCGACCAGGCCCTGGCCTACAACCGCGACCTGCTGGAGCGCGCCGTGGCCAAGGGTCGGTTGGACGCCGATGCGCTGGCCCCCACATTGGCCCGCATGCAGCCGGCCTACAGCCTGGAGGCGCTGGCGGGATGCGACCTGTTGATCGAGGCCATTGTCGAGAACCTGGAAGCCAAGCAGGCGCTGTTCCAAAAGCTGGAACAGCTGGTGGGGGCGGATGCGGTGCTGGCGAGCAACACCTCGTCCCTGTCCATCAGCCTGATCGCCAGTGCCTGCCAGCGCCCCCAGCGGGTCGCCGGCTTCCACTTCTTCAACCCGGTGCCCCTGATGAAGGTCGTCGAGGTGGTGCGCGGCGAGCTGACCGACCCGGAGGTGATCGAGCGCCTGGCCGCCTTGGCCGAAGGGGCCGGGCATTTCGCCGCCGTCACCCCGGATTCGCCCGGCTTCCTGGTCAACCACGCGGGCCGTGCGTATGGGCCGGAGGCCCTGCGTATCCTTGCCGAAGGTATCGCCACGCCCGCCCAGATCGACCGCATCCTCAAGGACAGCCTGGGCTTTCCCATGGGGCCCTTCGAGCTGTTCGACCTGACGGGGCTGGACGTTTCCCATGCCGTGATGGAGTCGATCCACGGCCAGTTCTACCAGGAGCCGCGCTATACCCCGTCGGCCCTGGTGCCGGCGCGCCTGGCCAGCGGCCTGCTGGGGCGCAAGAGCGGCCGCGGCTTCTACCGATATGTAGAGGGCAAAGCGGTGCCGGACGAGCCGGTGGCGCCGGCTCCCGTGCTGATCGACCGGCCATTCTGGCTCGACTCCCGCGACGCGGCGGTGCGCGATCAGGTGGCAGCCGTGCTGGCCGTCGCCGGGGCAGAGCTGGAGCAGGGCAGCCAACCCGGTCCGCAAGCGATCTGCCTGGTCACGCCCCTGGGCGAAGACGCCAGTAGCCTCATCGCCCGCACCCAGCTGCCGGCGCAGCGCACCCTGGCGCTGGAGACCTTCGCCGGCTTCGACAAGCGCCGCGTGCTGATGCCTCAGCCGGCGCTGGACCCGAATCTGCTGGCCCAGGCGCGGCAGGCGCTGGGCGCCGACGGCGTGCCGGTGGAGGTGATCAACGATTCGCCCGGCTTCATCGCCCAGCGGGTGCTGGCCGGGATCGTCAACCTGGGCTGCGAGATCGCCCAGCGGCGCATCGCCGCGCCCGCCGTGCTGGATCGCGCGGTGCGACTGGCGCTGGGTTACCCCCTCGGGCCACTGGGTTTCGGCGATCACTACGGAGCGGAGAAGATCGCACGGATTATTCGCGCGCTGCATGAGCTCTACCAGGAGCCGCGCTACCGCATCAGCCCCTGGCTGCGCCGTCGCGTGCAGCTCGGCCTGCCGCTGACCGCAGCGGAGGAGGGCGCATGACTGCCTACATCTATGACGGCCTGCGCTCGCCCTTCGGTCGACATGCCGGCGCCCTGGCCGGCGTGCGTCCGGATGACCTGCTGGCTACGCTGGTGCGGGCCCTGGTGGCGCGTAATCCCTTTGCCGCCGAGGCGTACGAGGACCTGATCGCCGGCTGCGCCAGCCAGGCCGGCGAAGACGGCCGCAACCTGGCCCGCCATGCCGCGTTGCTCGCCGGCCTTCCCGTGGCGGTCGGCGGCCTCACCGTCAACCGCCTGTGCGGCTCGGGCCTGGCGGCGGTGCTGGATGCGGCACGCGCGGTCAGGGGTGGCGAGGGCGAGTTGTTCATTGCCGGTGGCGCGGAAAGCATGAGTCGCGCACCCTTTGTCGTGGCCAAGGCGGAAAGCGCGTACTCCCGCGACTTCCGGGTGTTCGACAGCAGCATCGGCGCGCGCTTCCCCAATCCCCGGGTGGAGTCCGAGTTCGGCGCCGATTCGATGCCCGAAACAGCCGACAACGTCGCCCGTGAACTGGCGATCAGCCGCGCAGAGGCGGATGCCTTTGCTGCGCGTAGCCAGGCCTTGTACCGCGAGGCGGAGCAGGCCGGTTTCTTCACCGGGGAACTGCTGCCCATCGAGGTGCCGCAAGGGCGCAAGCAACCGCCGTTGTCAGTGGCGTGTGATGAGCATCCGCGCCCGGAAACCACGGCTGACAGTTTGTCCCGGCTCAAGCCGCTGTTCGCCGATGGCGTGGTCACTGCCGGCAATGCGTCGGGCATCAACGATGGCGCCGCCGCACTGCTGATCGGCTCCCGGGCCATCGGCGAACGCCACGGCCTCAAACCACGCGCCCGCATCCTCGCCGCAGCGGTGGCGGGCGTCGAGCCACGGCTCATGGGCCTGGGGCCGGTGCCGGCCAGCGCCAAGGCATTGCAGCGCGCCGGCTTGCGCCTGGCCGACATGGACCTGATCGAGATCAACGAGGCCTTCGCCGCCCAGGTGCTGGGCTGCGCCCGGCAACTCGGCATCGCCTTCGATGATCCACGCCTGAATCCCAATGGCGGTGCCATCGCCATCGGCCACCCGCTCGGCGCATCCGGCGCCCGCCTGGTGCTCACCGCTGTCCGCCAGCTTGAACGCAGCGGCGGTCGTTACGCCCTGGTCAGCCTGTGCATCGGCCTGGGGCAGGGCATCGCTTGCGTCATCGAGCGCCTCGACTGAACCGAACGCCCCACAACAATCATGAATTCGGAGAACTTCCCCATGGCCAACAAGGCAAGCTTCAACTGGATCGACCCGCTGCTGCTGGACCAGCAGCTCACCGAAGAAGAGCGCATGGTGCAGGGCAGCGCCCAGCAGTTCGCCGCCGACAAGCTCGCTCCGCGCGTGCTGGAGGCCTTCCGCCATGAGCAGACCGACCCGGCGATCTTCCGCGAGATGGGCGAAGTGGGCCTGCTCGGCGCCACCATCCCCGCCGAATACGGCGGCAGCGGCCTCAACTATGTGTGCTACGGCCTGATCGCCCGCGAAGTGGAGCGCGTCGACTCCGGCTACCGCTCGATGATGAGCGTGCAGTCGTCGCTGGTGATGGTGCCGATCAACGAGTTCGGCAACGAGGCCACCAAACAGAAGTACCTGCCCAAGCTGGCCAGCGGCGAATACATCGGTTGCTTCGGCCTGACCGAACCGAACCACGGCTCCGACCCGGGCTCGATGATCACCCGCGCGAAGAAGGTCGACGGCGGCTACCGCCTGTCCGGCGCCAAGATGTGGATCACCAACAGCCCGATCGCCGATGTGTTCGTGGTCTGGGCCAAGGACGATGCCGGCGAGATCCGCGGCTTCATCCTCGAGAAGGGCTGGCAGGGCCTGTCGGCGCCGACCATCCACGGCAAGGTCGGCCTGCGCGCCTCGATCACCGGCGAGATCGTGATGGACAACGTGTTCGTCCCGGAAGAGAACGCCTTCCCCGACGTGCGCGGCCTGCGCGGCCCGTTCACCTGCCTGAACTCCGCCCGCTACGGCATCTCCTGGGGCGCCCTGGGCGCCGCCGAGGCCTGTTGGCACACCGCGCGCCAGTATGTGCTGGACCGTAACCAGTTCGGCCGTCCGCTGGCCGCCAACCAACTGATCCAGAAGAAGCTGGCCGACATGCAGACCGAGATCACCCTGGCCCTGCAAGGCTGCCTGCGCCTGGGCCGGATGAAGGACGAAGGCACCGCGGCGGTGGAAATCACCTCGATCATGAAGCGCAACTCCTGCGGCAAGGCGCTGGACATCGCCCGCCTGGCCCGCGACATGCTGGGCGGCAACGGCATCTCCGACGAATTCGGCGTGGCCCGCCACCTGGTCAACCTGGAAGTGGTGAACACCTACGAGGGCACCCACGACGTCCACGCGCTGATCCTCGGCCGCGCGCAGACCGGCATCCAGGCGTTCTTTTGAGCGTGAGCGGGGCGGCATTTGCCGCCCTATTTTTTGGCAAAAGCCCCATGGTTCGGCCGCCAGGGAAATTTCCTGTGCTTGTTGGGGAGGGCGCGACACAAGCCAGGGTTGAAGTGTGCCGCTACCTTGTAGGGGCGATTTCAATCGCCAAGCAGGCCGCAGGTCTGCCCTGATGGCTTGCATGGGGCGGCTCCGCCGCCCTTGGCGAATGAATTCGCCCCCACAAAGAGCGCGATCAGGCGCGCCGCCGTTCAATCCTCCTGCGCTTTCCTGATCCGATAATCGCCCGCAGACGCCATTGGAGCCACGTGACCTCAGCCATTAAAAAAAACGGCCCTTAGGCCCGGATAACATCGTTTTTCAGTGCGTTTTCCATTCCCTATATTTCCCGGCAACCAATTCTGATTGGCGAAGTTGTCTCACCGTCTTCGGGAAATTCATATGAACAAGAAAGTGGAAACTGCTCACGACGAGTGTGCCGGCATTGGTACTCAGGTTGTCTGGGCAGGCGAGCAAATTCAGCATCCCTATAACGCCACGCAAACACCAATTGTCGTAAGTGCCGCATATGGCTATCAGGACATCGATGTCTGGTATGACGTTGCCCTGGGCAAGAATCCGGGCTTCATCTACAGCCGCATGAGCAATCCGACGGTCGCTGTCCTCGAAGCCAAGCTGTGCGAGCTGGAACAGTCGGAGTCGGCGGTCGCCTTCAGCAGTGGCATGGCCGCGATCAGCGGGGTGCTGCAGACTTTCCTCTGCAGCGGCAAGCGTGTGGTGTCCACTCGCGATAGCTACGGTGGCACCAACAAGATCTTCGAGGAATTTTTGCCGCGCATGGGCGTGGAGGTCACTCTTTGCGACACCCTGGATACCGAGGCCATCGAACGCGAGATCGCCAAGGGCTGCGACCTGCTGTACCTCGAAACCCCCACCAATCCGACCCTTAAAGTGCTCGATATCCGCCGTCTGGCGGCGGCGGCCAAGCGCGTCGGTGCCCTGGTGGTGGCGGACAACACCTTCGCCACGCCGCTTAACCAGAATCCCCTGGCACTAGGTGTCGACGTGGTGGTGCACAGCGCGACCAAGTTCCTCTCCGGCCACGGTGACGTGCTCGGTGGCGTGGTGTGCGGCGCGGAAAGCCTGATGGCCCAGGTGCGTCATTACCGCGAGATCAATGGTGCGGCGCTGGACCCGTTCTCCGCCTACCTGATCATCCGTGGCATCAAGACCCTGGCCCTGCGCCTGCGCCAACAGCAGCAGAGCGCCCAGGCACTGGCCGATTACCTGCTCACCGAACCGCTGGTGGAGGCAGTGAACTACCCCGGACTGCCCAGCCATCCCGCTCATGCCGTCGCGCGCTCGCAGATGCGCGGTTTCGGCGCCATCGTCAGCTTCGTCCTGGCCGGCGGCATGGACACCGTGAAGCGTCTTTTACCGCGTCTGCGCTATGCCCACCGCGCCGGCAACCTCGGGGCGGTGGAAACCATCTACGGCCCGGCGCGCACCACGAGCCACGTCGAAAACACCCTGGAAGAGCGCCTGGCGCTGGGCATCTCCGAAGGCTTGGTGCGGATCTCCGTGGGGATCGAGGAAACAGCCGATCTGCTTGCCGATCTCCAGCAGGCGTTCGCATTTGTTCGCCGTGAACTCGCTGAAGAACCTACTTCGAACTTCGCCCCTGTCCTGACCGAACGTCACACCGAGGTGGAAATTTGACGTTCGCCCCCTGACGACTGGCCGGAGAGCCAGTGAGTTAATCATGAAAAGGAACAATAACAATACCCGATGGCAACTTGATCAGTTCTGCCTTGAAGTTGGTTGCAGAAACTTCTTTGCCCGCAAACTTTCATGAGAGTCCATATATGTCCACGCAAACAACAGACAAGAATATTTCGGGGCCTGGTTTCAAACAGGATATGCAGACGCGCCACATTGTGATGCTGGCGCTGGGAGGGGTGATCGGTACCGGCCTGTTCCTGACTTCAGGCTATACCGTCAACCAGGCCGGTCCGCTGGGAGCGGTCATCGCCTACATCATCGGCGCCGTCATGGTGTACATGGTGATGATGTGCCTTGGGGAACTGGCCGTGCAGATGCCGGAAACCGGCTCCTTCAGCAGCTACGCCTCCCGCTACCTGGGTCCCGGCACCGGTTATACGGTGGCCTGGCTCTACTGGCTGACCTGGGCGGTGGCCATCGGATCGGAATTCACCGCCGCTGGCATCCTCATGGTGCGCTGGTTCCCTGATACACCCGTATGGATCTGGAGCGCGTTGTTCGCCATCACGGTATTCGTCAGTAACGTAGTGTCGGTCCGGCTATTCGCCGAAACCGAGTTCTGGCTGTCGCTGGTGAAGGTGGTGGCTGTGATTGCCTTCCTGGTGGTAGGCACCGGCGCCATCATCGGCGTGTTCGACGTGCAGCAGGCTCACAGCATCGGCCTCGGCAACTTCACCCGTGAGGGATTGTTCCCGACCGGCTTCTGGTCGATCGCCATGACCCTGCTGGCGGTGTCGTTTGCCTTCTCCGGCACCGAGCTGATCGGTATCGCAGCCGGGGAAACCCGTGACCCGCAACGCAACGTGCCCAAGGCAATCCGTACCACCGTGCTGCGCTTGGCGCTGTTCTTCGTCGGCACCATCTTCGTCCTCGCGACGTTGCTGCCACGCGAGCAGGCCGGCCTGGTGGAGAGCCCCTTCGTCACAGTGTTCGAGTTCATCGGCATTCCCTACGCCGCCGACATCATGAACTTCGTGATCATCAGTGCGCTGCTCTCGGCTGCCAACTCGGGCCTGTATGCGGCCTCGCGCATGCTCTGGACCCTCAGCGACCAGGGCCACATGCCCAAGCGCTTCGGTGAGCTGAGCCGCATGGGTACACCGTTCAACGCAATCGTGGTGAGCATGGCCGGCAGCATCGCCTCGCTGCTCAGCAGCGTCTTCGCTGCGGACACCGTCTACCTCGCACTGGTGTCGATCTCGGGCCTGGCCGTGGTGGTGGTGTGGATGAGTATCGCGGCGAGCCAGATCGCCTTCCGCCGCCACTACGTGGCCAACGGCGGAAAGGTGGAAGACCTGAAGTTCCGCGTACGGGGTTATCCCTGGGTACCGCTGGGCGCGCTGGCGAGCTGCACACTGGCCTGCATCGGGATTGCCTTTGATCCGGCCCAGCGAGTTGCGCTCTACTTCGGGGTGCCGTTCATTGCCTGGTGCTATTTCGTGTTCTGGATCACGCGCAAGGGTCGTGAGCGGCGCCTGGCTTCCCACGCCGCGCCCGTCCGCACGCCCGAGACGGCCTGAGCGAAGCCGCTCCCCTGCCTGCTCCGCCAGGATCGTCCGAATATGAGCCATGAGGTACCGCGCATGAACCAGAAAGCCTTGCCCCCGTTGAACTGGTTGCGAGCCTTCGAGGTATCGGCGCGGTACCTCAATTTCACCCACGCGGCGGAGGAGTTGCACTTGACCCAGGGGGCGGTAAGCCAGCAGATCCGCCAGCTGGAGAGCCACCTCGGGGTTGCGCTGTTCAAGCGTCTTCCGCGTGGACTGGGCCTGACCGAGGAGGGGCAGTCCTACCTGCCAGTGGTACAGGACGCCATCACCCGTCTGGCGGTGGGCACCAGCGAGATCTTCGGCCAGCACAAGCGGCGACCGATCAAAGTGCGTGGCAGCCTATCGTTCCTCCACTTCTGGCTGGCGCCGAAGCTGGCTGACTTCCGCCGTGCCCACCCGCACCTCGACATTCGCTACATCAGTAACCTCTGGGTCAAGGAACTCGACGGCGAGGACGACCTGGAGATCCGCTGGGGCCACGGCCACTGGCCCGGGCTGGTGTCGCAGCGGCTGTCCTGGGACACGCTGTTTCCGGTCTGTTCGCCGCAGCTGATGGCCGATTCGCCGCTACACGAACCTCGCGACGTCGCCCGTCACCCACTGCTGCACGTGCTCGGCTACGAAGAGGGCTGGGGCTACTGGCTGAAGCGGGTGGGCGCCGACGACGTCGATTTCTCCACCGGCCTGCAGTTCGACACCCTGGTCTCTACCCTGCGCCTGGCCGAATTGGGGCAGGGCATCGCCCTGGCGCGTTCGTCCATGGTCGAAGACCTGCTGCGCGAAGGCCGCCTCGTGGAGCCTTTCGATCGGCGTATCGAGGCCAGCGAGTCCTTCTACCTGGTCCACGGTACGGGGACAAAACTGCATCCAGATGCCTTGGCCTTCGCCACCTGGCTGGTGGCCCAGGCCCATCGCAACAAGTAAGTGTCGGGAGAGAATATGCATTACGTGAGTACACGCAGTGCCGCGCTGCGGGCAGATTTCCGCAGTGTGGTGCTGTCCGGGCTCGCCGCCGACGGCGGGCTCTTCGTGCCGGCCAGCCTGCCGGTGTTCGGTGCCCAGGAAATCGCCAACTGGTCGTGGCTGCCGTTCGAGGAACTGGCCTGGCGGGTGATCAGTCCCTTCGTCGGTCAGGCCATTCCGGAGGATGACCTCAAGGCATTGCTCAAGGACAGCTATCGCCCCTTCAACCATCGCGCCATCGCGCCACTGCGCCAGATCGACCGCAACGAGTGGGTGCTGGAGCTGTTCCACGGTCCGACCCGCTCCTCCAAGGATTTCGCTGCCCAGTTGCACGCGCGTCTGGCGGCTTACTTTCTCGATGGCGAAGGCGGGCAGGCACTCGTCGTGGGGGCTACCAACGGCGATACCGGCTTGGCGGCCGTTTCGGCCTTCGCCACCTGCGCGAATTGCCGGGTGGTCACGCTGTATCCGCAGGTCGGCGTGCCGCGTGAGCGCCTGCTTGCGCTCCAGGCCGCCGACCCGGATCGGGTGCTGGCCTGCGCCGTGGCCGGCAGCTTCGACGACTGCCAGACCCTGGTCTCGCGGCTGTTCCGCCGATGGCCACTGGAGCAGGTGGTACCCATCGGCTTCAACTCCACCAACTGGGTCGGTGTGCTGGCGCAGCTCGTCTTCTACTTCCACGCCGCCCTGCAGCTCGGCGGCGGCCAGCGCCCGATCGGCTTCAGCATCCCGGCGGCGAGCTTCGCCGAGGTCTATGCCGGCTACATCGCACAGAAGATGGGGTTGCCGATCAACCAGATCATCATTGCCACCAACCGCAACGACGCGCTGCACCAGTTCATCCACAAGAACCGCTACTCCACCCGCGAGGCCAATCGCACCCTGTCACCGGCCATGGACTTCTCCATCTTCTCCAACCTGGAACGCTTCGTCTGGGAGCTTTACGACCACGACGACCAGGCGGTGAAGACGTTGATGGAGCACTTCGAAAACAGCGGCGAGCTCAGCATCGCCAACCACCAGTGGCTGCAGGCGCGCCTGCTGATCGACTCCTATGCGGTGGGCGATGAGCAGACGGTGGCGGAGATCACCGCGCTGTTTCGCGACACCGGCATCGCCATCGATCCGCACACCGCCACCGGCGTGCTCGCGGCACGCCTGTACCGGCGCAGCATGGTGACGCCGATGGTGACCCTGGGGCAGATCGCCCCGGAGAAGTCGGCCGGGCTGCTGGCCGGGCTGGGCGCCTGGAGCGCGCCGCTGCCGCAGGTGCCGCCGCCTGTAGAGCATCCGCGACAGCTGGCGCGTGGAGACCTCGCCGGCCTGTGCCAGATGCTCAGTGAATGGTAGGGGGAGGGCGGCGATGAAACGCATCCTCGATCCGCTGGACGAACGCATCCTGGCCGAACTCACCGCCAACGCGCGTATCGCCCACGCGGAACTCGGCGACAAGGTCAACCTGTCGCGCAACGCCGTTCGCCAGCGCATCGAGCGGCTGGAACGCGACGGCGCCATCCAGGGCTACACACTGAAGACCGGCGACGGTCGTCGTCCAGGGTCGCTGATCAGCGCGGTGATCTTCGTCTACCGCTACGACCGCATGCGCGGCGAGGAGGTGCTGCAAGCGCTGCGTAGCATTCCGGAAATCGTCCAGTGCGAAGTCATGAGTGGTGAGTTCGATCTCATGCTGCGGGTCGATGCGGCGACGCCTGAACGCGTGCATCTGGTGTGGAAGGAGATTTCCGCCATGCCCGGTGTTTCCAACACGGTCACTTCCTTTGTCCTCTCCTCTGTGATCTGAGTTCGGGGGCATGCTCCCACCGCGCCGCCCGGACCTGGTCCGGGCGGCTTTTTTATGGTTCTTCGCGGATTACCGGGGACACAGCGGATTGGCAATTGGGTGTGAGAGGGTTGCTTGTTGTCCGGGAGTTCAGCTCATTGCAGAGTGGGCTTCAGGTCTCTGTTTCGCCCTCCCGGGCGAGTCCCTTTTCCAGTCGTTGAAAAGGAACCAAAAAACTTGCCCCGGCATCCGGCCCCGGCTTCGCCGGGGTCCCCTCGCTCCATCCTTGCGCCGGGGGCCCGGCGTGAGGGGCCATCCCTGGCCCCACACGCCTCTCGCGGCATCCATGCCGCTCGTCCCCCTCTGCAACGATTCCGCTCGGCCTCCTGACGGGGCGGAGTCGCTGCCCCACCGCTTTTACTCGGTTTCAGTCCCGTATTGGCTTCAGGACTCTTTGTGCCTCGTAGGCGCGAGTCACCCCTCTCCCTCTGGGGTGAGGAGGCACGCTTTCGGAAGCACCGCTTCCGGTGCCGATGAACGACTGAGCGCGAAGCGGTCAGGCCGGGGCGCAGGGCGGGGGATGGGGGTGAGGGAAGTTTCAAGCGGCATGGAGCCAGGCAATCACTCAAACTTACCAATCCAGTGTGAACACGCTCTCCCCCGGTAATCCGTGAAGAACCTTTTTTATGCCCGCAAGAAGGTGACCGCAGGGTAGGGCGGCGCTGGTCAAAATGACCAATAAATACAGCGGATTGCCATATTCAACTGCCAGTGCCCGGCCCCTAGGCTGGAACCCATCAAGCAACTGCCTGTATGGGAGGCAACCCGATGTCCGAATACAAGATTGCCCTGGTTGGCTTCGGCGGCGTGAACCGCGGCCTGGCCCAACTGATCGCCGAGCGCAATGCGGCCTGGCAGGCCGAACTGGGCTTCAGCCTGAAGATCGTCGGCGTGACCGACCTGTTCCTGGGCTCCATCATGAACCGCGACGGCCTGGACGCTGCGCAATTGGTCGCCCTGCCGGCCGCCAAGGGGGCATTCGCAGAACTGCCGGGCGGCACTGCCGAAGCGTTCAACGAGACCATCATCAAGCAGTCCGGCGCCGACATCATTGCCGAGGCCACCTTCACCAACCCGGTGGACGGCGAGCCGGCGGCCACGTTCTGCCGCTGGGCACTGGAGAGTGGCAAGCATGTGGTCACCACCAACAAGGGGCCGATCGCGTTGCACGGCACCGAACTCAAGGCCCTGGCCGAGCGCAATGGCGTAGCCTTCGAGTACGAAGGCTCGGTGATGAGCGGCACCCCGGTCATCCGCATGGCGCGCCAGACCCTGCCGGGCGCGGTGATCACCGGCTTCGAAGGCATCCTCAATGGCACTTCGAACTACGTGCTGACCCGCATGGAGGAAGGCCTGAGCTTCGCCGATGCGGTGCGCCAGGCACAGGAACTGGGCTACGCCGAGGCCGACCCGACCGCTGACGTCGAAGGTTTCGATGTACGCCTGAAGGTGGTGATCCTCGCCAACGAACTGCTCGACGCCCGCCTGCAGGTGAGCGACGTGCGTTGCAGCGGCATCAGCGGCCTGAGCGCCGCCGACCTCGAACAGGCTCGCCAGGCCGGCGCCCGCTGGAAGCTGATCGGCTCCGCCCAGCGTCAGGCCGACGGCTCCGTATGCGCCAGCGTCGAGGCCCGCCGCCTTGACAACGGCCACCCGCTGGCCGGCATCAGCGGCGCCACCAACGCGGTGTCTTTCAACACCGAATTGCTCGGGGCGGTGACGGTCTCCGGCCCGGGTGCCGGGCGAATCGAAACCGCCTTCGCGCTGCTGTCCGACATCGTCGCCATCCACACCGCGCATGCGCAGCGCTGAGCCTGGGAGAACACTGATGACCACATCCCGTCTGGCCCTCGCCAAGGCCGTGCAAAGCGCTCTGATCGATGTGTTCAATCCCTTCGACGGTAGCCGGGTGGGCAGCGTGCCCTGCCTCGGCGTCGCCGATGTCCCCGGTCTGCTGGGGCAGGCCCGGGAGGGCGTGCAGGCCAGTGCAGCGCTGCCGCGCCATCGCCGAGCGCGCATCCTCGAAGACACCGCGCGCCTGGTCGAGCGGGACGCCGTCGCCTTTGCCGGCCTGATCGTAGCCGAGGCGGGCAAAACCCTGCGCCAGGCGGAGAAGGAGGTGAAACGCTGCATCAACACCCTCAAGCTGTCGGCCGAAGAGGCCAAGCGCAATGCCGGTGAGGTGGTGCCGTTCGAATCCTACGAGGGCTCCGAATCCCGCCAGGGCTGGTTCACCCGCGAGCCGTTGGGGCTGATTGTGGCCATCACCCCCTACAACGACCCGCTCAACCTGGTGGCGCACAAGCTCGGCCCGGCCATCGCCGGCGGCAACGCGGTGTTGCTCAAGCCCTCGGAGTTGGCGCCCCTATCGGCGTGCAAGCTGGTGGACTGCCTGCGCGAGGCTGGCCTACCGGAATCCGTCGTGACTATCGCCACCGGCGGAGCGGAGCTGGGCAAGGCGCTCACTGCTGCCCGTGAGGCGCGGATGATTTCCTTCACCGGCGGCTTCGTCACCGGCGAGAGCATCGCCCGCAACGCCGGCCTGAAGAAACTGGCGATGGACCTGGGCGGTAACGCGCCGGTGCTGGTACTCGAGGATTGCGAGCTGGAGGCTACGGTTGAATCCTGCGTGTCCGGCGCCTTCTGGGCAGCGGGGCAGAACTGCATCGGCACGCAGCGCATTCTCGTGCAGGCGTCGATCTACGAAGCCTTCCGTGAGCGCTTCGTGGCGTTGAGCCAGGCGCTGGTGGTGGGCGACCCGAGCCGCCGCGAGACTGACGTGGGCCCGATGATCACCGAACAGGCCGCACGCAACGCCGAGCAGGTGGTGGCGGAGGCCCTGGAGGAGGGCGCAAGCCTGCTCTGCGGCCACCGTCGCCGGGGCGCCCTGTATGCGCCGACCGTGCTGGAACGGGTGAACCATGACAGCCGCCTGTGGCGCCACGAGGTGTTCGCGCCGGTGGTGGTGCTGGAGCCGTTCGACAGCCTGGACGAGGCCGTGGCCCTGGCCAACGAGCCCGAATACAGCTTGCACGCGGGTATTTTCACCTCGGACCTCAAGCGTGCGCTGGGCGCCGCGAAGCGCATCGAGGCTGGCGGGGTGATGATCAACGACTCCTCCGACTACCGCTTCGACGCCATGCCCTTCGGCGGCTTCAAGTACGGCAGCCTGGGCCGCGAAGGCGTGCGCTTTGCCTACGAGGACATGACGCAACCCAAGGTGGTGTGCATCAACGATTTGAGCTGAACCGTCGGGCGACGTCCGTTCACGGTCGTCCTTTGCATCGGGCGGGTCTGCTCGCCGCGCCGTCCGGTGCGCTTTTTTAGTCTGCAAGGAGATGAGTAAGCAATGATCGCGCGCTTTGACGAGGGGCAGCGCATGTCCCTGGCCGTGGCCTACGGTCCCTTTTTCGAAACTGCCGGGATCGTTGCCGATGATCCTGCGCTGGATGTCGTCGGGCAGGCACGCCAGGCGCTGGCAACGATCGAATCGCTGATGGCTCGCGCAGGATTCACGCGCAACGATCTGACCCGGGTACAGATCTGGATTGCAGACTATGCGTTCTTCGAGCAGGTCAACACGGTGTACGACGCCTGGGTCGACGGTTTCGGCAAGCCGGTACGCGCTTGCGTCGAAAGTGGCCTGGGTGGGTACCTGATCGAGATTCAGGTATTTGCCTTTCGCTCGTCCATCCTGTCCTGAGGTGCTCAGACTGGCGTCCAGATCGTACTGGTGTTGCGCCGGGTACCGGCTTCGATTGCACACGCAGAAGAGAGATACATCTACGCCACGGGGCGCAATGTCGACCCACTTCGTTCGAGGCAGCGTGAGATGGGGCCAGATTGACCCCATGTATTAGTTTCCTCCCAGCTTTGCGCCGGTGCCCGCCTCCAGTTATAGCGATCCGATTGAGATATCCCTACTTCCAGGCGGACGACACATGTGTCCCGCACGAATCAGTGAGCTGTGCTGCTCCACTGGCAACGATTGATTTCTCAATCTGACGCAATAGACTGAAATGAATGGCGCAGCTGACGCAGCTTCTTTGGTGTGCCGAAGCGCTGCTGCCGCGTAGTCGACGATATCCCTGCTGCAAGCTAAGGCAACCAGACGACATGGATAAGGATCCGTTCCTTCCTGAGAACCTCAGAACACTGTGTGAGCGGGCCGGCACAGTCTCCGAGATGTGCCGCAAGATCGGCATCAACCGCCAGCAGTTCAACAAGTACCTGGCCGGGACGCATGCTCCCTCGCAGAGTAATCTGCGGGCGATCGCCAGCTTCTTCGGGCTGAGCGAAGATGTGCTGTTCTCCAATCCGAACGACTTCCGCTCGATGATGGAGGGTGGCCACTTCCATCTGTTCCGAAGCGTCATCCAGTCGCCGAAGATGCTCATGTTCATCAATGAAATGATGAGGGCAGGGGAGTCCCGGCACAGCGATATCACCGGCATCTACGAGCGCTATCACTACTCTTCGATCTATCCCGGCCAGATCGTGCGCTCGATCTTCTGCATCTACGAACGTGACGGCATGCTGATGCACTATTACGTGGAGCGCTTCCCGAGCATGGACGGTACCGGGAAGATGGATTACCTCTTCAAGTACCACGGCCTGAGCTTCCTGATTGCCGGGCGGATTTTCTCCGTCGACTTCGAAACCATCCAGAAGAACGAGATGACCTTCAGCAATCTGGCCGCCGTCAGTCGGAGCTCCAGGAAGTACATCTTCGGTGTCACCAGCGGGATCGCGGCGACCATGATGCGGCAGCCGGTTGCTGCGAAGGTGGCCATGAACTTCGTGGGAAAGGGGCTCATTCGCAAGGCGAATATCCGCAGGGCCACTGTGCTCCCGCCGAACGATCCGTCCATCCCCAAGGAGGTCATCATCTACCTGAACTCCGGCAACACCTCCATAGATTCCGCCTGAGCCGTCTCTCGGCGCACCAGGTAACGCCTTCGCATTGAGGCATCGCTGCCAAGTGATGTCTCCACCTCTCCTTCCCTGAAATTTTCTCCTCATCAGTCGCGGTGTGATGTCGGCTGTGCAACAGCAGGCCATGCCAGAGGGGATTTCGAGACGTTGTGCCGCACATTTTTCGATCTAGTGCGTCATTGTGCGTCAAGTCCTGCTCGCTTGAGAAATTGAGGGGGGCATGGGGTCGCCGTATGTTGTGGCTCACAGGGCGAGCTGAAGCTGCCCTGACAAATGACGCACGAACGGCACTGCCCTCGACCAATGGTGGCCTGCATGACGCTCCCGACTGATGTTGCATCCCGCTGCTCCGGCAGTGAGTTTCTGCCTCGGTTGAGGTGGGCTTCAGCTTGGCGTCGCCTCCGGGGTTGGTTGACCGGGATGGCGCACTAAAGGGGCCTTCCAACCCCCCAATATTTCCCCGTAATCCGCAGATAAGCCGCACCTGAAGCACTCCTTGTTCAGGTGTGAGGGCTTCCTGCTCCCTACAAGAAAGGTGATGTGATGGCTGAGTGGATCAAGAAGGCGAAACCGACGGAGCAGCAGGCTGCTGACAACGACAAACTCAAGGCGGATGTATCGCGCATCCTGCTGGATATCGAAAAGCGTGGCGACGCTGCGGTCCGTGAGCTGTCGGTGAAGTTCGACGGCTGGGACCGTAGCGACTATCGACTGAGCCAGGTCGAGATCGATCAGTGCATGTCTCAGCTGACTGACCGTGAGCGCGACGACATCCTGTTCGCCCAGGCCCAGGTGCGTCGCTTCGCTGATGCCCAGCGCAAGTCCATGCTTGATGTCGAGATCGAAAGCATTCCGGGCGTCGTTCTTGGCCACAAGCACATCCCTGTCAATGCCGCCGGCTGCTATGTCCCGGGTGGCAAGTACCCGCTGCTAGCTTCGGCACACATGTCCATCGTTACGGCCAAGTCCGCTGGCGTGCGCAACATTGTGACCGCAGCGCCGCCGTTCCAGGGCAAACCGGCGCCGTACATCGTGGCCGCCCAGCACCTTGCTGGCGCTGATGCCATCTACTGCCTGGGCGGAATCCAGGCTGTCGGCGCCATGGCGCTGGGCACGGCCACCATCGATCCGGTCGACATCATCGTTGGACCGGGCAACGCCTACGTTGCAGAAGCCAAGCGTCAGCTGTTCGGCCGCGTGGGTATCGACCTGTTCGCGGGTCCCACCGAGACGCTGCTGATCGCCGATGACAGCGTTGACGGCGAACTCTGCGCCACCGACCTGCTGGGCCAGGCCGAACACGGCAAGGACTCGCCGGCAGTCATGCTGACCACCTCCCGCGAACTGGCGGAAGACACCCTGAAGGAAATCGCTCGACTGCTCGAACTTTTGCCGACCGCTGCCATTGCCGGTGAGGCCTGGGAGAACTTCGGCGAGATCATCCTCTGTGAGTCGTTTGAAGAGATGGTCAAGTTCTCCGACGAGTACGCATCGGAGCACGTGCAGATCATGACGCGCGACGACGATTTCTTCGTGAAGAACCTGAGCAACTACGGCGCCCTGTTCGTCGGTCCGCGCACCAACGTCTCCTACGGCGACAAGGTGATCGGTACCAACCACACCCTGCCCACCAACAAGGCGGCGCGCTACACCGGCGGTCTCTGGGTCGGCAAGTACATCAAGACCTGCACCTACCAGCGCGTACTGACCGACGAGGCCTCCGCCCTGATCGGCGAGTACTGCTCGCGTCTGTGCCTGATGGAGGGCTTCGTCGGCCATGCCGAGCAAGCCAACCTGCGCGTACGCCGCTACGGCAAGAAGGACGTGCCGTTCGGTGAGCCTGCCCTCTGACGCCAGCGATTCGGACCTTTCGGAGCGGCTGCTGTTGCTCCGAAGCCTGATAACGATAGGAATTCACACATGAAGAAATTGACTGGCAGCCAAGTGGTTGCCCAAACGCTGAAGAACTACGGCGTCGAATACGTCGCCGGCATCCCCGGCCACGGCATCTGGACCCTCACCGATGCCTTCCTCGAGGAAGAGTCGCAGATCAAGTTCATCCAGGTGTTCCACGAGCAGAGCGCCGTGCACCTGGCCGACGGCTACTACCGCGTCTCCGGCAAGCCGATGGCGGCGGTGACCTCCATCGGTGCCGGCGCGAGCAACACCGTGATCGGCATGGCCACCGCCTTCACCGACTCCACCAGCCTGATGCTGATCACCGGTGGCCCGCCCACCCACATGCGTGGCCACGGCCTGCTGCAGGAGCTGGAGCGCTACACCGACAACGACTTCCCGAAGATCGCCGAAGCCGTGTCCAAGCGCCACTGGGTCGCCACCCGCGTGGAGGAAATGCCCTTCATCATGCACCGTGCCTGGAGCTCGATGATGACCGGCCGCCCCGGCCCGGTGCACATCGAGATCCCGATGGACGTCCAGGCCGAGGCGGCCGAGGTGAACCTGCACGCGATCGAAGAGCGGGTGCCGGTGGGCAAGGTGTTCCCCGACCCGGCGGCGGTCGCCAAGGCGGCCGAGGTGCTGCGTGAAGCCCGGCGGCCGGTGATGGTCATCGGCGGTGGCGTGATCACCGGCGAAGCCTGGAACGAAGTCCTGGCCCTGGCCGAGCTGTGGCAGATCCCGGTGGTGACCACCTGGAACGGCAAGAGCGGCTTCCCCGAGGACCATAAACTGTTCGCCGGCAGCGTCGGCCAGACCGGCACCCTGTGCGGCAACGCCATGGCCTCCAGCGCCGACGTGATCCTCGCCGTGGGTTGCCGTTTCACCGACTGGTCGTCCTCCAGCTACGCCAAGGGCGTCACCTTCTCGATCCCGCCGGGCAAGCTGATCCACATCGACATCGACCCGCACGAGATCGGCAAGAACTACCCGGTGACCGTCGGCATCGTCTCCGACGCCAAGTACGCCCTGGGCCACCTGGTCGACGCTCTCAAAGGCGAGACCGTCGACCGCACCGAATACCTGCAGGACCTGGCCGCGCGTCAGGCCGAGTGGGAGGAGAAGCTGGCCACCCGCCGCGACTCCGACCGCTTCCCGTTCACCTCGCAGCGGCCGCTCGGCGCCCTGCGCAAGGTGTTCCCGCGCGACACCATCGTGGTGGTCGGCTCGGGCAACACCCAGGGCGCGGTGAAGCAGACCTTCCCGGTCTACCAGCCGCGGACCCACCTGACCTCCGGCGGTTTCTCGTCGATGGGCTGGGCGGTGCCGGCGGCGATCGGCGCCAAGCTGGCCGCGCCGAACCAGCCGGTGGTGTGCATCCTCGGGGACGGCGACTTCCTGATGACCAACCAGGAGATCGCCATCTGCAAGACCAACGGCATTCCGGTGGTGTTCATCATCCAGAACAACGCCGGCTACATGTCGATCCGCGGTGGCCAGCGCAAGCAGACCAGCCGCCACATTGGCACCGAGTTCAACACCCCGGATGGCGAGCCCTACTCGCCGGACTACAAGGCGCTGGGCGAATCCTTCGGCCTGCGCTCCTGGCGCGTGGAACGGCCGGAGGACCTGGAGCCGATCCTGCAGCAGGCGCTGGAGTGCAACGAGCCGGTGCTGATCGAAGTGCCCACCGACCGCGATGCCGCCGGGCCCTGGGTGCCGGGCTGGTGGGACTTCCCCATCCCCGAGTACATCACCGACGAACGCCAGGACGAGTACTGGCAGCTGCGCAACTCGGAGCAGCATCTCTGATTCGGCCATAGCGGCCTGCAGTGTGCTGGCGGATAGGGGCCTCCCTATACGGCGGGGCAAGGTTCTCGATCTGCCGTACCGTGGATCACTTCGGTGATCCACGGTTTTTGCTTTTTTGCACATGCAACAGGTATTGCCAGATCCACATGACGCCCGGTGGTGCATCTGGATTAGGAAAATGCGCCGCTTTGCCGCTGAGGTGTCCCCGGCCGTTCGCACTTTCACGGACCGTATACGACTTCAATTGTCCGCCTCGGAGGGATGGTGCGTCATCGGCGTCCCATAGTACGGCGCAGCGATGCCGCCTTGCTCCTTTGTCGTGCGTCACCCTGCGTCATGTCGAATCCGTATGCGAAATTGAGGAGGCCTTTTCAGACGCCGGATACTGGCCCCACGGAGCACAACCTGTTCGCCCGCGATCACGGTTCATCCGCCATTCCACCCGTGTTCGGAGAAGCAGAAGTGTCCAGGCTGACGAGCGATATTCCCGGCAAACAGCGCCTGCGCGTCGGCATGGTGGGCGGCGGTCAGGGTGCCTACTTCGCTAGCTTCCATCGTGCGGCAATGCGCCTGTCCAACCGTTTCGAGATCGTCGCCGGCGTGTTTTCCTCATCGCCGGCGAAGTCCCGAGAAGCGGGGCTCGCACTGGGTGTAGACGCCGATCGCATCTATCCCTCCGTGGCCGCCATGGCGGCCGCGGAGCCGGGGCGCGCCGACCGGATCGACGCGGCGGTCATCGTCACGCCCAATCACCTGCACTACGAAGCCTGCCGGTCGTTCCTCGAGGCCGGGATTCCGGTCATCTGCGACAAGCCCCTGGTCCACCGGGTGGAAGAGGCCGAGGCGCTGCTGTGCATCGCCGAGCGACGCAATACCTTCCTGGCGCTGACATACACCTACCTGGGCTACCCCATGGTCCGCGATGCCCGCAGCCGCATCCTTGCGGGCGAGTTGGGCGAGATCCGCTTCCTCTACGTCGAATACCTGCTGGAGTGGCTGGCGCCCGGTGTTGCGGACCTCAGCGACAGCCTGGCCTGGCGCGGTGATCCGGCCAAGGCCGGGCCCACAGGCGTCGTCGGCGATATCGGCACCCATGCCTTCAACCTGCTGGAGTTCCTCAGCGGCCAGCGCTGCACCCAGCTCAGTGCCAAGCTCAGCACCCGTGTGCCGGGATGGCGGCTGGATGACAACTGCGTCGCGCAGCTGGAGTTCGATGGAGGCGCAGAAGGTCTGCTGTGGGCCAGCTTCGCCGCACCGGGGCATCGCAATGGGCTGCGCTTCAAGGTGGTCGGCAGTCAGGCTTCGCTGGAGTGGAGCCAGGAATCGCCGGAAACCCTGCGCTTCGCCCCAACCGACGGCGCTGAGCGGATCTACCGCCGTGGCCAGCGTGACAACGCAGCAAACACGCTCGAAATCACCAGCCTGCCAGCAGGCTGCAGCGAGGGCTATCTGGAAGCCCTGGCGGTGCTCTACGCGGATTTCGCCGACGCGCTCAGCGCGGGCAGCGAGTGGCGCAGCACGACAGCAGCTCCGCTCCCGGATATTCACGAGGGCCTGCGGGGCGTCGAGCTTTCGCGCGTCTGCCTGCAATCCAGCCAGACGCGATCCTGGGTGGCCTTTCCTCGCCCACGACCACGACCCGAAGACTGATACCCGAGCCTCATTGCGGGTAAGGGCGAGCCGCACGACTGATATGGCAGACACACACGCACCCATTGGTCCCGCGCGGCCAAGCGAAAACCTGACCGAACACAACCATAACAAGAGGAACCGCGATGACATTTTCCGGACATACCCTGGCACTGCATTCGACCGTCTCCCGCCACGGCACCCTGGCCGCTGACGTCGAGATTGCCCGGGCCGTCGGCTTCGACGCGCTCGAGGCGTCAAGCGTCAAGCTGGCCAGCTACCTCGATGCGGGCTTCACCCAGCAGGAGCTGAAGGCGCTGCTCGGCGATCTGCAAATCCCCGGCGTCGGCTACCTGGCCAATATCGAGCGGCAAGGCGCCGAAAGCCAGGCACTGTTCCAGGAGGCTGAGGCACTGTTTTCCCTGGCCAATGCGGCAGGTGCCAAAGGCGTGCAGGTCCTGACCGGTCCGATCAATGTTCAGGCGGTGATCGACTTCAACCGTCAGGGGCGCTCAGCGCTCTACAGCGGCCTGCAAGGGCTTGGCGAAGAGGAGCAACTGGCCCTGACCGCGAGGAACATCACGCGCCTGGCTGACCTGGCCCGAACCTTCGACCTCACCCTGTATCTGGAAGCCCTGTCCTGGACCCCGCTGCGCGGAATCGCTCGGCAGGTTGAACTACTCGATCGCGCCGAGCGCGACAACGTCAGGATGGTGATCGACTTCTGGCACTGCCACACCTCCGGCGATACCCCGGACGACATTGCGAAAATGGACAAGCGCCACATCTACGGCGTCCACGTCTGCGATTCCCTGCCATTCGAAGGCGGCATTCCGGACGAAGCGGTATTGCGGGATGTGCCCACCGGCCAGGGTGTGCTCGATCTGCAGGTCTGGGCCGACGCCGTCAAGGCGACCGGTTACCAGGGTTGGTGGAGCTGCGAGCTGTTCTGTCGCAAGCAACAGCAGCAAGACAGTTACACCGTGGCGCGTGAGCTGAAAGCTTTGCTTGAGCATCTGGTGAGCCACTGAGCTCCCTTTGGCAATGAGGTTGAAAGAAGTCCATGGTTGATTACATCGTCATCGGGGGCGGCTCGACGGGCTGCACCATCGCGTCGAGGCTCAGCGAAGATCCGTCCGCTACGGTCGTCCTGTTCGAGGAAGGTCCGCGGGACCGCAACCCCTATATCCACATTCCCGGTGCTTACTACAAGACCGCCCAGGGCCCGCTGCTCAAGCGCTATGCCTGGGAGCCGACCTCAGAGCAGGCGCGCAGCGACGCACCGACCATGGTGCAAGCCAGCGTGCTGGGAGGTGGCAGTTCGGTCAACGCGATGATCTATATCCGCGGTGTGCCGCAGGACTACGACGGCTGGGCCGAGCTGGGCGCGACGGGCTGGTCGTACCGTGACGTATTGCCGTACTTCAAGAAGGCCGAAGACAACGAGCGATTCTGCAACGCGGTGCATGGAACGGGCGGTCCGCTGGGGGTTTCCGACGCGCGATACGTGCACCCGCTGACCAAGGTCTGGCTGAAGGCCTGCCAGCAATATGGCTTGCCTTACAACCCGGACTTCAACAGCGGCGATCCGGCTGGTTGTGGCCTTTACCAGATCACCGCAAAGAATGGTTTTCGCAGCAGCGCGGCGACGGCCTACCTGGCGCCGGCCCGAGGCCGCAAGAATCTCACGGTGAAGACGGGGTGCCGGGTGGAGCGCATCCTGATGCAGGAAAACCGGGCCAAGGGTGTCGAGTACATCGAGAATGGCCAGCGGCAGCAGATCTTCGCCGAGAAAGAAATCATCCTCTCGGCCGGCGCCATCAACTCGCCACGCCTGCTGATGCTCTCGGGCATCGGGCCGGCCGCCCACCTGCAGAAGCATGGCATCGAGGTCGTCCGTGACCTGCCGGGTGTCGGCCAGAACCTGCAGGATCACATCGAGATCTCGCTGATCTACGAGCTGACCGGGCCGCACAGCTACGACAAGTACAAGAAGCCCTTCTGGAAGGCGGTCGCCGGCTTACAGTATGCCTTGTTCCGCCAGGGCCCGGCGGCATCCAACCTGATCGAGGGCGGTGCCTTCTGGTGGGGTGACAAGGCGCAGGCAACTCCGGACATCCAGTACTTCATGGTGGTCGGTGCAGGAATCGAAGAGGGTGTCGATTCGGTACCGGGGGGCAACGGATGCACGTTGAACCTGGGGCAGATTCGCCCGCGTTCGAGAGGTTTCGTGGAGCTCAATGGAGCCGATCCGAAGCAGCCGCCCCGAATCGTGCCGAACTACTTCTCCGATCCCTATGACCTGGACGCCTTGGTGGATGGCTGCATGGTCGGCGAGGAGATCATGGCGCAACCGGCGTTCAAGCCGTTCATCGCACGTCGTCACGTGCCGGAGGGAACGGTCAGGACCCGCGACCAGATGCGCAAGTTCTGCCATCAGGAAGCCCATGCCGCCCTGCATCCCTCTGGCACCTGCCGTATGGGGCAGGGTGGCGATTCGGTAGTCGGGCCGGACCTGCGGGTGCATGGCATCGAGGGTCTGCGTGTCGCGGATGCCTCCATCATGCCGACGCTGGTGTCCGGGAACCCGAACGCCGTCTGCATCATGATCGGTGAGAAGGCGGCCGACATGATCCGCAATGGCGCATCCGCGCCGCTGACGCACGCTGTTGCGCGCCAGCCTGACCTCACCGCCTAAGGGTTCCCGCCTGATTGCGCCGCACCGCTGTTTACCCAGCGGTGCGGCGTTCTTCTCTTTCTGAAGCTCGACAAGTATCAGTTGTCGATCCCGAATGCGTCGGCCAGTGCGCGGACTCGAGCCGCCGCTTCGGCCAGGCGATCTTCGGTGATTTCACCTTTCCTGACTGCGTCGACCAGGGCCGCCGCCACGGCATCGAGACCGGACTCACTGGACAGCAGGAGGAGGTCGGCGCCTGCCGCAATCGAGGCTACGGCCACCTGTTGGATCGTGCGGCCTCGCAGGATGCCGGGCGCATCCAGGTCATCGGAAATGATCAGGCCGTCGAAGCCCAATTGCTCGCGGAGCAGGGTGATTGTCGCCCGCGACGTACTCGAGGGCTCCCGGGCGTCGATGGCGGGCACCAGTGCCGGGCCGACCATGACGGCCTTGACGCCCCGCGCAATGACGTCGCGGAACTGATCCAGACTGAGCTGAAGCTCCTGGGCTGAGCCGCAGACAATCGCCTCGTGCACGGCCGGGTCCAGCGCCGTCACGGGGTGACCGGGGAAGTGCTTGGCAGCAGCTGCGACGCCGGCGGCCTGAACCCCATCGACGAACGCGCAGGAAACGCGGCGCACTACTTCCGGTATCTGTCCCAGGGTCCGGTTCGACAGCCAGGGGTTCTCGCCGGTCACGACATCGACGATGGGGGCAAGGAACAGATTGATGCCCAGCTGGCGAGCCACTGTGGCCACCTCGGATGAGCGGGTGGCGATGGCCGAGGCGGACCAGTCCTGGGCTTCAATTGCAGAGGGCAGGGGCGGGACCAGATCGTGCAGCCGCTGAATGCCGCCCAGTTCTTGGTCGATGGCGACGAGCAGATTCCCTCGGGCATGCTGGCGGGCCAGGCGGGTGACCTTGCGGAAATCCGCTGCGGCCTCACGCGCCCTGCGCTCGGCGCACATGGCGCGGGCGAGATACTCCGCGCGGCTTTCACCCAGCAGGATCGAGACGCCGCCCTTTTCAAGGAAACTCAGCACGGTTCGGTCGAGCTCCAGCGTTGCGAATGCGGGCAGCAGGACGGCATGGGCGTTCTCAAGTAATTGGCTCAAGGTGTTTTTCCTTCGACAGGGATTAAGGTTCACCGAGATGGGCATGTGCGAGTCCCGCGTGCTCGGTGTCGTGCGGTACAACTTGGGGACTGAGGTAAGATCGCCGGCCCGGCTGTGGGGCGATGCGAGGGCTGCCGGGTAGCGCGGTGCGCTGGGTTGATCAGGGTATCGACCGTGATGAGAGTGTCGCGCGGCGTGGCTTTTCCGGGATCGGGGATCCTGTGCCCGATCGCCTCGTGATAGGTTATCCAGCCAGACAGGGCGGAATCGCGATGCGAGTTGAGTGCATCTGTGGTGCAATTCCGTCGAAAAGGAACTGAATTCCACGAAAGTGGTTGACGAGATCGGCAATGGTTTCGATGAAGGATGTGGCACTGGCCGCCGGCGTTTCCCAGCCGGCGGTTTCCTATGCCTACAACAAGCCCAACAAGCTCTCCGTCGCGCAGCGCGAGCACATCCTCGCGGTCGCTGAGAAGCTGGGGTACCCAGGGCCGAACATCATGGGGCGCAGCCTGCGCTCGGGTAAGGTCGGCGCCATCGGGCTGATGGTGATGGACAAGCTGTCCTACGCCTTCGCCGATCCCTCGATGATCGCCCTGATGCGGGGCATTGGCGAGATCGGCGAGTTGTCCAATGTGGCGCTGACGTTGTTCCCGCTGAACAACCGGCGCATCCAGAGCGATGACGGCAAGTCCGGCCATGCGAGCTTGGCCGTGCGCGGCTTGGTGGACGGCCTGATCATCCCGACCATGCCGGACGACCACCCGATGGTGAAGGCGGTGATCCAGCAGAAGATTCCTTTCGTTGTGGTCGATTCGCCCATGATCGAGGGCGCCCACTATGTGGGGATTGACGACCGTGGCGCGGCGCGGCAGCAGATGCGCCATCTGCTGGACCTTGGCCATCGCCGCATCGGTATCGTCATTGACCGTCTCAACCCTGATAACCATCGGGGTGAGGTGGACCTGAAGCGTTTCCGCTCGTCGACCGAAATGATTGTGCGCGAACGGCTCACCGGTTACATCGAGGAGGCGGCCGAAGCGGGTCTCGCGTTCGAGGACCTTCATATCGTCGAGGCCGGTGGATTCGATTCGACGGTCGGGCAGGCCGCCGCGGCGAGTCTGCTGAACAAGTATCCGTTGACGGCCATCGTCGCCTGTTCGGATGTCATGGCCCTCGCCAGCATGAACGCGGCGCAGGCACTGCAGATGCGGGTACCTGAGGACATTTCGATCATCGGATTCGACGACATTTCCGAAGCCGGGGCAGTGGGGCTTACGACCATCCGTCAGCCCCTGGTGGAGAAGGGGGTGTATGCGGCGCGCTTCCTGGTGGACCTGCTGAACTCACCACCGGCCGAGTCGGAACCGCCGAAGCGCAAGATGTTCCAGACCCAACTGGTGGTGCGGACCTCGACCCGGAAGCTCGACTGAAGCCTGATTCAGCGATGGGGCTGGTGAGCCGCGTTCGGCTCGGCAGCCTCGGCCGAGGGCGTGTCGTGGAAACGCATCAGCAGGGGGCCGAACAGGGCCAGCGGCGTCAGCAGAACCAGTGGGGCGTAAAGCAGATAACTGAGGCCGAAGTAGTTGACCACGGCCGCAATAGCCGCCGGCCCGAGCAGCATGCCGGAGTAGCCGATGCCGTTGACGATGCCGATGTTACGGCCAGCGTTGGCAGGGTCCTTGCGGCCGGCGCTGGAGAGCATCAGCGGAGCGATGCACGCCAGCCCCAGGCCGAACAGGCCGAAGCCGATGAGGCCGCTCATGGCGGTACCGCCGATCATGGTCAACAGCAGGCCGGCGACGGCCAGTACCGCGCTGCCGAACACCACCTGCGGGGCGCCCAGGCGTTCGGCGATGCGATCACCGATCAGGCGGCCGAAACACTCCGCTCCAACGAACACCGATACGGCCATGCCGGCCAGCGAGGTGCTGGTACCCAATTCGCGACGCGCATACTCCTGCCCCCAGTCCGCGACAGCACCTTCGCCGACCATGCTGCCCAGTAGCAGGATGCCGAAACCGATCATCAGCAGGACCATCTGCCAGGGGTTACCGGCGGTGACGCTGGCACCAGCGCTGGATTGCGGATCCACGGCGTTGGGCAGCTCGGGCACGTCATGCTTGTCCAGCATGAAATGGCCGACGAGGCAGCCGATCACCAGCATGGCGCCTCCCAGCGCGGTGAAAGGCACAGCCGCGCTTTGGGTGTAGTGCGCGGCGAACAGGCTGCCCACCATGCCCACCAGGAACCCGCCCAGAGAATAAAAGGCATGGAAGGCCGCCAGGATCGGTCGACGGTAGAAGCGCTCGACCTGGATACCATGTGTGTTGAGCGCCGTGTCGATGGCGCCACGGAAGAGCCCCAGGATCACTCCGAACGCCAGCGCAAACCAGAATCCGGTGACGAAGCCCAGCGGGATGATCGACAGCGGGTAGATGACCGCCGTGGCGTAGATCACCCGTTTGGCGCCGAGCACGTCGATGAAGCGGCCTACCAGGAAGGATCCAGCCGCTGCACCGACGCCGATTCCGAGCGCGATCATGCCGAAGTGCCCGTCACCGAGGCTACCGGAAAGCCCCAACTGCTCTCGGAACGCGCTGACGCCGGTCGACCAGATGTACATCATTGCGCCCACCATCATGAAACCGGCGAAGGTCGCGATGCGCGCCCTGCGGATGCGGGGGGTGACCAGGGTGTTGTCTCTCTTGTTCATGTTCTTTCAACAATATCCGTAGTGCATCTGGGCGGTATCCGGGCGCAAGCGCACCCCTCGGCCCGCCAAGATGGGCGGTCAGGTAGTGGGGCCGGTGAAGGAGGCAGCGACTCGCAGGGCATTGGCTGCAATGGTCAGCGCGGGGTTGACGGCAGCGGAGGAGGGGAAGGAAGAGCTGTCCACTACCCAGAGATTCTCAAGGTCGTGCATCTTGCAGTTCCTGTCCAGTACGCTCCGACTACTGTCATTGCCCATCACTGCGGTGCCGCATTGGTGGGAGTTGGTGCCAATTCCCATGCGCTCCGTGAGTACCAGTGGGTAGCCGGCGTAACGCATCAGCGCAGAGGTTTTCTCCACCAGGCGCTCGTGGGCCTTAAGGTTGTTCGGCTTCCAGAAAACCTTGATGGCCTTTTGTTCCGCGTCGTACTCCACGCGGTTCTCCGGTGTCGGCAGGTCCTCGGAAGTGAGGTAGAGGTCGACGCTGTGATTGGTGAGGTAGCGCGACACCATCTTGGGCACCCAGGGGCGCATTCCCGAGATCATGGGTTCGCGGATCTTGCCGAGCATCTGCACGTTCCCGAGCGGGAATACGCTGTCCTTGGAGGCGTGGTACCAGTCGTTCAATGCCAGGGTTTTCTGGAACATCACCTTGTTTTCCCGGCGCGGGTCCACTGCCACCAGGAAGGTGCTGTTGTGCACCATGTAATTTCTACCGACCAGCCCCGAGCTATTGCCGAGCCCCGTGGGATGCTGCGCATTGGCGGATTTCAGCAGCAAGGTGGCGCTGTTCACCGCGCCGCAGGCCAGGGCAAATCGCTGGGCTCGGATTCGGATTGTTTCCCCATCGCGGACGCCTTCCGCCTCGGTGACTCGGAGTCCATCCTCGGAGGTATGCAGGCGTTCAATCTTGGTGCGAGTCAGCAGACGAACGTCGGTGCCTTGAAGGGCAGGGCGCAGCGCCGAAATCTCGGCGTCGCCTTTTGCGTCTACCAGGCATGGGTAGCCGTCGCAGGTAGAGCACAGCACACAGGCACGGTCGGGGCCGTAGTCCACCGCCGCTGGCATGGCAAAGGGATGGAGGCCGGCCTTGCGCATGCTCTGCGCAAGGTCTTTCAGGGCAGGGTCATGTTCCAATGCCGGTGAGGGGTAAGGCTTGGATCGCCAGGGGTCGGTTGGATCCTGACCGGCGGCACCGTGCACCTTGTACAAGGCTTCGGCCTCGCAGTAATACGGCTCCATTTCCGCATAACTGATGGGCCATGCGGGGGAAATGCCCTCGGCATGGCGGATCTCGCCAAAGTCTTCCTCGCGGAAGCGCGGCAGCATGGCGCCGTAGAACTTGGTATTGCCGCCGACGTAGTAGAAGACACCCGGCGAGAAGGGCTGGTTGTGGTCATCCAGCCATTTCTCGGCATTGCGGTAGCGTCCCTCACCAAATACGGCCTCGGCGCTCCAGTTCTGGATCTCGCGAGGCAGAAAATCGCCGCGCTCAACCACGACTACTGACAGCCCCTGGTTACGCAAGGCATGGGCGAAGGTCGAGCCGCCCATGCCGGAGCCAATGACCAGGACATCACAGGTCACCAGGCCGTTTTCATCAGGCTCGACCAGCGACAGGGAGCGCCGGCTGACCGGCGCCTCCTGTTGTGGTTCCTGCGCTGAGTGAGTCGAAAAAAGCATATCGCTCATCGGGGCTTACTCGTTCATTACAAGTGTTGTTCAGAGTTGCGCAGCTGCCAGTACTCGTCCTGGCGTTCGTCGGTGATGTACTCGGGGATGGGGAAGTCCCACCAGCCCGGCACCCAGGGCCCGGCGGCATCGCGGTCGGTGGGCACTTCGATCAGCACCGGCTCGTTGCACTCCAGGGCCTGCTGCAGGATCGGCTCCAGGTCCTCCGGCCGTTCCACGCGCCAGGAGCGCAGACCGAAGGATTCGCCCAGCGCCTTGTAGTCCGGCGAATAGGGTTCGCCATCCGGGGTGTTGAACTCGGTGCCGATGTGGCGGCTGGTCTGCTTGCGCTGGCCGCCGCGGATCGACATGTAGCCAGCGTTGTTCTGGATGATGAACACCACCGGAATCCCGTTGGTCTTGCAGATGGCGATCTCCTGGTTGGTCATCAGGAAGTCGCCGTCACCGAGGATGCACACCACCGGCTGGTTCGGCGCGGCCAGCTTGGCGCCGATCGCCGCCGGTACCGCCCAACCCATCGACGAGAAGCCGCCGGAGGTCAGGTGGGTCCGCGGCTGGTAGACCGGGAAGGTCTGCTTCACCGCACCCTGGGTGTTGCCCGAGCCGACCACCACGATGGTGTCGCGCGGGAACACCTTGCGCAGGGCACCGAGCGGGCGCTGCGAGGTGAACGGGAAGCGGTCGGAGTCACGGCGGGTGGCCAGCTTCTCTTCCCACTCGGCCTGACGTGCGGCCAGGTCCTGCAGGTATTCGGTGCGGTCGACGGTCTCGCCGTTGAGGGCGTCGACCAGATGGCCCAGGGCGTACTTGGCATCGGAGACGATGCCCACGGTCACCGGGTAGTTCTTGCCGATCTCGTGCGGGTCGATGTCGATGTGGATCAGCTTGCCCGGCGGGATCGAGAAGGTGACGCCCTTGGCGTAGCTGGAGGACGACCAGTCGGTGAAGCGGCAGCCCACGGCGAGGATCACGTCGGCACTGGAGGCCATCGCGTTGCCGCACAGGGTGCCGGTCTGGCCGACGCTGCCGGCGAACAGGGCATGGTCCTCGGGGAAGCCGCTCTTGCCGTTCCAGGTGGTCACCACCGGAATCTGCCACAGCTCGGCCAGGGCCAGCACTTCGTTCCAGGCTTCGCCGGTGATCACGCCACCGCCGATGACCATCACCGGACGCCGGGCTTCACGCAGCACCTCGGCGGCCTTGGCGACCGCCGCCGGATCCGGGAACACCTTGCCCACCGGTACCCGCTCTTCGATCGCGTGCAGGTTCACCTCGGCCGCTTCGGCCTGGACGTCCATCGGGATCTCGATATGCACCGGGCCGGGGCGGCCGGTCATCATCGAGCTCCAGGCACGGTGCATGATGAAGGGCATTTCCTCCACGCGGGTGGCGACCCAGTGGCGCTTGGACACGGCTTCGGCGATCTTCGGGAAGTCGTTGTCGGTGTAGCGCTCCAGCTCCTGCAGCAGACCGTGGCCACGCATGTGGGTGGGCGGGCCACCGGTGATCAGCATCAGGCTGGTGGAATCGGTGAAGGCGGTGGCCATGCCGATCACGGTGTTGCTCGCGCCGGCGCCGATGGAGGTCACGGCGGCCATCGGCTTGCCGGAGACGCGGTAGTAACCGTCGGCCAGGTGCACGGCGCTCTGCTCGTGGAACACCTGGATGAACTTGATCTGCGACTCTTCCTCGAGGAAGGCGTCGGTGAGGGTCCAGATGCCGTGGCCAGGAATACCGGCGACGTATTCGACGCCGTAGTTCTTCAGCGTTTGGGCAACCACTTGGCTGCCAGTCAACTTGGGCATGGTTGTGCTCCTTGGATTACTGGTGAAAGCGGCGTGGGAATTGGCCGCTAACCGGGTGGTCAAGGGTTACGATTTCTTGCGCGCGGCCCAGGCCAGGCCTTGCTTGGTCAAGCGCCGGATGTTCGGATCGGCCAGATTGCTCGTGTCGTGACCGATGGAGTGATAGAAGACGCGGCCTTCACCCCAGTTGCGCACCCAGGCGACCGGGCTGCGATTCCCCTTGAGCCAGGGCATCGGGTTGCCATCGAAGGTGGTTTCGGCGAGCACATGAATGTTCGGGTCGACCTGCATGTAGTACTGCTCGGAACGCACCTCGAAGTCCTCAACGCCTTGGGCGACTTCATGTTCACGGTCGATGAAATTCACCATGTAGGGGTGCGGATAGCCTTCGCCGGCCGGGTGTTCCAGGAAGGAGCCACCGAGGACGAAGTGGTACTTCAGGCTGGCGCGGAAGGCCGCACCGGCACCGTGCCAACCCACCAGGCCCGTGCCGCTCTCGATAGCCTCCAGCAGGCGGTTTTCCTGGGCAGCGGTCAGCGTCTCGGTGGTCACTGCGTTATTCCAGCCGATCACGATCAGGTCATAGCCGGTCAGGTCGCGGTCCAGGGTGAAGATGTCGGTGGACTCCTCAACCTGGAAGTCGAGTTCCTGGAACAGTTCGCGCGCCCAGGCTGCGATTTCGTAGGGGAAATGGCCGGGCCAGCCGCCATACAGGTAAAGGACACGAGTCACGGTTTATTACCTCCGATTGTTGTTACTGCTTGTCGTAGGCCTGAGGCCGAAGTCTTTGTTGGGCTGCTGCCTGCTTTTTGCGAGCAACACTTCCCGGCACCGGGAACAATCCAGTTGCTTGTGTCGAAGTGCATGGCAGCGGTCAGGCGTCCTTCAGGACGCATGGTTGGTTCTTCCTGCGGTCGGACAGCCCTTATTCGGCGCCTATGGCAGCGCCAGACACTTGCCGCTGGGCCGAGGTCGCCGGTTTATGGCTGGCGGAAGCCTTCAACGACCTGGCGATGTCACTGGGGGTGGGCAGGAAAACGAAAAAGTGACCGAGGATGAGCTCGTGTCGTGGCGCGCCGTCTTGCTTCAGCGCGCGGTGATGCGGGGAGTGGCCGCTCTGACACTGTAGGACCTGAGCCATGGTGTTCACCTCGATCTTGTTGTTGGCGTGGTGTCACGGTGATTGGGTTATACGTATAACCTTAATTTCACATTATCACTGCAAGCGACGCTGTCAATACCTTCTGTCAGCTGCCTGCTAAGGAGTCATCAACCGGTCAAAATCAGGGTAAACAAGCCGGTCTACCAGGACATCCATGGCGCGGCATGTCGCTTTTTGAAATGCCTATCGTCAGCGGTGCTCAAGCCTTTGTCAGTCCAGTAGCCCTATTTACAGGGGATGACTTCAAGAACTCCGATTGATTCCTGACTGAGTGGTCATGGGGTGGCATTTCTGAAAGCGACAATTTTTAGGAAAGTGGATTGACAAGCGGAAAGAGGGTGGTAGCTTCGAAAATAAGTTATACGAATAACTCAAATAACAAGACACGGCCGAGGTGACCGACCATGAGAACGAATCCCGCATCAGTAAAGGACTCGCTTGTCGTCGAATCGCCCTCTCTGCTGAGGGGGCTTGATCCCGAGTCTGTGCTTTCCCCTGTCGCCAGAGCGCATTCGCCTGGCGCTCCGTTCCGGCTCCGGCCGAGGCTGTAGCCACTCCGCATTCCAACCAATCAACGCGCCGGCCCGCCGGCCGAATCGACGCTCGGCATGACGTCTTTCTTGTCATGGCGAGTCCGTGCCTGGTCGTTTCATCGCTTCAACCAAAACCAACAAGATAGGAGCAACGAAGGTGAAAACTTTCAAACCAGCAAAGTCCCGAAGCCTCAATGCATTGCGCAAGAACAGCGTCTCGGTGGCTATCGCCGCCGCAGCGTCGTTGGCCATCGGGATGGGGAGTGCGGCAGCGGCCGAGCAGCGCCTTGAGGTTCTGCACTCCTGGGTGTCTGACAGTGAGGTCAAGGCGGTCAATGTGATCAAGGAGCGGCTCTCCACCCAGCAAGTGACCTGGGTGGATTCCGCTGTGGGCGGCATGAGCGGCAGCAATGCCCAGCAGGCCCTGCGTGCCAGGGTTACGGCAGGTGATCCGCCTGGTGCGATGCAGTTCCTCGGCCACGAGGCCATGATCTGGGCCGACCAGGGCGTTCTCAGCAACCTCAATCAGGACGCCAGCGCCAATCATTGGGATCAGGTGGTTCCGGACGCGGTGAAGCCTTTCCTGAAGCATGGCAATGACTGGGTTGCGGTTCCGGTGAACATGCATCGCCAGAACTGGCTCTGGGCCAACGCCAAGGCGTTCGAGAAGGCTGGCGTGACCCCGCCGCGTTCCTGGGACGAACTGTTCGCCGCAGGTGACAAACTGCGGGCCGCTGGTTACATCCCGCTGGCGATCAGCGATGAGCCCTGGCAGATCGGTATTGTCTTCGACGCCATCCTGATCGACCTGTACGGCGCCGACTTTTACAAGAAGACCGCCATCGACCTGGACGAAAAGGCGCTCTCCAGCCCGGAAATGGTCAAGGTGTTCGATACGCTGCGCAAAGTCCGTGGTCTGGCGGACGCGAACTTCCCTGGCCGCGACTGGGCTGTTGCCACCGGCATGGTGATCAACGGCAAGGCCGCCATGCAGTTCATGGGCGACTGGGCGAAAGGCGAGTTCCTGGCCAAGGGGCTCAAGCCCGGCGCTGATTTCCTCTGCCTGGAAACCCCCGGCAAGGAAGTGTCCTTCCAGTTCGTGATGGACACCTTCGGCATGTTCAAGGTGGACAACACCGGTACCCAGAAGGCCCAAGTGGCCCTGGCCGACACCACCATGGACAAGGCCACGCAGCACGACTTCAGCCTGATCAAAGGCTCGATCCCTGCGCGTACCGATGTCGATATCTCGGACTACGACAGCTGCGGCATCAAGTCCGCAGAAGACCGCGCCACTGCAGAGAAAAACGGCAGTCTGGTGGGCGCTCTGACACATGGATTCGCCAGCCAGTCCGAGTTTGCCAGTGTTTTCCAGGACGTGGTCAGCCAGTTCTTCGTGACTGACATGAGTTCGCAGGATGCGGTCGATCTGCTTGTCCAGAGCATCAATAACGCGCGGTGAATGTCATGCAAGATACTCCTCTCAAGTCGCCGCGAGTTTCGGTCATGTCGACGGCCGGCCAGCTCCGTATCGACTCCGCTCCCGTACCGCCAACCAGCGCCAGGCGCTGGCTGGCCCAGCAACTCCCGAAACTGGTACTGGCGCCGAGCTCACTGCTGATCCTTGTCGCGGTCTACGCCTTCATCGCCTGGACGGCCTGGATTTCGGTGACCTCATCCAAGGTCGTGCCGATCTACGACTTCGTTGGCCTGGAGCAGTACATCCGGCTCTGGTCGACGGAGCGCTGGCACACGGCGGTAGGCAACCTGTTCATCTTCAGCAGCCTGTTCCTCGTGGGCGCCATCGCCATCGGCCTGCTGCTGGCGATCCTGCTGGACCAGCGGGTTCGGGCGGAAGGCGCGCTGCGTGCCATCTACCTGTACCCCATGGCGCTGTCGTTCATCGTGACCGGCACCGCCTGGAAGTGGATCCTCAACCCTGGGCTCGGCATCCAGAAGGTGATCAATGATCTGGGCTGGGATAATTTCGTTTTCAACTGGATCGTCGATCCGCACTACGCCATCTACACGGTGGTGATCGCCGGCATCTGGCAATCGTCCGGCTTCGCCATGGCGGTGTTCCTCGCAGGCCTGCGAGGCATTGATAACTCCATCATCAAGGCGGCCCAGATCGAGGGGGCGACACTGCCGCAGATCTATCGGCGAATCATCGTCCCGATGCTGCGACCCGCGTTCCTCAGCGTGGTGGTGCTACTCAGCCATATCGCGATCAAGAGCTTCGACCTTGTGTTGGCGTTGACCAACGCCGGCCCCGGGGGCTCGACCGAGTTGCCCTCGACCTTCATGTTCGCGGCGAGCTTCCGACGTAACCAGCTCGGCGTAGGCGCGGCCAGCGCCATGATGATGCTGATGACCGTCGCCGCGATCATCGTTCCCTACCTGTATTCGGAGCTGCGAGGTCGCCGCGATGAACACTGATACTCGTGCGCTCACTGGATTCGTTACTGGCAGGTTGTTCATCTACCTGGCCCTCGGCCTGGTTGCGTTGGTCTACCTGATGCCGCTCTGGGTAATGGTGGTGACCTCGGTGAAGGACCTCGACGAAATCTACCAGGGATCGTTCATCGGTCTGCCGGGGCAGATCACCTTCGCGGCCTGGGAGAAGGCCTGGTCCAGCGCCTGCATCGGAACTGAATGCGTGGGTTTGCGTGGCTATTTCATCAATTCGATGTTGATGGTGGTGCCGGCCGTAATGCTCTCCACGCTGATCGGCGCGCTCAACGGCTACACCTTGACCAAGTGGACCTTCAAAGGCGCCAACGTGCTGTTCGGCCTGCTGCTGTTCGGGTGCTTCCTGCCGTTCCAGGCGGTGCTGCTGCCGATTGCACAAACGCTGGGTTTCCTGGGCCTGGCAGGCTCCATCAAGGGTCTGATCCTGGTGCATACCGTGTACGGCATCAGTTTCACCACGCTGTTCTTCCGCAACTACTTCATCGGTCTGCCGAACGACCTGACTCGGGCGGCCCTGGTGGATGGTGCGGGATTCTTCCGGATCTTCTGGAGCATCATGCTGCCGGCGTCGATCCCGATCATCGTGGTGTCCTGCATCTGGCAGTTCACTCAGATCTGGAACGACTTCCTCTTCGGGGTCTCCTTCACCTCCGGCTCCAACACGCCCATCACCGTTGCGCTGAACAACATCGTCAACGTCACCGCAGGGCGCAAGCAATACAACGTCGATATGGCGGCGGCCATGATCGCGGGCATTCCAACTCTGGTCGTTTACGTCCTGGCAGGCCGCTATTTCGTGCGTGGCCTGACCGCTGGCGCAGTCAAGGGGTAATGAACAATGGCAACTCTTCAGATTGATGGCGTGAGCAAGAGCTACGGCGATATCAAGATCCTCAAGCGCGTCGACATCGAGATTGATCCGGGCGATTTCCTCGTCCTGCTGGGGCCATCTGGCTGCGGGAAATCCACGCTGCTGAACCTGATCGCCGGCCTGGACGAGATTACTGATGGCGAAATCCGCATTGCTGGCGAGCGGGTCAACGAGCTGTCGCCGAAGGATCGGGACATCGCCATGGTGTTCCAGTCCTATGCGTTGTACCCGACCATGAGCGTGCGCGAGAACATCGAGTTCGGCATGAGGATCCGCAAGGTACCGGACGCCGAGCGCACGGAAGCGGTGAAACGCGTCGCTGCCCTGTTGCAGATCGAACCGCTGCTGGATCGCAAGCCCTCGCAGCTCTCTGGTGGCCAGCGCCAACGTGTAGCCATGGGCCGGGCACTGGTGCGTAATCCCAAGCTGTTCCTCTTCGACGAGCCGCTGTCCAACCTCGATGCCAAGCTCCGAGTCGATATGCGCACCGAGATCAAGAAGCTGCACCAGCGTCTGGGCACCACCATCGTCTATGTCACCCACGACCAGATCGAAGCCATGACCATGGCCACCAAGGTGGCGGTGATGAAAGACGGTTATGTGCAGCAACTGGCGGATCCCGAGACCATCTATGACACCCCGGCTTCGGTGTACGTGGCGAAGTTCGTCGGCTCTCCGGCGATGAATATCATCCCAGCCACCTTCCGACTGACTGATCAGGGTACAGAGGTACGTCTGAGTCGACCGGACGGCAGTGTGATCAGTCTCCGAGATGTCGCCATCTCAACCGAGGCGGCGCGCCAGTATTCCGGGCGCGACGTTCTGGTTGGCATACGCCCGGAAACCTTCCACACCGCACCGGCGGCAGAGGAGGGCGCCTTCGAGGTGGACGTGGATGTGATCGAGCCCACAGGGCCCGACACTCTGGCGTTCTTTACCCTCGGAGGAACGGAGGTGATCGCGCGTCTGGAGCCGCGGAGCGTCCAGTCCGGACGCAGTGCCCGCCTCAACGTCAACATGGCCAAGGTCGTGCTGTTCGACCGCGAAACCGAGAAACGCATCCAGTGATAGCCATACCCGGGAGGGGAATTACCCTCCCGGGCCGGCTGCCTTGGGGAAGAGGAGGGGGCTGCCGTTCCGATTATCGAATTAAGGCACTCAGGTTGAAGAAAGCTGTGTCGGCGTTATGCCTGGGTGCCTTTTTTGACAACCAATATGCCATGGGCCTGAAGGCCAACACATTTGGCAGAGGTGATCTTGATGGTCTCGATGAAGGACGTTGCGCGAGAAGCGGGGGTGTCCCAGCCAGCGGTTTCCTACGCCTACAGTGGCTCGACCAAGGTGTCTGCAGCCCAGCGCGAGCACATCTTCGCCGTAGCGGAGCGCCTTGGGTATCCGGGGCCGGATCTACGGGCCAGAGGCCTTCGCTCAGGACGTATCGGGGCTATCGGCCTGGTGGTCATGGATCAGCTTTCATACGCATGTGATGACCCGTGGGCGACGGCACTGCTGCGGGGTATCAGTAGCGTCAACGAACTGTCCAACGTCGCTCTCACGCTGTTTCCGATGAATAGCCGCCGGCTGGAGGAAGAGGGTCACGGAGGCGACGTGCATTTGGCTGTGCGAGGGCTGGTGGACGGTCTGATCATTTCGACGCTGCCCGATGATCATCCGACCGTGCAGTATGTGATTAAACGCAAGGTGCCCTTTGTAGTGGTCGACTCTCCTCGCATCGAAGGCGTTCATTACGTTGGTATTGATGACCGCAGTGCCGCCCGCGAACAGATGCGTCACCTGTTGGAGCTGGGACATCGCAAGATCGGTGTATTGCTTGAACGCCTCAAGCCCGATGGGTACCGCGGCATGGTTGATCAGCGGCGCTTCAATCGCTCCACCGAGTTGATCGTTCGCGAACGTCTCACCGGCTACCTGGAGGAGGCTGCGGAAGTCGGTCTTGGTTTCGATGACCTACAGATCATCGAGGCTGGGGGGTTTGACCCTCTGGTTGGGTATTCCGCAGCGACGACATTGCTGCGCAAGCAGGAAGCGACGGCAGTCGTGGCTTGCTCGGATGTCATGGCGCTTGCCTGCATGGCGGCAGCACGTGACCTCGATATGGATGTACCCAACGACGTCTCCATCATCGGGTTCGACGATATTCCCGAAGCCACGAGCAAGGGATTGACGACCATCCGGCAACCGTTGCTGGAAAAAGGTGAATGCGCCGCTCGCTTCCTCACCGAGATTCTGCAAACACCTCCTGCCCCCGATGAGCCACCCAAGATCAAGATCTACCCGACTCGGCTGGTTGTCCGCATTTCGACTGCCAGACCTCCAAGATCCTAAGAGGCCGCAGTCTTTCCACCGCCTTCGCCCAAATTGAGTCAGTTGCTATCAAGCCAGAAATGAGCAGGCATCCTGGCACGTAGGATCGGGTCGGCCTCGGCTTGGTGCTCGTCAGCTGACAAGCCCGGGTGTGTCGGCATTGGTGCCACCAACAGCTCGGTTCGAGCCTGTTCAGAGGCGCCCGTTGTAAGAATGGCAGTACTCGACAGGAACACTGTTCCTAGGGAAGAATTTTCCCGGACGACCACGCGCCGCCGCACTTCCATGTGCAAACGCCCGACGGCGAGTCGCTGGTGGAGCTCAATGGGCTCAAGGTTCTCGGCAAAGGTGCCGAGCCCAAGGCCCTGAAGGCCGCCCTGGCTTGGGCGGCTGACCACACGGCTGATTTGCAGCGCGTGTGGGATGAGCAAAACCGGAGGTACTGACCCATGACCAGCAAAGCCAAGATCAACAGCGTGGAGCCCATTGCCGGCAAGCATGCCTTGCTGGTGGTGTTCGCCAACGGTAAGCGCTACCGCGTTGACCTGCGCGAGCACATCCGCAGCTTCACAGTCCTCAAGCCACTGGAAGACCTGGCGCTGTTCAGCACCGCCCAGGTTGGTGAGTGGGGCTTCGATGTGACCTGGGGCGATGACCTGGAACTGGCGGCTACCACCCTGCACCGGCTGGCGCTGGAGCAGGCTGGTGAGGTGATGCCCGCTCAGGCGTTCAAGCGCTGGATGGCCGCCAACAAGCTGTCGTTGACCACTGCCGCCGTCGAGTTGGGCTTTACCCGCCGCACCATCACTGCCTACAGCAGTGGCACGGCGCTGATTCCCAAGCATGTGGCCTTGGCCTGCAAGGGCTGGGAGTTCGAGCACAAGGGCAAGAAGGCGGATAAAGCTGAGGGTAAAAAGGCGCGGCGTATCGCTTGATGTTCGGCTGCTCGTGGTCGCCTCGGCGTTGATTGCGGAAACTCTCCGAAGCGATTCTGAAGGCAGTGCGCAAGTATCTGCGGTCGCAGTTCGCGCCCGCGTCGAGCGAGTGAAAATTACCGTGAACCTATCCATCCGCAACGAACAAGCTGGCGACATCGAAGCCATCGCACGGCTCACCGCCGCAGCCTTCGAAAGCGAGGAGCATTCGAGCCACACCGAGCAGTTCATCGTCAATGCACTGCGCCGTAGTGGCCACCTGACGATCTCGCTGGTAGCGCTGGAGGGCGACGCCCTTGTTGGCCATGTCGCCATTTCTCCGGTCACCCTCTCGTCCGGTGTGTCGGGCTGGTATGGCCTGGGGCCGATTTCCGTTCGGCCGGATCGGCAAGGGCAGGGCATTGGCTCGATGTTGATGAATGCCGCGCTCAGCGAGTTACGGCGCCTGGGTGGACGCGGGTGCGTTCTGCTGGGGGACCCCGGCTATTACGGACGCTTCGGCTTCCTGGCGCATCCCGGCCTGGAATTGCCCGGCGTTCCGCCGGAATACTTCCAGGCGCTTTGCTTCGGTGACGAGCTACCCGTTGGCGTTGTGAGTTATCACGCGTCATTCGACGCAACGGAGTAAGCCGCTCCCAAGGGGCCTGCAAAGCATAGGCTGCAGAACCTTCGCCTGCGCCCTCTCAGCCGACAACTCGCTTGATATAGGCGTCCCTGAGCATTCGTGTGAAGGTGCCGGGCTTGCCCGACCCGATGGGCTGGCCGTCGATGGAAATCACCGGGTAGACCAGTGTGGTCGATGAGGTCACGAAGGCTTCGGCCGCCTGTTTCGCCTCTTCGAGGGAAAAGGCCCGCTCTTCGATGCGGTACCCGCACTCCTGGATGACCGGCAGCATGCTGGACCGGGTAATCCCGGGAAGGAGCGCCGGGGACAACTCCCGTGTCACGATCGAACCCTGGGCGGTCAGGATGAACGCGTTGTTCGAGCTGCCTTCCGTCACCAGTCCGTCGCGGACCAGCCAGGCGTCATCCGCGCCCAGTTGCCTGGCCGCCTCCTTTGCCATGCAGGCGTAGAGCAGCTGGGTGGTCTTGATGTCACTGCGTTGCCAGCGCAGGTCCGGCAGGCTGATGACCGAAAGCCCGCGCTTGGCGATCGGGCTATCCAGAATGGCCTTCTCCTGCGTGTAGATGACCCAGGTACAGGGCGTCGACTCATCCGGATAGGTGAAGGTGCGGTCCTGCACGCCACGGCTGACCTGGACGTAGACCAGGCCTTCGGTCAAGGCGTTGAGCTTGACCAGCCGCGCGTGGATCGCGGCCAGCTCGGCTTCATCGAAGCTGGCGACCATGCCCAGTTCCAGGAGCGAACGCCGCAGCCGTGCCATATGGGCGGCGAAATCGATCAGGCGCCCGCCGATCACCGCGGTGACTTCATATACCGCGTCGCCGAACATGAATCCACGATCGAAGACGGAGACCTTGGCTTCGTGTTCGGGAAGGTAAACGCCATTGAGGTAGACAGTGCGCATGGTTGGCTGGGCCTTTGCTGGTGAGGGCCGGTATCGCTAGTGGCTCGCGGCGTTCGCCGGGACCTTGAGACCTACCTTCACGTTGCTCATCGACACGAGCGTCTTGAACCGCTTGACGTTGTTGCTCTCGAAAAACAGTTCCCTCGTGAGCTCGGTGTACTGCTCCATGTTCTTCACCAGCATGACCAGTACGAAGTCGCATTCACCGGCCACGTAGTAGCACTGCTGTACCTGGGGGCATGCCAGGAAGCTGCGCTTCATGGCGTCCAGCAGGTCCAGGCGCTCGCTTTCCACCTCCACCTCGGTGATGACCGTGAGCGCGTAGCCCAGGCGCGAGGGGTCCACGACAGAGACTGTCTTTCGTATGACCCCATCGGCAGTCATCTTCTTCAGGCGGCGATTGACGGCGGCGGACGACAGGTTCACCTGGGCGCCCAGGTCTTGCTGGGAGGTGGTGGCGTCCTGCTGGACGGCCTCCAGCAGTGCATGGTCGAACTGATCGAGGCTCATTTCGGAATGCTCTGAATGGGATATCGGCGATTGGCCTGTAAATGAAATAAAAGTTCATCAAGTGGCCAAAAATCAAGAAATAAGTGCGAGGTTGCAGGAATAACATTTACCCGTCTACCAGAAACCCAGCGACCCATGGGCTGCACCGCCCTCGTGTCCCGCACCGGAGAGTCCGATGAGCAAGTGTCCCGAGCTTCGCCTGAATGGCCCGATTCTGCTCCAGCAGATCCGCACCCTGGGTGAGATAGGTGCCGACCCGGTCAATGGTGGCCGTACCCGTATCGCCCTGACCGATGCGGAGAAGGCGGGCCGCGACCAGCTCGTGGCCTGGATGAAGGCGCTTGACCTGGACGTCCAGGTCGATCGCATCGGCAACATCTTCGGCACCCTTCGCTCCGCCACCGACGAAGGACACCAGGCTCCCCTGATGATGGGCTCCCACATCGATACCGTGACCAACGCCGGCGCCCTGGATGGCTGCTACGGGGTGTTGGCGGGGCTAGCCGTGGCCCGTGCGTTCCGCGAGGCGGACGTGCTGCCGTCGCGCTCCATCACCATCGGTGCCTTCACCAATGAAGAGGGCGTCCGTTACCAGCCGGACATGATGGGCTCGCTGGTCCATGCCGGCGGCATGACGGCCGACGACGCCCTGGCAACCATGGGCACCGACGGCACCCGCCTGGGCGACGAACTGCAACGCATCGGCTATGCCGGCGACCTCGAGCCGGGTTCCATCGTGCCCCATGAATATCTCGAGCTGCATATCGAGCAAGGCCCGATCCTGGAGGCCGAGGGCACCCTGATCGGCGTGGTCGAGAACCTGCAGGGCATCTCCTGGCAGCAGGTCGTCGTGCAGGGCAATGCCAACCATGCGGGCACCACCCCGACCCGTTTGCGTCACGATGCCGGCTATGTGGCCAGCGCCGTGGTGGCCGAGCTGCGCCAGATCGCCAGGGACTCGGGTGGCACCACCCTGGCGACCGTCGGCTGCATGAGCTTCGAGCCCAATGTGATCAACGTGATTCCACGCAAGGCCAGCTTCACGGTGGACCTGCGCGACCCTGACGAAGAACTGCTGGTGGCCGCCGAACGGCGCCTGGAAAAGTTCCTGGCCCTGATCGCGGAGGAGGAGGGCGTGCGGATCAGCAGCGAACGCCTGGTGCGTTTCCAGCCGGTGATCTTCGATGCCGGTCTGGCCGATGAAATCGAAGCCTGTGCCAGTCGCTTCGGCTTCAGCCACAAACGCATGACCTCCGGCGCGGGTCACGACGCCCAGATGATCGCGCGAATCGCGCCGTCCGCAATGATCTTCGTGCCCAGCCGGGGCGGCATCAGCCACAACCCTCGCGAACACACGGATGACGATCAGTTGCTCAAGGGCGCCGAGGTGCTGCTCGACGTCGTCGTCCGGCGCCTCAACGCCAGCCACTGATCCACTGACCCTTTCCAAGGCTCGCCGGCGTTCCTGGCGGGCATGCCCCCGGCTTTGCCTGATAAAGGAGCTGCCAATGTTGATCGCCAACCGCAACGCCAAGCGTGAAACTTACCCCGATGAGCTGAAGAGCGTCATGAGCATCCAGAAGGCCGATGAGAGTCGTGCCTGGCTTTCCCAATGGCCGCGTCTTAACAGCGCCGGTACGCCGCTTTACTCCTTGCCCGACCTGGCCGCGGAACTGGGGGTGGCGGACATCCTGGTCAAGGATGAATCGGAGCGTTCGGTGCTGGGCAGTTTCAAGGCGCTGGGTGCCCCCATCGCCCTGGTGCGCCTGATCCTCCGCCGGTTCCCGGAGCAGCGCTTCGAGGCGCGCGGCCTGCTGGCGGGTGAGTACAGCGCGGCGCTGGCCGATTTCACCGTGATCAGCGCGACCGACGGCAACCATGGCCGCGCCCTGGCGGCGGCTGCCCAGAGCGTCGGCTGCCGCTGCGTCATCGTGCTGCATGCCAACGTCAGCGTCGAGCGTGAAGAGGCCATTGCGGCCTACGGCGCCGAGATCGTGCGGATCAGTGGCAATTACGACGAGTCGGTCGAGGAAGCGGCTGCACTCGCCGAAAAGAACGATTGGCTGGTGGTTTCCGACACCTCCTATGACGGCTACGAGGAGATCCCGCGCGATGTGATGCAGGGTTACGGCAGCATCGCTGCCGAGATCATCGAGGCGCTGGCCCAGCGTCAGGGCCGCGGCCCGGCGTTCACCCACGTGTTCCTGCAAGGCGGCGTTGGCGGACTGGCGGCGGGCATCGCCAGCTATCTCTGGGAGCTGTACGGCCAGCAGCGCCCGACCTTGATAGTGGTCGAGCCGGAACAGGCCGATTGCCTGTACCAGAGCGCCATTGCCGGCAAGGCGGCCAAGGCGACCGGCTCGGTGGATTCGCTGATGGCGGGCCTCGCCTGTGGTGAAACCTCGCCGCTGGCCTGGAAGTTCCTGCAACCTGGCGTCGACTTCTTCATGACCATCGAGGATGACGAGGCGGTCAATGCCATGCGCCGCCTGGCTGCCGGCAGCCAGCGCGATATCCCGCTGGTGGCGGGCGAGTCGGCGGTGGCCGGGCTCGCCGGGCTGGTGCGGATCGTCGCATCAGGCAGCCTCGCGTCCGATGTCGGCATCGATGGGCAGTCCCGCGTCCTGCTGATCAGCACCGAAGGCGCAACCGCTCCGGGCGTCTACGCCGAGCTGGTTGGCGAAACCGCCGACTCCGTCCTGTCCCGCCAGAAGGCCTGGTCGCCCAAGGCCTGACTTCCACCCTCCCTGCAATCCCTTGCCCCACGGAGAAGAGACCGCGGTCTCTTCTCCGCGGACAACTCCGCACAAAAAAAACAAAGGAGTGCGAAATGCAAACCACCAAACGCAACATCGGGTCATGGTCGCTGATGCTCACCGGCCTCGGCTCCATCATCGGTTCCGGCTGGCTGTTCGGCGCCTGGCACGCTTCGGCCATCGCGGGCCCGGCGGCGATCCTGGCCTGGATCATTGGCGCCGTCGTGGTGCTGGCGATTGCCCTGACCTATGCCGAGATGGGGGCGATGTTCCCCGAGTCCGGTGGCATGGTCCGCTATGCCCGCTACTCACACGGTTCGCTGGTAGGTTTCATGGCCGCCTGGGCGAACTGGATATCCATCGTCTCCGTGATCCCGATCGAGGCGATCGCTTCGATCCAGTACATGGCGTCCTGGTCCTATCCCTGGGCCCAGGCACTGGTCGAGAACGGTGAGCTGACAACCCCCGGTCTCTGGGCGAGCGCGGCCCTGGTGCTGGTCTACTTCGCCTTGAACTACTGGGGGGTGAAGCTGTTCGTGAAGACCAACTCGGCCATCACCCTCTTCAAGCTGATCGTGCCGGCCCTGACAGGGGTCGCCCTGATCTACGCGGGCTTCAATCCGGAGAACTTCGGCGACGGTTCGGTCAAAAGCTTCGCGCCCTATGGCTGGTCGGCGGTGTTCACGGCCGTGGCCGCGAGCGGCATCGTCTTCAGCTTCAACGGCTTCCAGAGCCCGGTGAGCCTGGCGGGCGAGGCCCGCAATCCAAGCCGCAGCATTCCGCTCGCGTTGATCGGCTCCGTGCTGATCGCGCTGGTCATCTACGTGCTGCTGCAGGTCGCCTTCATCGGTGCCGTCAGCCCGGACAGCGTCGCGGCGGGTTGGCACAGCCTGAACTTCACCTCGCCGCTGGCCCAGCTCGCCCTGGCCCTGAACCTCAACTGGCTGGCAATGCTGCTCTACCTCGATGCCTTCATCAGCCCTTCGGGGACCGGCTCGATCTACACCGCGACCACGGCCCGGATGATCTACGCCATGGAGCGCAACAACACCATGCCGAAGATCTTCGGAACGCTGCATCCCCTCTATGGCGTGCCCCGTGCGGCCATGTGGTTCAACCTCGCGGTGTCCTTCGTGTTCCTGTTCTTCTTCCGTGGCTGGGGCACGCTGGCGGCGGTGATCTCGGTAGCGGTGATCATCTCCTTCCTGACCGGCCCCATCAGCCTCATGGCCCTGCGCCGGAGCGCCCCTGAAGTGCCTCGTCCGCTGAAGTTGAGCGGGATGAGCCTGGTGGCGCCGTTCGCCTTCGTCTGTGCATCGCTGGTCCTGTACTGGGCGCGCTGGCCGCTCACCGGCCAGGTCATCCTGCTGGTCGTGGGCGCCTTGCCGATCTTCTTCTACTTCCAGGCCAAGGCTGGCTGGCAAGGTTTCAGTCGGGACCTGCGTGCCGCTGCCTGGCTGATCGGCTACCTGCCGGTGATGGCCGCGGTTTCGTACCTGGGTAGCAAGGAGTTCGGTGGCATCGGTCTGTTGCCGGAAGGATGGGACATGCTGGTCGTGGCGCTGCTGGCCCTGGCCTTCTACCACCTCGGTGTGCGCAGTGGTTACAGAACCCAATACCTCGACGAAGGCGTCGCCTGGCGCATGACCGCCGAGGAGGACGCGAGGGCATCCGATCATTGCGCAGGGGCGACCGAACGCCCTGCCGTCACCCAGCAATAGGAGCAAGCAAATGGTTGTTGATCAGGAATTCCAGCAGAGACTCACCACATGGCGGCATGCCTTTCACCGGCTGCCCGAGACCGGCTTCGAGGAATTCAACACGGCGGAAAAGGTTGCCAGGGTCCTCCAGGGCTTTGGCCTCGAGGTACATCGCGACATCGGCGGGACCGGGCTCGTGGCCAGCCTGACGGTCGGCGAGGGGAGGGGCATCATCGGCCTGCGGGCCGACATGGATGCCCTGAACATCGCCGAGCAGGCGCCGGGCCGGCAACACGCCTCGCAGATCGCAGGAAAGATGCATGCCTGCGGGCACGATGGCCACATGGCGATGGTGCTCGGCGCTGCCGAGTTGCTCTGCACCCGCCGCGACTTCAACGGCACCGTGCGCTTCATCTTCCAGCCAGCGGAGGAGCATGGTCGCGGCGCCAAGGCGATGATGGCCGACGGCCTGTTCGAGCGCTTCCCCGTCGATGCCATCTACGGGGCGCACAACATGCCGGGCATGCCCGCCGGCCATATCGCCACGCGGGTGGGGGGGATCATGGCGAGCGAGGACAACTTCGTCATTCGCATCCAGGGCAAGGGCACCCACGCCGCCAGGCCGCACATGGGCATCGACCCGATGGTGATCGGTGCGCAGATCGTCCTGGCGCTCCAGACCATCGTCTCGCGGAACCTGGACCCCAGCCTGCCCGCAGTGATCTCCTGCACCGAGTTCATCACCGACGGCATCCGCAACGCGATCCCCACCCACGTCACTATCAAGGGGGATACGCGGAGCTACAGCCCAGAGGTGCAGCAACTACTGGAAACCCGCATGCGCGAGATCTGCATGGGCGTCTGCGCCATGCATGGCGCGACCTGCGAATTCGAGTACACCCATGAGTTCGCACCCACCGTGAACTGGGCCGACAACACCGCCTTCGCCGTGGCGGCGGCGCGCAATGTGGTGGGTGAGCAGGCGGTGGATGGCGAGGTATCGCCGATGATGATTTCCGAGGACTTCGGCGCCTTCATGCAGAAGGTGCCCGGCAACTTCGTGTTCATCGGCAATGGCGCGCCGGGCGAGGCGGGGGCGACGCCGCTGCACAATGCGTGCTACGACTTCAACGACGCCATCCTGGGTATCGGCGCCCGCTACTTCGCGGAGGTGATCCGCATCAGTTTGCCTCGATAGTTGGTTCTCTACGGGGGCTCTGTCCAGGCGATGCTGTTCATTTGAACTCGTTGCCTGGATAGAGCGAAGGAGCTGTTCAGCTCGTAGGATGGGTGGAGCGGAGCGATACCCATGCGGACAGGGCTGATGGGTATCGCAAGCTCCACCCATCCGTAGCGCTGTTTCGCCCCCCCGTTAGTGAAAGTCCACGTATAGCCCCCTCGAAGGGGCGATGCCAACCCGGACTCCGTAGGTTGGTGCCGAGCGCAGCGAGGCCCAACAACCCGCAAGTCGCTGGGCTTCGCAGGCTCAGCACCAGCCTACGAAAAGCATTCGGTCCGGCTACTTTGGCCACCTATGTCTTACACCTTTCAGCCCAAGTTCAAATAGAAAAGGCCGCCAGTGTGCGGCGGCCAGGTCTCCAGCTTGTGGCTTTCGACCAAGTAACCTCTGTCAGGGACCCCCGGGTCTCGTGCTGGGGAGCTCGAGTCACGGAGGAGCCGCAGATCGCGGAGGCGATCTGCGGGTGCGAGTGGTGTCGGCACCAAGCAGCCCGACACAAGTTGAGTAACGACACCTCTCGTACGCGTCTGCCGTCCAGGCCTCAACCGTTGCTGGGGAAGGCGAACTGGGCGGCTTCGTGACTGGCGCGCTTGGGCCAGCGCTGGGTGATGGCCTTCTTGCGGGTATAGAAGCGCACGCCATCCGGGCCGTAGGCGTGCAAGTCGCCGAACAGCGAGCGCTTCCAGCCGCCGAAGCTGTGGTAGCTGACCGGCACCGGCAGCGGCACGTTGACGCCGACCATGCCCACTTCGATCTCGTCGCAGAACAGGCGCGCGGCTTCGCCGTCGCGGGTGAAGATGCAGGTGCCGTTGCCGTACTCGTGGTCGTTGATCAGCTGCATGGCCTCTTCCAGGCTGCCGACGCGGACGATGCAGAGTACCGGACCGAAGATTTCTTCCTGGTAGATGCGCATGTCGGCGGTGACGTGGTCGAACAGGGTGCCGCCGACGAAGTAGCCGTCCTCATGGCCGGCGACGCGGTAGCCGCGGCCGTCCACCACCAGCGTGGCACCGGCGGCCACGCCATCGTCGATGTAGCCGACCACCTTGTCGCGGGCGGCGGCGGTGACCAGCGGGCCCATGTCCAGGCCGCAATGGGTGCCGGCACCGATCTTCAGGCCCTTGATCTGCGGGACGAGCTTGTCCACCAGGGCGTCGGCGATCGGGTCGCCCACGCAGACGGCGACGGAAATCGCCATGCAGCGCTCGCCGCAGGAGCCGTAGGCCGCACCCATCAGCGCGCTGACGGCGTTGTCGAGGTCGGCGTCGGGCATCAGCACGGCGTGGTTCTTGGCGCCGCCCAGGGCCTGCACGCGCTTACCGCGCTTGGCGCCTTCGGTGTAGATGTACTCGGCGATCGGGGTCGAGCCGACGAAGCTGATGGCTTTGACGTCCGGCGCTTCGATCAGCGCATCCACCGCTTCCTTGTCGCCGTGCACCACGTTCAGCACGCCCTTGGGCAGGCCGGCCTGATGCAGCAGTTCGGCGATCAGCAGGGTGGAGCTGGGATCACGCTCGGACGGCTTCAAGATGAAGGTGTTGCCGCAGGCGATGGCCAGCGGGTACATCCACAGCGGCACCATGGCCGGGAAGTTGAACGGAGTGATGCCGGCGACCACGCCCAGCGGCTGGAAGTCGCTCCAGGCGTCGATGTTCGGGCCGACGTTGCGGGTGTATT
>NZ_JBHZGN010000025.1:0-99676 GCF_049334135.1 Metapseudomonas cellulosilytica | reverse complement strand
TCTCCTTCGGGAGCTGCAAGCTTCAAGCGGCAAGCCGCAAGAAGGCAGCGAAACAGTGATTTCTACTTGAAGCTTGTGGCTTGCCGCTTGCCGCTGTGCTTCAGCATTCGATGATGTTCACGGCGAGGCCGCCGCGGGCGGTTTCCTTGTACTTGCTCTTCATGTCGGCGCCGGTCTGGCGCATGGTGCGGATCACCTTGTCCAGCGAGATGAAGTGCTGGCCGTCGCCGCGCAGGGCCATGCGCGCGGCGTTGATGGCCTTCACCGAGCCCATCGCGTTGCGCTCGATGCAGGGCACCTGGACCAGCCCGCCGACCGGGTCGCAGGTCAGCCCGAGGTTGTGTTCCATGCCGATCTCGGCGGCGTTCTCCACCTGCTGCGGAGTGCCGCCGAGGACTTCGCAGAGCGCGCCGGCGGCCATCGAGCAGGCCACGCCGACCTCGCCCTGGCAGCCGACTTCGGCGCCGGAGATGGAGGCGTTCTCCTTGTAGAGGATGCCGATGGCGGCGGCGGTGAGCAGGAAGCGCTCGACGCCGTCGTCGTTGGCACCGGGGACGAAGCGGCTGTAGTAGTGCAGCACCGCCGGGACGATGCCGGCCGCGCCGTTGGTGGGCGCGGTGACCACGCGGCCGCCGGTGGCGTTCTCCTCGTTCACCGCCAGCGCGTAGAGGTTGACCCAGTCAAGCACCGAGAGGCTGTCGCGCAGGTTGGCTTCCGGCTGTTCGCTGAGCTGGCGGTAGAGCGCGGCGGCGCGGCGCCTGACCTTCAGCCCGCCGGGCATGATGCCTTCCTTGCGGCAGCCGGTCTTCACGCAATCCTGCATCACCTGCCAGATCTTCATCAGGCCGGCGCTGGTGTCTTCCGGGCTGCGCCAGGCTTTCTCGTTCTCGCGCATCAGGTCGCTGATGGACAGTCCGGTGGCCGTGCAGTGGGCGAGCATGTCCTTGGCGGTCTTGAACGGGTAGGGCAGCGGCGTGCGGTCTTCGACGATGCGATCGAGCCCGGCGGCTTCCTCGTCCACCACGAAACCGCCGCCCACCGAGTAGTACTCGCGCGAACGGATCTGGATACCGGCGTCGTCGAAGGCGCGGAAGATCATGCCGTTGGGGTGGTAGGGGAGCGGCTTGCGAATCATCGCCAGGTGCTCCTTCTCCACGAAGTGGACCGGCTTGTCGCCGCCCAGCAGCAGTTCGCCGCGCTGGCGGATGCTCGCCAGGCGTTCGTCGACGCTTTCGGTATCCACGGTATCCGGCTGTTCGCCTTCCAGGCCCAGCAGCACGGCCTTGTCGCTGCCGTGGCCCTTGCCGGTGGCGCCGAGGGAGCCGTACAGCTCGACTTTCAGGCTATGGGTATCGTCCAGCAGATTTTCCCGGCGCAGGCCCTCGACGAAGCGCGCGGCGGCGCGCATCGGGCCCACGGTGTGGGAACTGGAGGGACCAATGCCGATCTTGAACAGGTCGAAGACACTGAGGGACATGTCGCGCTCCTGAGCGTGTGCTCGGCTCTTTCTTATTAGTCAGCGTAGACAGCTCGGCGGATCAGGCGCCAAGGCCCGACCGCCGAGCAGTCATGTCCTGCCAGGGTTCCTGTAGGAGCGAATTCATTCGCGAAGGGCTGCGCAGCAGCCCCCTGGAACCTCGATCGCGAATGAATTCGCCCCCACAGAGATCACTCCAGCGGCGGTCAGGCGTCCTGGTAGGCCTCGATGGACGGGCAGGCGCAGACCAGGTTGCGGTCGCCGTAGACGTTGTCCACGCGGCCCACCGGCGGCCAGTACTTGCCGTCCACCAGGCTGGCGGTCGGGTACACGGCCAGCTCGCGGCTGTAGTGGTGGGTCCAGTCGCCGACCAGCTCGGCCGCGGTGTGCGGGGCGTTCTTCAGCGGGTTGTCGTCCTTGTCCAGCTCGCCGTTCTCCACCGCACGGATTTCCTCGCGGATGCGGATCATGGCCTCGCAGAAGCGATCCAGCTCTTCCTTCGACTCGCTCTCGGTGGGCTCGATCATCAGGGTGCCGGGCACCGGGAAGGACATGGTCGGCGCGTGGAAGCCGTAATCGATCAGGCGCTTGGCGACGTCGTCGACGCTGATGCCGCTGGTTTCCTTGAGCGGACGCAGGTCGAGGATGCACTCGTGGGCCACCAGGCCGTTGCTGCCGGTGTAGAGCACCGGGTAGTGCTCCTCCAGGCGGCGGGCGATGTAGTTAGCGTTGAGGATCGCCATCTGAGTGGCGCGACGCAGACCCTCGCCGCCCATCATGCGGATGTACATCCAGGTGATGGGCAGGATGCTGGCGCTGCCGAAGGGCGCGGCGCTCACGGCGCCTTCCTTGCGCGCCATGTGCGCGTGGCCGGGCAGGAAGGGCGCCAGGTGCGCCTTCACGCCGATCGGGCCGACACCCGGGCCGCCACCGCCGTGGGGGATGCAGAAGGTCTTGTGCAGGTTCAGGTGGGACACGTCGCCACCGAACTGGCCCGGGGCGCAGAGGCCGACCATGGCGTTCATGTTGGCGCCGTCGATGTACACCTGGCCACCATTGGCGTGGATGATCTCGCAAATCTCGCGGATGCCTTCCTCGAACACGCCGTGGGTGGACGGGTAGGTGATCATCAGCGCGGCGAGGCGGTCCTGGTGCTCTTCGGCCTTGGCCTTGAGGTCGGCGATGTCCACGTTGCCGCGGGCGTCGCAGGCGGTCACCACCACGCGCATGCCCACCATGCTGGCGGTGGCCGGGTTGGTGCCGTGGGCCGATTGCGGGATCAGGCAGATGTCGCGCTGGTCGTCGCCACGGCTGAGGTGGTAGGCGCGGATGGCCAGCAGGCCGGCGTACTCGCCCTGGGAGCCGGCGTTGGGCTGCAGGGACACGGCGTCATAGCCGGTGGCCTTACAGAGCATGGCCTCCAGCTCGGTGGTCAGCTCCAGATAGCCGGCGCTCTGCTCGGCGGGGGCGAAGGGGTGCAGGGCACCGAACTCGGCCCAGGTCACCGGGATCATCTCGCTGGCGGCGTTCAGCTTCATGGTGCAGGAGCCCAGCGGGATCATGCTGCGGTCCAGCGCCAGGTCCTTGTCGGCCAGCTTGCGCAGGTAGCGCATCAGCTCGGTTTCCGAGTGATAGCGGTTGAATACCGGGTGGCTGAGGATGGCCGACTGGCGCAGCAGCGCGGCCGGCAGGCGGCTGGCGACGCTGGCGGCCAGTTCGGCGAAGGCGGGCAGGGCCTGGCCGTCGGCGAAGATCGCCCAGAGTTGCTCGACGTCGGCCTGGGTGGTGGTCTCGTCCAGGGACAGGCCGAGGCGGTTGGCGTCAACGATGCGCAGGTTGATGCGCTGGGCGCGGGCCTTGGCGTGCAGTTCGGCGGTCTTGGCGCCGGTGGCCAGGGTGAGCGTGTCGAAGAAGGATTCCTGCTCGACACTGATGCCCAGCTTGGCCAGGCCCTGGGCCAGGATCGCGGTCAGCTGGTGCACGCGCTTGGCGATGCGGGTCAGCCCCTGCGGGCCGTGGTAAACGGCGTACATGCTGGCGATGTTGGCCAGCAGCACCTGGGCGGTGCAGATGTTGCTGGTGGCCTTCTCACGGCGGATGTGCTGCTCGCGGGTCTGCATGGCCAGGCGCAGGGCCGGCTTGCCGTGGCGGTCGATGGACACGCCGACCAGGCGGCCGGGCATGTCGCGCTTGAAGGCGTCGCGGGTGGCGAAGTAGGCCGCGTGCGGGCCGCCGAAGCCCAGCGGCACGCCGAAGCGCTGGGCACTGCCCAGGGCGACGTCGGCACCGAACTCGCCGGGCGGGGTCAGCAGGGTCAGCGCCAGCAGGTCGGCGGCCACCGCCACCAGGGCGTTGGCGGCGTGGAAGCGCTCCACCAGCGCGCGGTAGTCGAAGATGTCGCCATTGGCGGCCGGGTACTGCAGCAGGGCGCCGAAGTAGGCGCTGGCGTCGGTGATTTCACGCTCGTCGCCGATCACCACCTCGATCCCCAGCGGCTCGGCGCGGGTGCGCAGGACGTCGAGGGTCTGCGGGTGGCAGTGCTGCGAGGCGAAGAAGGCATTGCTGGCCTTGTTCTTCGCCAGACGCTTGCAGAAGGTCATGGCTTCGGCGGCGGCGGTACCTTCGTCCAGCAGGGAGGCGTTGGCCACCGGCAGGCCGGAGAGGTCGCTGACCAGGGTCTGGAAGTTCAGCAGGGCTTCCAGGCGGCCCTGGGAGATTTCCGGCTGGTAGGGGGTGTAGGCGGTGTACCAGGCCGGGTTTTCCAGCAGGTTGCGCAGGATCGGGCTGGGGGTGTGGCAGGGGTAGTAGCCCTGGCCGATGTGGCTCTTGAACAGCTGGTTCCTGGCGGCGATGGCCTTGATCGCGGCGAGGGCTTCGGCCTCGCTCTGGCCGGCCGGCAGGTCGAGCACGCTGGTGCCCTTGATGCTGTCAGGGATGACGCTGGCGGTCAGGGCTTCGATATCGGCATAGCCCAGAAGCTGCAGCATGGCCTGGATATCGGCGTCGCGCGGGCCGATATGGCGGGCGATGAATTCGTTGGCGGTGCCGAGGGCCGGGGTTTCGATGCTCATGGTCATTCCTCAGCCGTTGGCTTTCAGCAGGTTTTCGTAGCCGGCCTGGTCGAGGAGGCCGTCGAGGACGCTGGCGTCGGCCAGCTGCATGCGGAAGAACCAGCCCTTGCCCAGGGGTTCTTCGTTGACCAGCTCGGGGCTGTCCACCAGTTGGTCATTGATTTCCACCACCTCGCCGTCCAGCGGCATGACGATGTTGCTGGCGGCCTTCACCGATTCCAGTACGGCGACTTCCTCGCCCTTGGCGTAAGCCTGCAGTTCCGGCAGCTGGACGAAGACCACGTCGCCCAGCGCGTCCTGCGCGTACTCGGTAATGCCGACGGTGACGCGACCGTCTTGTTCAAGGCGCAGCCATTCGTGGTCGGCGGTGAAACGCAATTCGCTCATCTTTGGTCCTCAACTCGTATGACGCGCCTGTTTCTTCTGCCAGGCGCTTAGCCCCGCACGCGGTCATTGCCGCGCGCCGTAGCCCGCCCATTAGCAAGGGCAGTGCCAGAAGGCTGCATGCCTTGTAAATCAAGGCTTTGAGGTGTTTTCTGAAGAAAGTGGCTGAAATGGCGTGTAGCGAAATCGCTACAAGGTGGGGAGGGTTTTGCCGAGGACTGGGTGCGGACTCAGGCGTGGCGGGGGTTCTGGGGGCTTGTTGCGGAATCGTTACGCTGTAGCGATATCGCTACGGATTGTCGTTATCATTCATATAAGTCTATGTGAAACAGTATGTTGTAGGTATTTCGTGACAAATTAAGTGAAGAATTGGTGTGCCCCGCTTCCTTGTAGGGGCGAATTCATTCGCCAAGCAGGCCGAAGGCGTGCCCTTCGTGCCACCAAGGGGGCAGCTACGCTGCCCTTGGCGAATGAATTCGCCCCTACAGGCGGCAATTAAAACCTATATATTTCAATATGATAGAAGATAAACGAAGAATCAGCTTCAGCTCTTGCCCGGGATCCCGTACTTGCGCAGTCGGTGGGCGATGGCGGTATGGGAGGTCTGCAGGCGCGCGGCCAACTGGCGGGTCGAGGGATAGGTGACGAAGAGCTTTTCCAGCAATGCCCGCTCGAAGTTCTCCACGGCCTCTTCCAGGCTGCTCACCTCGCCATCGCGTTCCCGCGCCACCGCGGTGCCGGCGATATCCAGGTCGCCGATCTCCACCAGGCTGCTTTCGCAGATGGCGGCGGCGCGGAAGATCACGTTCTGCAGCTGGCGGACATTGCCCGGCCAGCGGTTCGCCAGCAGCGCCTGGAAGGTGCCGGGAGCCAGGCGGCAGGCCGGGCGCTGGATCTGGGTGCAGGCCTGCTGCATGAAGAAGCGCGCCAGCAACAGGATGTCCTGGCCGCGCTCGCGCAGGGGCGGCACTTCCAGGTTGAGCACGTTGAGGCGGTAGAAGAGGTCTTCGCGGAAGGCGCCTTCGCTGACCATTTTCTCCAGGTCGCGGTGGGTGGCGCTGAGGATGCGCACGTCCACCTTGATCTCGCGATCGCCGCCCACCCGGCGGAAACTGCCGTCACTGAGGAACCGCAGCAGCTTGGCCTGGAGGTAGGGCGACATTTCGCCGATCTCATCGAGGAAAACCGTGCCCTGGTGAGCCAGTTCCAGCAGGCCCGGCTTGCCGCCGCGCTGGGCGCCGGTGAAGGCCCCCGGGGCATAGCCGAATAGCTCGCTTTCGGCCAGGTTCTCCGGCAACGCGGCACAGTTCAGGGCCAGGAACGGCTGGTTGCGGCGGGTGCTGGCCGCGTGGCAGGCACGGGCCACCAGCTCCTTGCCGGTGCCGGTTTCGCCGCCGATCAGCAGCGGCGCATCCAGGGACGCGACCCGCTGGGCGCGCGCCTTGAGGGTGGCCATCGGCGCCGAGTCGCCCAGCAGGGCATCGAAGCCTTCGGCGGCATGATCGTGATGCAGGGCCGAGAGGCGCTCGCCGATGCGATTGGGCTGATAGAGGGTGAGCAGGGCGCCGGCCAGTTGGTCACCCTCGGTAATGGGCACCGCATCCAGCAGCAGTGCCTGGCCCTTGAGGGTGATTTCCCGCAGGGGCAGGCGGAAATCCTGCTCCAGCAGGGCGCGGTGCAGCCTGTCGTCACCGAACAGCTGCGCCAGGATCTGGCCTTCGGGCTCGGAGCCGTAGAGCGCGATCAGCGCCGGGTTGGCCAGGAGGACACGGCCATCGCCGTCCACCGCCAGCACCGGGTCGCTCATGGCGGCCAGCAGCGCATCCAGCTGCAGGCGCCGGCGTTGACCGGGGAGGATGTCCACCACCTTCACTTCCTGTACGCCGTGCACGGCATGCAGGGCTTCGCGCAATTCGTCGAGCACCTCGGGGCTGAGGGTGGGGGCGTCGATATAGACGTTGGGCGGCACCATTTCCACCGCGTCCAGGTTGAGATTGCGGCCACCGAGCAGGGCCAGGACCTCCTGGGTGATGCCGACGCGGTCGATGAAGGTGACGTGAATTCGCATGGAAACGCAGGGCTGGCGGAATGAGGGGGCGAATTATGCCCGGTCTGTCGCCTTTGGGTAACGGGCCGTCGCCCAGCGACTATCTGACGGCCATGAAAAAGCCCCGCTCTTGCGGGGCTTTTCGTTTGCTGCTGCTCAGCAGGTCAGGGCCTTCTGCGCCCGATCGATCACAGTCTTCAGGTTGTCGACGTCGCCGTAGTGCTCGGGGTACAGACGCTCGCTGTGGCGGGCCACACCGTATTCGTTGACGACGGTGAAGCTGAAGTTGCCGTTGCGAGCGGCGGTGATATGGCAGGTAAACGGCGCAAAGGCGCTGGTCAGGGTGCTGATGGCAGCTTGGGCTTGATGATGGATGGTCATCGTGTTGCTTCCTTCGTTTTGCGGCCAACTGGCCGCCAGACAAATGACTCCGAATCCGCCGAGCAACAGGCTCAAGTCGGATGATCCTTATCGGAGCAAGGGTGCCGGCACTAAGTTCCCCGATGGGATCTGGCTCTGGCAGCTGGTACTTGGGATGCCAGGTGCTGCGCCGGGCAAGGGTCTGGCCTGGCTGGCAGTCCTGGTCAATCTACCGTGCGCTCATGACAGCTTTACTGCATCGCACGGGGCGATGTGCGGTCGGTGAGGCGGCGGGGATGGCTCTGTCCCTTTGCTTGGGCCCGCTGGGGGCGAGGGATCGAAAGGCCGGATTGACTTACAACTTGGTACTAACGGCGGCGACCCTAACGGATCGCCCGGAAAAAATCAAGCCAATCAGTGATTCTGGGGCAACTGGCTGATATCGATTTCGGTGACCAGGGAAGTCCGCGCCGGCGGGGTGCGGGCCAGCAGGGGGCAGAAGCGGTCCAGGGACTGGATGAGGTCCCACTGCAGTTCCAGGTCATGGCCAAGGCCGGTGATCCTGTCCAGCAGGCCGACGGAAGCCGCCTGCAGGCTGCTGTCGGTGGCGTTGGCCAGATTGGCGGTGACCTGCGCCAGCAGCGTGGTGACAGCGGTCATGTTGCGGGTGGTGAGAGCCAGGATATTGGCCAGCAGGGCGATTTCACTCTGGGGTATCTGTTGGGGCGTCTGGTCCATGCTTGCTCCGCTAGGGTTACCAGGGCATGTGGCAATGCGCCATTATCGCGTTGAGATGCTAGTGCCTACGATGGAGTCACGTCCATAACGTCTGCTGGCAAATATCTGATTGGTTTGTAGGAAAATTGCCATGGCCTGGAAGAACTATCCGCATAGACCACAGGATTACGCCCAAAGCAGCATTGTCGATTCTTTGGTCGCGATCGAAGCTACGGGCGATCCCACCTGGTTTCCGGCCAGCCATGTCCACGTTCATAGAGCCGTCCAAGCCGTCATCGCCTTTGACCCTGCAACTGGGCAATGGCCTGCGGGTGCGCCTGCTGCAGCAGGCGGGGCCCGGCCTGGCCGCGGCACTGGTGGAGGTCGACGGCGGCAGCCATGACGAGCCGGCCGAGCATCCCGGGCTGGCGCATTTTCTCGAACACCTGGTCTTCCTCGGCAGTCAGGGCTTCCCTCCGGGCGATGGGCTGATGCCCTTCGTCCAGGGGTTGGGTGGCCGGGTCAATGCCAGCACCGGCCCGCGCCGCACACGATATTTCTGCGAGGTGCCGGCGACGCACCTGGAGCCGGCCCTGGCGCGGTTGCTGGACATGCTCGCCAACCCCTCGCTGGATCAGGCAGCGCTCTGGCGCGAGCGCCAGGTACTGGACGCCGAATACAGCGCCCGTGCGCGGGACCCGCAGACCCTCTGTGAGGCCGCCCTTGCCTGGGCCCTGGCGCCCGGCCATCCCCTGGCGGACTTCCATGCGGGCAATGCCGCCAGCCTGCAGCTGGAATCCCCGGACTTCCGACCGGCGCTGCAGCGCTTCCATCGCGACCATTACCAACCGGCCCGCATGTGCCTGACCCTGGTCGGGCCGCAGCCGCTGGAACGGTTGGCGGAGCTCGCGCGCCAGCATGGCTCGGCGTTGCAGGCGGGGGCGGTGCTGCCTGAGCCTGTGTTGCCAGCGATGCTGCCCCTGCGCGCGGGCCGCCTGCGCCTCGGTTGCCCCGGCGAGGGGCGGCTGCTGCTGGCGTTCGTGCTGGACCATGAATGCGTCGGCCTGGAAGCCGCCATGAGGTTCGTCGAAAGCCTCATGGCCGATCCTGCCGCCGGCGGCTTGCAGGAGCGCCTGGCGTCCCTCGGCCTGAGCGAGGGCGTGCATCTGCGCCTGCCCTATGCCCACGGCGGCCAGGGGCTGCTGCTGATGGACTTTGAGCTCGCCAGTGACGCCGACGGTGCGCGCCTGGAGGCCGAAGTACTAGGGTGGCTGACTTTCCTGCGCTCGGCCTCGCCCTGGACGGGCGTCTGGGAAGAACGGATGGAGATCCTGGGTCGCCAGGCCGCTGCCCTGGGGCCGCTGGATACCGCGATGGCGCCCGGCCTGCCGCGGCTTGCGGACGTCCAGGGGCTGCTCGAGCAACTCCGTCCGGAACGGTTGGTACGTCTGGAGACCGGCCATCCTGTCGCCGGGCCGAACCTGGAGTCGGCTGGCTTCCCCTTGTGCCTCGAGCCATTGGACGCACGGGCCGTTGCCCCGGCCAGCACGCAGTGGCGGTTGCCGCCAGGCAACCCCTATCTGCACCCGCGAGCCGCCAGGGTGTCGGGTTATTCCCGGTTGCCGCTGCTGCCCGGTCTGCCGGCAGCGCCCGACAGGGGGGCCTTGTACCTGCGCTGGCGACCCGAACGAGGCGGGCTGCCCTGTGGCCTCGCCCATGGTCTGCAGCGGGCGGCATGGCCGGTGCTGGCCGCCGCCGTCCAGGCCGGCCTGGACGCCAGCTTGCAGGCGGAGCAGGGCAGCCTGGCATTGTCCCTGCTCGGCAACACCCACCAAGTAAGCCAGGTAGCAGGCGACCTCCTCGGCATCCTGCCGGCACCGACACCCTGGGCCCTGGCCCAGGGGCCAAGCTTGCAGCAACAGGCCGCGCGCCGTTTGGCAGGCCAGTTACCCATCCGCCAGTTGCTGCAATGCCTGCCCGATCGGCTGGAGGACTCGCCATCTCCGGGGCCGGCGGTATCTGCTGCGCGGGACCTGGCGCGCTTTTGGCGGCAGGCGCGATGGCAAGGGCTGGGAATAGGCGAGGCCGCGCTGGGGGTGGAACTGCCCGGCCGCCCGACGACCATCGGCACTGCGGCCGGCGAGGGCGAACGCGTCTGGCAGCGAGAGGACATCCAAGGGGAAGCGGCAATCCTGCTGTTCTATCCCCTCGAACGACCCGAGCCGGAAGCCGAGGCCCTCTGGCGACTGCTCGCCTGCATCCTGGAACCGGCCTTCCACCAGCGCCTGCGCGGCGAGTTGCAGGTGGGCTACGCCCTGGCCTGCGGTTTCCGCCAGTTCGGCCGCCATCGCGGTCTACTGTTCGCCGTGCAGTCGCCCCGTACCCCGGTCGCCGGGCTCTTCGACCATGTCGACGACTTCCTTGCCCGCCAGTACGCCGGCCTGGCGCGCCTGGACCCGCGCCGGCTGGAACAACTGGCCGCTACCCTGCAACAGCAACTGGAGCAGCGGGCGGCGAACTTCGCCGATCATGCCTGGCAGTCCTGGCTCGATCACCTGGCCGGCCTACCGGCGGGCCACGCGGGTCGGGTCCGCCTGTGCCTGTCGGCGCTGCAGCCCGCGCAATTGCTGGAACAGCACCGCCGCCTGGTCGCCGGCCGGGCCTGCCATGCCCTGGCCAATGGCGAGCCGCCTTCGTCGAGCTGGCGCGTCCGCGGCTGATCCGGCGCATTCCACATCTTCTTCAGCGGGCGAGACGAACAGGTCTCGTCCTTTCGTGCCTGCGCGTCCCTCCGTCGGCCTACGACCTAAGCCTCGTCCGGTCGTACACCCAGCCGACGCGGCTCCCGAGCCCCTGCCAAGGCAGCGGCGAAAGCCTGCCAAGGCAGCGTATGGCGGGCCCTGCGGCGTTTCGATAATCGCCTCCGACACGACAGACCTGCCGGTCGTCCACCCACAGCGGAGAGCGTCATGCACAACAAGAAGATCGCCCAAGCCCGTTTGTCCCGCCTTGCCCTCGCGGCGGCGGTAGCCCTGGCCACCCAGCAGGCCGCCGCCGAAATCGTCCTCTACGACAAGGACCAGACCACCTTCTCCGCCGACGGTTACGTCAACGCCTTCTACGTCAACAGCGACGTTGATCGCGACGGCGAGCAGTTCGACCGCCGCCAGTCCCGGGTGAAGATGGGGTTCCTGCCCAACTGGATCGGTTTCAACATGGGCAAGCAGGTGGATGACCTCAAGCTCGGCGCCCGCTCTTCCTTCTGGGTCACCATCAACGACAGCGAGACCAACGGCACCGCCACCGCCATCGACGTCCGCCAGTTCTACGGTACCGCCGGTGCGGATTGGGGCGAGGTGCTGGTGGGCAAGGACTTCGGCCTGTTCGCCCGTTCCAACATCCTGCTCGATGAGTTGCTCGCCGGTTACGGCCAGGTCAGCGACACCCTGGGTCTGGTGGATGGCGGCGGCGTGTCCTTCGGCAACATCGGCACCGGCTATCCCTATCCGTTCCCGACCTCGCAGATCACCTACCGCAGCCCGAAGACCGACGGCCTGCGCGCCGCCGTGGGCATCATGGACCCGGTGGACACCAACGACGACAGCCCCACCGGCAAGGCCTACCAGGAAAACCCGCGTTTCGAGAGCGAGGTCACCTACGAGTTCGACCTGGCCGGCGCGCAGCTCTACTCCTGGGTCAACGGCGCCTACCAGACCTCGGAAAACACCGATCCCAACGTCGACAGCGTCACCTCCAAGGGCCTGGGCTATGGCGTGCAGGCCAAGATGGGCGGCTTCACCCTGGTGGGTTCGGGCTTCCACGCCAAGGGCATCAACCCCTTCTTCACCAACAACGCCGGCGAGCCGACCCTGCGAGAAGTGGACAGCGACGGCTACCTGCTGCAGGGCTCCTACCGCTTCGGCAAGAACCGCCTGGCGCTGTCCTACGGCAAGACCAAGGACGACGGCAATGGCGTGGTCAACACCGGCGCCGACTACGAGACCCGCGGCATCGCGCTGTTCCACGACATCAACGACAACCTCAAGCTGGTGGCCGAGTACAACCAGTTCGAGATCGATGGCCACGAGGGCGATACGCAGAACGAAGACACCGACACCGTCGCCCTGGGTGCCGTGCTGACCTGGTAAGGCTCGATCCTGATTGCTCCGGTTTTGGCGGGAGAGGCGCTAGTCCTCCCGCTTTTTTTATTTTCAGTCGCCAGGCGGGGACGCTCTGTTGTAGGGGCGAATTCATTCGCCAAGCAGGCCGAAGGCCTGCCCGACGGAGTTGTCAGGGGCTGCTGCGCAGCCCTTGGCGAATGAATTCGCCCCTACAGATTAATGCCAACCCCCGGCTGCCCTAAGCCGGGAAGGTGCGGGTAGAAAAGCCGCCCCCTACCTTCGAACTAGCCCGCCGCTACCCAAGGAGAATGGGGCGTCCCGGAACGCCTCCGTAGAATTTCCCCATCAGCAGCAGGCTAATTGAGTGAGAACCGGGATGCTCGAGGAACCAGCAGAGGGCGTCGTCACCGCCATGTCCCAGGCCAGCGAGGCCGAAGCGGTGGCCCAGGACCTGGCGCGCCAGCTCATCCACCCGCACCTGGGATTCGTGCTGTTCTTCTGTTCGGCCGAGTACGACCTCGAAGCCCTGGGGCAGGCGCTGGAACAGTACTTCGGTGGCGTACGCCTGGTCGGCTGCACCAGCGCCGGCGAAATCACGCCCCAGGGCTACGGCCGCAATTGCGTCAGCGCAGTGGGTTTCGACCACCGCAGCTTCTCCATCGCCAGCGTCCTGGTGGACGAGATGGACCGCTTCGGCCTGATCGACGCCCAGCAACTGGTCGAGCGCCTGGTGCAGGATTGCCGGGTCAACTCCCTGGCGCCGATCAAGGACCACAGTTTCGCCCTGACCCTGCTGGACGGGCTTTCCAGCCGCGAGGAAGTGGTGCTGGCGGCCCTCGGCGCGGCCTTCGGCAGCATTCCGCACTTCGGCGGCTCGGCAGCCGACGACAACCACCTCAGGCACACCCACGTCTATCACGAAGGTCGCTTCCATGCCGGTGCGGCAGTGGTGGTGCTGATCAATACGGCCCTGGATTTCGAGGTGTTCAGCACCCACCACATCCTTCCAGGCAGCGACAAACTGGTGGTCACCCGTGCCGACAACGCGACCCGGCGGGTCTTCGAGCTCAATGCCGAGCCGGCCGCCCTGGCCTATGCCCAACTGATGGGCGTACCCCTGGAGAACCTGGATGAGCGCGTGTTCGCGGCCCACCCACTGGCCGTGCGCCTGGGCGATTCCTACTACGTGCGTTCCATCCAGAGGGTCAACCCGGACCTCAGCCTGAGTTTCTACTGCGCGGTGGAAAACGGCATCGTCCTGACCGCCATGCGTCCCGGCCCCTTGCTGCCGAACCTCGAGGCGCTGTTCGAGCGCCTCGGTCAACGGCTCGGCCCGCCCTTGCTGACCATCGGCTGCGATTGCGTGCTGCGCCGCCTGGAAATCGAGGCCGACGCCGACGCCGTCGCCCGCACCTCGGAGGTCTTGCGCCGGCATCGGGTCATCGGCTTCAACTCCTATGGAGAGCAGTTCAATGGCATGCACATCAACCAGACCTTCACCGGAGTCGCCATCGGCCGCCGGGGTCGCAATGGCTGCCGCTGAACAGCAGGCCCGGCTGGCGGCGCTGGAGGAGGAGAACCGCAAGCTCAAGCGGATCAATGCGGCGCTGATCGAGCGGGTGGAGTCCAGCGCTTCCCGCCGCGACGGCAGTTACGCCGCGTTCCAGCACTCGGTGGTGCTGGCCGAGCAGGTGCGCGAGCGCACCGACGCCCTGAACCAGGCCATGGCCGAGCTTAAGGCCAGCAACCGGCTGTTGAGCGATGCCCGGTTGCGCGCGGAAACCGCCCACCAGCACCTGATCGACGCCATAGAAAGCATCTCCGATGCCTTCGTGCTGTTCGACCGCGAACAGCGCATTGTGCTCTTCAACAGCCGCTTCAAGTCCTTCTGGGCCCGTACCCGCGCGCGCATCGGTAGCGGCACGCGGTTGTCGGAAATCCGCCGGCTGGCCAACAGCACTGGCCTGATAGTGGAGGAGCACCGCGGCAGCGACGACAACATCCTCTACCGCCTCCACGACGGGCGCTGGGTACAGGTCAGCGAGCGACCCACCCGCGAAGGCGGCCTGGTGATCCTCTACACCGACATCACCGAGGTGAAGCAGAGCGAGACCGCACGCCGCGAGCAGGCCCTGGCGCAGAAGTCGCGATTGTTGCAGCGCGCCGTGGACAACCTTTCGCAAGGGGTGGCGATGGTCAGCGCCGAGGGCATCCTCGAACTCTGGAACCACCGTTTCCTCGAACTCTGCGGCCTGGCGCCGGTGGAGGCGCATCGCAGCTTCGCCGGCGTCATGGCTGACAGCGAGTTGCCCCTGCTCACCCCCGACACCCGCGACAGCCATGGCCGCCCGATCCGCGAAATGGAGCAGCGCCTGTACAACGGCCGGGTGCTGGAGGTGCGTACCCATCCGCTGCCCACCGGCGGCTTCGTCAATACCTTCACCGACATCACCGAGCGCTACCGCCACGCCGAAGCACTGGCCGAAAGCGAGCGCTGGATCCGCCTGATCACTGATCACGTGCCGGCGCTGATCGCCTACCTCAGCGCTGACCTGGTCTACGAGTTCACCAACAAGGTCTACGAGGAGTGGTACCGCTGGCCGCGCGGCGCGATGCTCGGCCAGAGCCTGCGCGAGGTCCACAGCGACGAGCACTGGCGCCGCCTGGAGCCCTACGTGGAGCGGGTGCTGGCGGGGGAGAGCCTATCCTTCGAGGTCACCGAGACCAACCTCAACGGCCAGGAGCGCTGCATGCTGCGGTCCTACGTGCCCAACCGCCTGGCCAATGGCGAGGTGGTGGGCATCTTCGTGCTGATCCGCGACATCACCGAGCGCCGCCGTACCGCCGAAGCCTTGCACCAGGCCTACCAGAACCTGGAACAGCGGGTGCGCGAGCGCACCACCGAGCTGACCGCCCTGAACAGCCAGTTGCGCCGCGAGATCGACGAGCGCAGCCAGGTGGAACTGCGCCTGCGCGAGGCCAAGCACGAGGCGGACCAGGCCAACCTGTCCAAGACCAAGTTCCTCGCCGCCGTCAGCCACGACCTGCTGCAGCCGCTGAATGCCGCGCGGCTGTTCACCAGCGCGCTGCTGGAACAGCGCGAGCAGCGCTGCAACCTGGCCCTGGTGCGCAATGTCAGCAACTCGCTGGAGGACGTGGAGAACCTGCTGGGTACCCTGGTGGACATCTCCAAGCTGGACGCCGGGGTGATCAAGCCGGATATCGCGCCCTTCGCCGTGGGTGAGTTGCTCGACAACCTGGCCGTTGAGTACCGCCAGATCGCCGCCAGCGAGGGCCTGCAACTGGACTTCGTGCCCAGTTCCGCGCTGGTCCGCAGCGACCTGCAACTGCTGGCGCGGATCCTGCGCAACCTGCTGAGCAACGCCATCCGCTACACGCCCCATGGCCGCATTCTGCTAGGTTGCCGGCGCGGGCGGCAGAGCCTGTGGATCGAGGTGCACGACACCGGCGTCGGCATCGCCGCGGACAAGCTCGGCGAGATCTTCCAGGAGTTCAAGCGTGGCGAGACCGTGCGCGCCAAGCAGGATCGCGGCCTGGGTCTGGGGCTGGCCATCGTGGAGAAGATCGCGCGCATGCTCGGCCACCGCATCCGGGTCGCCTCGGCGGTGGGCAAGGGCTCGTTGTTTTCCGTGGAAGTACCCCTGGCCCGGCGCGTGCCGCGGCAGAGACAGGAGCGCGACGAACCCCAGGCGGTGCTGGAGCGGCTGCAGGGGGCGCGGGTCTGGGTGCTGGACAACGACGCCGCCATTTGCGCCGGCATGCGTACCTTGCTGGAAGGCTGGGGTTGCCGGGTCACCACCGCGCTTTCCGAACAGGACCTGGCGCGCCAGGTGGACAACTTCCACGCCGATGCCGACCTGCTGATCGCCGACTACCACCTGGATGACGGCTGCAACGGCGTCGACGCCGTCGCCACCATCAACGCCCGCCGCAGCACGCCGTTACCGGCGCTGATGATCACCGCCAATTACAGCAATGAGCTGAAGCAACAGATGCGCGAACTGGGCCATACGCTGATGCACAAGCCTGTGCGGCCGATGAAGCTGAAGACGGCGATGAGTCATTTGCTGGAGCGGTGAAGGCTGGGCCAGGTGTAGGGTGGACCACGCTTCACCGGTCCACCATGGGTGGTCTGGCCGGACTCCGAATGGTGGAAATGAAGAGCGATTTCCACCCTACGAGGGGAACAGGTCGGCGACTGAGGGTCAGGCCCGCTGCGGCACCGCCTGAAACTTCGCCCGCAGCACGAGGGCGATGCCGCCCAGCACCGCCAGCGACACCAGCGCCAGGCGCAGGCTGATGGTTTCGCCCAGCAGCAGTGCGCCGCCGAGGGCGGCGAGGATGGGGACGCTGAGCTGCACGCTGGCGGCCTGGAGGGCGCCGAGGCCGGGCAGGGCGCTGTACCAGATGGCGTAGCCGATGCCCGAGGTCAGGGCGCCGGAAAGCAGCGCGTAGATCAACCCCGGCAGGTCCCAGCGCAATTCGCCGAGGAAAGGCAGCAGGAGCAGGCCGGCGAAAGGCAGCGTGCGAATGAAGTTGCCGGCGGTGGCCGCCAGCGGCAATCCGGCCTGACGCCCCAGCAGGGTGTAGGCACCCCAGGCGAGACCCGAGAGCAGCATCAGCAGGCCGCCGACAAGGGGTGGCGCGCTGGCGCCGGGCAGCAGCAGGACCACCAGTCCGCCTGTGGCCAGGGCGAAACCCAGCGCCTGCTGGATATTCAGGCGCTCACCGCGCAGCAGGCCAAACACCACCATGCACAGCTGCACGGCACCGAACAGCAGGAGGGCGCCGCTACCGGCGTCCAGCTGCAGGTAGGCATAGGAAAAGGCCGCTGCGTAGACGAACAACGCCGCCGCCGCGCGCCAGTTACCCGTGGCGGCCAGGGGTTGGCGCCGCAGGCGCAGCAGCAGCCAGAGCATCAGCGCGCCGGAGGCGAGGCGGATGGCGGTGAAGCTCACCGCGTCGATGGCGGTTTCCTTCAGGGCGATACGGCAGAGCAGGGAATTGCCGGCGAAGGCCAGCATGGCCAGGGCCGTGAGCAGCAGGGTGCGAGCGGCAGGCATCTTCGTCCTTGTGAGCGGGCGTTCAGCGGCGCAGGTAGGCGGTGAAGTCGATATCGCTGGCCGAGAGAATGGCCTGCACGCGATTGTGCACATTGAGCTTGCGCAGGATGGCCGAGACATGGGCCTTCACTGTGGTTTCGGCGATGTCCAGGTTGTAGGCGATCTGCTTGTTCGATTCGCCCTTGGTCATGCGTTCCAGCACCAGCAGTTGCTTGCGGGTCAGGGCCTGCAAGAGTTCCGGCGGGATACCGGGCTCTTCGTGGTGGCGGCGCGGCGAGGCTTTCTGGGTGCGGATGATGTCCGACGGCAGGTAGACGTTGCCGTTGAGAATCTGCTCGATGGCGTCGGTCATCTGCGCCCGAGGTGAGGACTTGGTGATGAAACCCACCGCCCCGTAGGTGATCGCTTGCAGCACCACCTGCTTGTCCTGCTCGGCGGAGACGATAACCACGGGCACCGTGGGGGCTTCGTTGCGCAAGTTGATCAGCCCGTTCAGCCCGTGCATGCCGGGCATGTTCAGGTCGAGGAGGATCAAGTCCAGATCGTCGTGCTCCTGGGTCAGGGCCAGGGCGCTGTCCAGGTCGGCGGTCTCCATCACTTCGCTTTCCGGGAAGCCGTCGCTGATGACGTTGTGGATGGCTTCGCGGAAGAGCGGGTGGTCATCGGCAATCAGAATCTTGTACACGGCCTTTCACCTCGTTGTTTTGATTATGGTGCGGCATGCCCGGGTGCGCCGGGTCAGGGGAGTGGCTCTGGACGGGCGGGCTGCAGGGGCAGGCCGGCCTGTTCCCAGGCGTCGATGCCGTCACGGTACCAGTAGAGGTTGGTATAGCCCAGCGTGGCGGCGCGCTTGACCGCGTTCCAGCTCAGCCAGCAGTCGGAACGGCAGTAGAACACCAGCGGCCGGTCCTGGCGACCCTGGCTGGCCCGCCGCAGATGGTGGGCGAAGTAACCCTGCCATTGCGGGGCGAGCTGGCCATCGCCGGTGTTGGCCAGCCACAGGCTGCCCGGCAGGTTCGCGTGGGGTTCGTCGGCGATGAACTGGCCATTGAGCCACTGGCGACGGTAGACGTCGATCAGCAGCGTGTCGGGTCGTTCTTTCAATTGCGCCTGGAGCTGGGTGGTATCCAGGGTGCGGGCGGGCTCGACCCGTTCCGGGGTGGGGCTGCGATAGCGGCCAAGGCGATAGCCGTCGGCGGAGAACAACGCGGTATCAGCCGCGTCGTTGGCAGCAGCGGGCAGCACCAGGGCAAGGCAGGTCAGGCAGGCGAGGAGACGCTTCATGGCGGGCTCTCTGTTCTTTTTATGCAGCCATTACAGGCCAGCGCCGCTGCTTTTGGAATTCGACGTTGAGAGGGGGTGATCAGTACCAAAGTAGTAGAGGTGCGCCGGGCCGGAGCCCGGCGTTGCCTGTCCAGCGCCTAGAAAACAGGGGTGGAAAAGCTGGCCGTGGCGTCTTTCAGTTGGCCCTGGGCGACGTCGAAGGTCAGCTGGAAAGTGGCCAGCACGGCTTCCGTGGCCTCGGTCTTGCTGGCGTTTTCCGGCGAGACGGGGAAGACCAGTTCCACTACTGTTACCTGCTGCAACTCGCGGAGCACCTGGTTCTGGCCATGGGCGAGATAGCGAGTCCCCGTCTGTTGGCCGACACCGGTCACTTCTTGCAAATCGACAAGCAGGAAGACCCCCGCTGGCGAGCCCGGGTCGTCATCGGTGAAGGCGGTGGCGTTGATGCGCGCGAGCCCGCTGAGGTCGATGTCTTCGGTCTTGCCGGCCAGGGTGCCGGCGATGGGGGTCGTCCTCACGTCGGTGCGGCGCTGGAAGAGCGGAGAGGTGGCGGCACTGCTGGAAACCAGACTGGCCAGCAACCCGACGAACGCGACCAGGGCTGGCGGGATTTTTCCATGGGTAATGTTCATCTTGTCCTCCTGGACTCCTTGCGGAGTCCTAGTTGCCTCCGGCGTGTGGGTCGTGAGGGGCCGCGACCGGCTGTAGCGCTGGCAGCTGGGCTGGGGCGGCGCCCTGTTGTTCGAGATAACGGATCAGCAGTTCCACGTCTTCGTCACCCAGGCGCAGATTGGGCATCGCCACCTGACGGTACTTGCCGAAGAGTTCCAGGGCGATCGGGTCCTTTTGCGCGCGCAGTTCATCCGGCGTCTTGATGTAGCGGCTCAGCCAGGCGCGGTCGCGGCGCGCGGTGACGCCCTTGAGGTCCGGGCCCAGGGCCTCGCCCTGGCCTATGGTGTGGCAAGCGGCGCAGGCGCTGCGGAACAGGTAGCCACCTGCCTCGAGGTTTTCGATCGGCTTGACGGCGGTGTAGCTCTGGCTGCTGACCCCAGCCTGGTTCTGCCACCCCAGCAGAAAGGAACTGAGCTTGGTGGCCAGGAATTGCGGGTTGTCCACGGTGGATTGGCGCATCCACTGGCCGGTGGGCTCGTTGCCGGCCATGAGGCTGGAGAGGTGGCCGTCCGGGTCGACGGCATCGGAGCTCGACCACAGACCGAGCTTCTTCTGCACCAGGGTGAGGTCGTCCGGCTTGCCGGTGAGGAACAGCCAGCCCGGCCCCGCATGGAACTTCTCCGCGTAGGCCTTGAGCACCTCCGGCGTGTCGTGCTCGGGGTCGACGGTAATGGAGTAGAAAAAAATATCCTTGCCCACCCGATCGCCAAGCAGCTTTTGCACCCGTGCCAGATTGGCGGTGCTGAGCGGGCAGGTGTCCTGACAGCGGGTGTAGATCATGTTCACCACCACCGACTTGCCCTTGAGCAGGTCGCTGTAGAAACGGACCTCCTGGCCGTCCTGGGTGACCAGGGGCGCATCCGGGAAATAGCCGGCCCCCCAGGGTTGCCCGGCCATACCCATGCGTCCGGCCAACAGCAAGCAGGCCGCCAGACTGCCCCACCACCTCAAGCGGCCCATGCTGGGACCTCCTACCTGAAGGCCGTTGGCAGGATTTCGGTCGGGTCCACGAAGCGTACGCCCTGCGGGGTCGGGATCGGCGTCGGCAGCGGCCGGAGGAAGGCGCCGCCCGCGTTGTCGATTTCCCAGCGCAGCAACATGGCATTGTCCTCGTGGGTGGTGTTGTGACAGTGCTCCATGAACATCCCGCCGAAATCGCGGAACTGCATGGTCAGGGTGACGCTGCTACCCGGGTGCAGCCGGTAGACATCCTTGCGGCCCCGTTCCCAGGCCGGGACATTGTCCGGGCGGCCGTCGCGGGCAAGGATCTGACCCTCCTCGAAGTGGATGTGGATGGGGTGGTCCCAGCCAGCGCCGCCGTTCTTCAACGTCCAGATCTCGCGGGTGCCGAAGCGCGGGGCCGCCGAGATGCGGCCGAAATCGGCAGCCAGCTTGTCGCCGCGATCGGTGCCGACGCCCCAGTGGCCGAAGAAGCTCGATATGGGGTCGCTGGTGGTCTGGATGGCGCCACGGCCGAACTCGAACGTCCGCTCCGCCGCCACGGGAATGTGCGACAGGTCCGGGTTCGGCACGAGGACATCGGGGACCTGGCTGATATCGGGCCGGGCCGGGTCGCGGACGATGCGGAACTCGAGGAAGCGGCCCACGCAAGGATCGCTGGAATTGCCCGACATCGCTTCGCGTAGCGAGAGGTCCTGCACGGGCCGGCGACCGTTCTCGTGCTCGGCGAGGTTGACCATCCAGACTTTCGCGCCCACTGGATAGCGAGCGAAGTCGATGACGATGTCATAGCGTTCGGCGATGCCCATTTCGTCGAGGGTCGAGAGCACCACGGGGGACGGCAGCAGATTGCCGTCATTGGCGATCTGGATCATCGGCGAGGCGTCGCTCAGGGCGAGCTTGAAGAAACGCGCCACTGCCGCATTGAGGATGCGGAAACGGTACTTGCGCCGCTCGACCTCGAAGTAGGGCTTGTAGACCAGGTTCACCGTCATGACATCGCCGAGGAAACCGTCGAAGTCGAAGATGTCCATCGCCAGTTGGCCCTCGCCGTCCCAGGCCTTGTCGGCGAGCATCAGGTTAACGTCGTAGTCCAGGTTGCCGTAGGAATTGGCCGTGCCGCTGGGCAGGCGCAGGTTCACGCCATCGTTGATCTCCTCGTTGCCACGGTCGACGCTGCTGTAGAGGTTGAACATCCCGGCGATGCCCTTGTACACGTTCTGCGAGGTGAAGCTGAACATGTGGTCATGGAACCAGTGGGTGCTCATGGTCTCGTGGTAGTCGCCCTGGAGGTTGTCGATGCCACCGGCGTCGTTGGGGCTGCCGCAGCGCGGGTCGTTCGCGTCCGGGTTGGCGCTGAAGTAGCCGCCATGGCAGATCGGGTAGTGGTAGTCATAGAACTGCTGGGGGAAGAAGTAGGCCCCGGTGAAGCCATCGTTCTCCGCACCGTGGTGGCCGTTGTGCTCATGGGTGCTGATGGTGTGGATGCCGAAGCCGCCGTTCTGCGTCGGGTCCTCCGGCAGCCGATTGTGATGGCGGAACAGGATGTGCTCGTGGTACCGGCCGATCATCAACTTGGGCGGCAGCGTGCCGTTGAAGGTCCACAGCGCCAGCGGCCCCTGGTCCGGAAGGCCAGGGTGGAAGGCCGGACGTAAAGCCTGTGCCGGATCGATCCCGGAATTCAGGGTTGACGGCACGCCGGGGTTGTAGACGGCATTGGGTTTGGCGCCTTCCTGGGTGACCTCCACCACGACCTTGGGCGGAAACTCGCCCCAACGCTGGTGGGCCCAGATCGGTCCCGGTGGACGGCCTTCGATCGGCCCGGTTCCGCCGCCCAGCACCTCCGCTACCGGCTGCTGGGTGGTGTTCGCCTGCTCGGTGGGGTCAGGGCCCGGCGTTCCGGGGAAAGCGGGAATGGGGTCCATCACCCCCGTACCCGGCACATAGGCCTTGCGTGGCAGAACATCGAAGCGCGGCATGGCCTGGGTGAAAGGCTGGACGCCGAACAGCGGGCTGGGTGGGAGCCCGGAGGGAATATCGAAGACGCCGGCATAGGCGCTGCTGGTGAAGGGACTCAGGCCGTGAACCGGGACCAGCAATCCGCCGGAGGTGGCCAGGCCCCATTTGATGAAATCGCGTCGTGTGACCTCGCCTCTTGTAATGGCGGTCGCCAACTCCTTGAAATTCCTACTGGCAATTTCCGCGTCCCTGAGGCGTGCCCTAGACACATCCCTTGGAAGGTACATTGACTCCTCCTCGCAATAGTCCCCTGGTGCATCACGTCCCTGCGCGCCAAAAGGGGCAGCAAGGAAAAGACTTCCGACTGAGCGGCGTGTCGGAAGAATGAGAGCACGGCACATTTCCAGCGGCTTTCGCGAGGTAACGACCCGACCCCCCACTTCAACCCCGTGGGTCATGATCGAATGCAGAACCGAGGCGGGAGAAAGCTTCCGGCGGCTCCCTATCCATCTCGAAATATCTTGTTACTGACAACCGATAGCGTCAATTGGCCATTGTGCTGTCTTCAGGCTCTTTGCGACTAACCCTGTGTGGCTGATTCCGGGCGGAAGCATGGGGGGGCCAGGCGTCTCTGCTGCGTTACAACTCGCCGCGCAAACCTCGTCAGCCCGCCTTGCGCAATGCCGCATGCTGGGGGTTGAAGCTGAGCAGGGCGGCCACGGCGAAAAGCAAGGTCAGCACCAGGCAGACGCTGATCGCCAGCCCGTTGAAGCGTTGGTAAAGGGCGAAGCGCACCATTTCCACCGCATGGCTGAAGGGGTTCAGGGCGCAGAGCCAGTACAGCCACTCGCTGGCCTCACGCATCTTCCACAGCGGGTAGAGCGCCGAGGAGAGGAAGAACAGCGGAAAGATCACGAAGTTCATCACGCCGGCGAAGTTCTCCAGCTGGCGGATGCCGTTGGACAACAGCAGGCCCAGGGCGCTGAGCAGCAGGGCGGCCAGCAGCAGTGCCGGCAACGCGGCGAGCAGGCCCGCGGCCGGCGGCTGAACCCCGTAGAGCCAGGCGATGGCGAGGAAGGCATAGACCTGCAGCAGCGACACCAGCGAAGTCGCCAACAGCTTGGCCGCCAGCAGGAAGGGCCGGGGCAGGGGACTGGTGAGCAGCAGGCGCATGCTGCCCATTTCCCGGTCGTAGACCATCGACAGCGAGCCCTGCATGCCGTTGAACAGCAGGATCATGCAGGCCAGCCCCGGCACGATGTAGGTCTCGTAGGTGATGTAGGTGTCGTAGGGCTCGATGATGGCGATCCCCAGGGCCGCGCGGAAACCGGCGGCGAACACCAGCAGCCAGAGCAGTGGGCGCACCAGGGCGCTGAGGAATCGCGTGCGCTGCAGCACGAAGCGCAGCCACTCGCGCAGCAGGATGCCGCGCAGGCATTGCCAGTAGGGGGTCAGCATGGGATGGACTCCGAAATGCCAATGGATAGGGTGCGCCGTGCGCACCGGTGTTTCCGTGCGGGGTCGCTGGTGCGCGCGGCGTACCCTGCCGGGACACTCCGCGCCCGACCGTAGGGTGCGCTGCGCGCACCGATTCGAGCGACCGGATGAACTCTGCACCAGACCGATGCGCCGCTGGTGCGCACGGCACACCCTACGGGGATTCGCCCGTGCCTGTTCATGCAGTCAATCGCTCGAAGGCACCGGCCAGTCCGCCTTCGTCGCGTGAGCCGAGGCCGGCGGCGCTGTCATTGGCGATGATCCGCCCCTGGTGCAGCAGCAGCAGGCGATCCTCGGGCTGTACCTCGTCCAGCAGGTGGGTGGTCCAGAGCACGGCCATGTCGCGGTCGCGACAGAGCTGGCGGACGTGGCGGTTGAGGCCGTCGCGGCTGGCCGGGTCGAGGCCGGCGCTGGCTTCGTCGAGCAGCAGCAGGTGCGGCTCCTGGAGCAGGGCGCGGGCGATCTCCACCCGCCGCCGGTGGCCACCGTTGAGCAGCCGCACCTTGTCGTGCCGGCGCGGACCCAGCTGCTGGCGCTCCAGCTCGCGCTCGATGCGTTTGCCGGCGAGCTTGCCGGGCAGCCCGTGCAGGGCGGCGTGGTAGCGCAGGTTCTGTTCGACGCTGAGGTCGAGATCCAGGGTGCTCTGCTGGAACACCACGCCGAGCCTGGCCAGGGCCTTGCGCGGCTCGCGGCGCAGGGAGTGGCCGCACACGCTGATCTCGCCCTGCTGCAGGTCGTAGAGGCGCGTGAGCAGGGCGATCAGGGTGGACTTGCCGGCGCCGTTGGGGCCGAGCAGGGCGGTGAAGCTGCCCGGCTGCAGGACGAAACCCACCTGCTCCAGGGCGCGGCGTGGACCGTAGGCAAAGTCGACTCCGGTCAGTTCCAGCGCGCTCATGGCGTCACCACCACGCCCCAGGGATAGCGGCCGACCTTGATCGACTTGGTCACCTTGAGGCTGTCGGTGTCTATCACCGAGACATCGCCGCTGATGCCATTGGTGGCCAGCAGTCGCTTCTCGTCCGGGGTAAAGGCCAGGTGCCAGACCCGCCGGCCCACCAGCAGATAGTCGAGAACCTCGTAGGTCCTGGCATCCACCACCGCCACGTGGTTGGCCGGCCCCAGGGCGATGAAGGCGTACTTGCCGTCGCGGGTCAGCTTGACGCCCACCGGCTGCACCTTGTCCGGGTGCACGCCCTTGATCTGGAACTTCAGCACCTTCTGCACCTGGCGGCTGGCGACGTCGACCACCGTCACCGTGCCGCCGATCTCGGCGGAGGCCCAGAGCAGCTTGCCGTCTTGGCTGAATTCCACATGGCGCGGACGCTGGTCCACCAGGGTGTTGTCCACCAGGCTCTGGGTGGCGGTGTCGATCCAGTGCAGCATGTTGGTGGTTTCGCTGGTGTTCACCGCCCACTTGCCGTCCGGGCTCACCGCCATGCCCTCGGGCTCCACGCCCACTTCCATCTGCGCCAGCACCTGGTCGCTCTGGGTGTCGACCACCGTCACCAGGGCATCGTCCTCGTTGGAGATGTACAACCAGCGGTCGTTGGGATGCAGGGCGAATTGCTCGGGGTCGGCGCCGGAGGGCAGTTCCTTGACGATCTTTCGCGTCGCCAGGTCCATCACCTGCACCGTGTCTGCGTCGCTGGCGCAGATGTAGAGCAGCTTGTTGTCGCTGGACAGCGCGAGGCCGCGGGGACGCGCGCCCACGGGCAGGCTGGCGGTGACCTCCAGGCTGTCCAGGTCGATCACGCTGACGCTGTCGTCCTTTTCATTGGAGACGTAGGCGGTGGCGGCCAGGGCCGGGCCGGCGAGGACCAGCAGGGCGGCGCCGACGGCGGCGGCAAGGGGCGTGGGCATGGCAGTTGTCCTTCTTGTTGTGCTCAGTCGGCCGCCGCGAACTGGCGGCAGGCGCTTTCCGGGCGGTCGAAGCCGAGGCTGTCGAGTTCGCTCACCGGGTGCAGGAACCCATCCTGGGGCGAGGTGCTGACCAGGGCGCGGGGCTGCACCAGGGGAATCGGCTGGCGCAGCTGGCCATCCCAGTCGCGGTAGCTCAGCTTGCGGCCCTTGAAACCGTCCAGGGGCAGGTCGGCGGACAGCGCCAGGCGGCGAACGGCCTGCGAGTCTGCGCTCTTCAGGTGGGTCACGGCGCTGGCGATACTGCGCACGGCGATCCAGGCGGCGAAGTCGCGGTCGTTCATCCAGCGGCCGGCCAGGGCTTCGAAACGCTTCTGCAACTGCGCGGCGCCATAGGTCTCTACCGTCTTGTGCCAGCCGGTGGGCGTCAGGCCCTGGGTGCCGGCCACCGGGCGCGGATACCAGGTGTTGTAGGGCAGGTACTCGCCGAAGTCGCCACGCTCGTCGGCCACCAGCACCACGTCGTACTCGCTGGCCTGGGTGAACAGCGGCATTTCCGCCTGGGCGCTGCGGCGCTGGTCGTTGTCGAAGCTCCAGGGCTTCTCCTCGATGATCTTCGCGCCGAAGCGCCCGGCGGCGCGGCGCAGGGCGGCGGCGTAGGCTTGGTCGTCGGGCGTCTGGCCGTTCACCAGCAGCCAGCGCTGCCAGCGGCGGGTGGCGAGGAACTGCGCCAGGGCATCGGCCAGCATGGCGCGATTGGGCAGGCTGTGCAGCAGGTTGGACCGGCATTGCGCGCCACGCAGCTCATCGCTGGGGCTGCCGGCGTTGAACAGCAGGCTGTCGGGGAGGGCGTCGGCCAGCTGCACGACTTGTTCAGCTGGGGCGTTGACCACGAACAGGCGCAGCCCCTGGTCATGCAGGGCGCGGGCCTGGGTCAGCAAGGCTTCGGGGGTGGAAGTGCGGACCGCCGTCAGGGTGTAGCTGTGCTTGAGGAAGCGACCGGTGCTGTTGCTGTCGGTGATGGCCAGTTCGGCGCCGCGCAGCCCCGCGTCCTCCGGCTCCGGGATGACGTTGGACAGCAGCGGTCCGGGGGCCGGCGCCCAGGCCAGGTAACCGATGCGCACGTCCAGGCTGTCGTCTTCGGCATGGACGTGTGTCGCGACCAGGGCGGAGCCGGATAGTGCCAGCAAGTACGCTAGGCCGTGAAGCAGGTAATGGCGCATTTCATGGCTCCTCTGTACGTGGAGCCAGCATAGGAATGGGGCAGCGCCTGGGAAATATGAAGAAAGTACCGGTCGGGCGCTACCAAGGTAGTAGGAACCGGTCGGCGATTCGGCCCTAGCATGGCCGCACAAGAACCAGAAGGAGGCCGCCATGCACATCCTCAAGCACCTGCTCTTGCCCTTGCTGCTGATCCTCAGCATGGTCGGTTTCGACCACCCCAGGCCCTCCGATTCCGGCTATCGGAGCGGCGCCCTGGTGCTGCCGGTCATCTGGCTGGATGAGTGAGGCCGGGCAAGTCCGCGTTCTTGCGGGGCCTTTGTTGTGGGGGCGAATTCATTCGCCAAGGGCTGCGCAGCAGCCCCAAGCTGACTCCCAGGCCGAACCTGCGGTCCGGTTCGCGAATGAATTGGCTATGTCTGCATTGAATGTTGCTGGAACGTCCAGAGCCAAGCTGATTATCGTGCAGGCTGCGAGTCCCTGTTTCGCCTCCCGGCGAGTCTCTTTTTTCAGTCGTCGGAATGCCGCCCACAAAAAAGAAACCAAAAACGCTTGCCCCTGCATCCGGCCCGGCTTCGCCGGGTGACCAGCCTTCGGCTGTTACTGCGTTTCCCTTGCTCCATCGTTGCGCCAGGGGCCCGGCGTGAGGGGCCATCCATGGCCCCGCACGCCTCTCGCGGCATCCATGCCGCTCGTCCCCCTCTGCAACGAATCCGCTCGGCCTCCTGACGGGGCGGAGTCGCCGCCCCACCTCTCCTGCGCTGATTCAGGCACTGACCAGGCATCAGGATTGCCGAGCCCTGTCAGGCGCGAGTCACCCCTCTCCTCTTCAGGGGTGAAGAGGCACGCTTTCGGAAGCACCGCTTCCGCTGCCGATGAACGCCTGAGCGCGAAGCGATCAGGCGGGGGCGCAGGGCGGGGGCCGGGGGAGAGGGCTATATCAGGCTGGCACGAAGGCCTGAAATCACCGTACTAGAGGCTTCTATTCGGTTCTGCAACAGCTAACGCAGACATAGCCAATGAACTCGCCCCACAGTTCCGTCGCCAGGAACCCCAGGGAGTAGAACGACCACCCACCCCAAGGTACTGCCCTGGCGGTACCAAGGTAGTACAGCCAGGCGGGTCGCCCGGTCCTAGCCTGACAACCAGAGGAACCTGCAAGAGGACGCCGCCATGGTCATCATCAAGCATCTGCTGCTACCACTGCTGGTGATCTGCTGCGCGCTCGAATTCGAACTGGCCAGGGCGTCCGATGATCTTGCCGGCTGCGGCATCCATATGTCCGGACCGGTCCAATCCCTCCCGGTACCTCAGCTTGGGGCCGACTGAACGGCCCGACCTCCCGTCTTTTCCGCAACAGCCAGCGTGCTGGCGAACGGCTTCCCGCCGTTCGCCAGCGCGCTTGCGCCTGCGCGATCGATAGCGCCTGGCAAGCCGTCGACCTGCCTCCGCCCGCATTACTACCAAGGGAGTAGTGCCTGGCCACCAAAGCAGCATGGGGGCGCTGCCGGGGGCTTCTTACCATGTCCCCACAGCGCTCCGATGGGGCGCCGCCTTGCCCAGCAGCTCAATGAGGATGTAACAGATGAACAAGAACAGCGCACTGCGCGGCCTCGCATTCCTGGCCGGCCTGACCCTCAGCGGAATCGTCCTCGCCCATGGCGACGTGGTGCCCCAAGCCGTGAACACCGATGGCCTGGAGCCGCTGGGCAAGGAATGGCGTGACGAGAACCCCTACCGCAAGCCCTATGAGAAGAACGACCTGGCGGTGGAAATCGGCTCCTCGGCCTACAACCAGAACTGCGCCCGCTGCCACGGCCTGGAAGCCAAGTCCGGCGGCATCGCCCCCGACCTGCGCTACCTGGAGATCAGCGCTGACGGCGACGAGTGGTTCAAGGAGCGGGTGATCAACGGCGCGGTGCGCGACGGCGCGGTGTACATGCCGAAGATGGCCGACTACCTCAGCCAGGAAGCGCTCTGGGCCATCCGCAGCTACCTGGAAAGCGTGCACGTGGAAGAGTGACGGTCATGCGCCCGCTGCTCCTGCTGTGCTGGCTGCTGTGCCTGCCATTGGCGCAGGCACAGGTTCGGCCCTATGACGACATCGTCGACTCCGGCGTGCTCAAGGTGGCCGTTTACGAGAACTTCGCGCCCTACAGCTTCCAGGAGAAAGGTCAGGCGCGCGGCGTGGACGTCGACCTGGCGCGTGCCCTGGCGGAAGGACTGGGCCTGGAGCTGGAACTGCTCTGGGTGACCCCCGGCGAGAAGCTCGACGACGACCTGCGCAATTACGTCTGGAAGGGGCATTACATGCGCCCCGGGGTGCTCGCCGACGTGATGTTGCGGGTGCCGTATGACCGCGACTTCGCGCAGAAGCGCAATGACGTGGGGGAAATCTCCAACGACCAGGTGGTGATGTTCGGTCCCTACCAGCGCGAGCGCTGGCAGGTGGCCTACGACAGCCGCCGGCTGGACGAGGTGCCGAGCATGGGGGTGTTCCAGTTCCACCCCATAGGCGTGGAGCTGGATAGCGTGCCGTCCTTCTACCTCACCTCGGTCTTCGCCGGGCGCCTCTCGCGCAATACCCATCACTATCCGGGGCCGCAGGCCGCCTTCGAGGGCATGCGCAAAGGCGAGGTGGACGCGGTGATGGCGCTGCGTGGCGAACTGGATTGGCTCGAGCACGAGGCCCGGGACCCGCAGATCCGCAATGCCGATAACACCTATCCCAACCTGGGGCAGCCCGAGTGGGACATCGGCATGGCCGTGCACGAGAGCAATCGCCAGCTCGCCAATGCGCTGGAGGAGACCCTCGACGCCATGGTGCGCGATGGCCGCATGGAAAAACTCTACGCCGGCTACGGGCTGCGCTACGAATTGCCGGGGCTCTATCAGGACGTTCAATGACCGGAGGTGCGGGATGCACAGGCGTTCGGTGTTGTTGCTGGGCATGCTGGGTTGCGCGGCGCCGCTCTGGGCCGCGCAGGACCCGGTGGAATCGGTGATGTGGGACTATTTCCACCAGCGTCTGCTCGGTGGCCAGCCCTTCGTCCATGACCACGGCGTGGTGCTGGAAGCACCGCCCTTCGCCGAGGACTCGCGACAGGTGCCGATCCAGGTGGATGCCCGCGCCTTCGCCGGCGAGGTGGTGAAAATCATGGCTTGGGCCGAGCTCAATCCGATCCCGCAGATCTTCATCTTCCACCCTGGCGAGCGGGTAGCGCCGCTGCTGGCCATCCGCATCCGCGTCGAGCAGGCCACCCCCATCCGCGCCGCCGTGCTGACCCGCGACGGTCTCTGGCACATCGGCTCGACCCGCATCGATGCCGCCGGTGGCGGTTGCACCGCGCCCAGCGTGGTGCGCGCCCAGTCAGGCTGGGAGGACCGGCTCGGCCAGGTCCACGGGGGCCGTTTCGCCCATGGCGACACCAGCCGCCTGCGCCTGCGCATCGACCACCCCATGGACAACGGCCTTATCGGCGGCATCCCGGAGTTCTTTCTCAACCAGGCCGAATTGCGTGACGCCGACGGCAAGGCCCTGGCCACCCTGGAGTTGTTCCCGGCGGTGAGCGAGAACCCGACCATCAGCCTGGAAGTGCAGGGCAGGGATGGGGCACGCCTGTGGCTGCGGGACAACAATGGCAACGAATTCGAGGCGAGTTTCTAGGGAGGGAGCATGCGTTTGATCACTCTATTGCTGGCCTGCCTGACCTTCTCCGTCCAGGCAGGCCAGGACTACGACCTCAAGCCCAGGCAGATCGCCGAGGGCACCTGGCTGCTGGAGGGCAGCACCGACAATTTCGATAAGGCCAATGGCGGCAATATCGTCAACACCGGCTTCATCGTCACCGATGCCGGTGTCGTGGTGATCGATACCGGTCCGTCCAGAGCCTATGGCCAAGCCATGCGCCGCGCCATTGCCGGGGTCACCGACCAGCCGGTGAGCCTGGTGCTGCTGACCCACCATCACCCCGACCATGTGCTGGGCAACCAGGCCTTCGCCGGCGCGCCCATCGCGGCCCTGGCCGGTACCCGCACGCTGCTGGAGGAGCAGGGCGATGCCATGGCGGAGAACATGTACCGGCTCGTCGGCGATTGGATGCGCGGCACCGAAGTAGTACTGCCGAACGAAGTCCTCGAACCCGGCGTCCGTGAGATCGGCGGCCACCGCCTGCGCCTGCTGGCCCTGCGCGGCCACACCGGCGCCGACCTGGCGGTGCTGGACGAGCGCACCGGCGTGCTCTTCGCCGGCGACCTGGTGTTCTACCAGCGCGCCCTGACCACACCCAACAGCCCCGGCCTGGATGCCTGGCTGGCGGACCTCGACAGCCTGGAGCAACTGCCCTGGAAAACCCTGGTGCCCGGCCACGGCCCCATCAGCCAGGACCCGGCGCCCTTTGCGCAGATGCGCGATTACCTGGATTGGCTGGATGGCTTGCTGAAGGAGGCGGCACTGAAGGGGGAGGAGATGAATGAAGTGATCCGGTCGCCGATTCCGGAGCGGTTCGCTTCGGTGAGTCTGAACCGCTACGAGCTGATCCGCAGCGTCAGCCACCTGTATCCGAAGTACGAACTGCAGCGGATGCCGAGGGTGGATGACGCGGCGGAGTGAACGGGTTCATCGGTGCGCGCGGCGCACCCTACGGTCGAGCCCGAGTGCTGGGTCTGCCTCGTAGGGTGCGCCGTGCGCACCGTTTCGAACTCTGGCGCTACACCAATTCCGCGTGCTTCAGCTCGCTCTTCAGGTAGGCGTAGTAGATCGGCGCCGCCACCAGCCCCTGCAGGCCGAAGATCGACTCGAACGCCAGCATCGCCAGCAGCAGCTCCCAGGCCCTGGCGCTGATCTGGCCACCGACGATGCGCGCGTTGAGGAAGTATTCCAGCTTGTGAATGGCGATCAGGTAGCCCAGGGCTCCGACCGCCACCCAGAGCGATACCGAGAATCCGGCGATGAAGATCAGGGTGTTGGACATCAGGTTGCCGATCACCGGCAGCAGACCGAGGATGAACGTCAGCAGGATCAGCACCTTGGTCAGCGGCATGTGGATGTCCATCAGCGGCAGCACCACGGCGAGGAAGATGCCGGTGAGCGTGGTGTTGACCAGGGAAATCTTGATCTGCGCGAAGACGATGTTGCGGAACGCGGTCACCAGCATGGCCATGCGCTCCAGCAGCACCCGGCTGAGCGGGCGCAGGGTCTCGAAATTGGGGATCGGCTGCAGGGCGATGATGGCGCCGAGGATCATGCCGATCAGCATGGTCACGAAGGTATGCGCCGCACCCTTGCCCAAGAGTTGCAGCTGGCCGACGTGGGCGCGCAGCCAGTCCATCAGTTCGCGGCGCAGGTCATCGGCGCTGGCCGGCAGGTAGTTCTCGATGGACGCCGGCAATTGCGCCCGGGCCTGTTCGGTCAGGACGATGAACTTCTCCAGCAACTGGCCGGGGTTGTGCAATTCCTGCGTCACCACACCGCCGATCCAGACGAAGAACAGCGACAGCAGGCTCACCACCAGGGTGCCCAGCAGCGCCACCGCCAGCCAGCGGGCGCGGCGCCCCCCGGGGATCACCGGCTGCAGGCGCGGGGCCAGGCTGATCACCAGCTCATAGACCAGCAGGCCCGAAAGCAGGGATGGCAACAGGTGGAAGGGCAACACCAGCAGCAGGCCGATGAGGACGATGGCCCAGCTGGCCAGGAGCAATTGACGATCAGTGAAGAGTTGCATAGGTCCCGTGGGCATTGGAAAGCGGAGCAGGGGCGGCAGTCTGCCAGTGGTAGGCGCCGCTGCACAATCGGCAGCTGAAGTATGCAGGGGCGTGGCGGTATTGCTACCAACGGAGGAGGAAAATCCGCACTGCGTCCAATTGTTGGCCACCCCTGGCAAACCAAGAATTTGCGGCAGACCGGGAAATTTTCCCGGATCACAACAACAAGCCCGCAGAGGTAGCCGCTAATGAAGCTCGCCACACCCCACCAGCCTTTCGCCCGGACGCTGTTGTCCGTCGCCCTGATGCTGTCCAGCAGCCTGGCCCTGGCTGGCGTCACCGACAAAGACATCCTCGACGATGCCAAGTCCACCGACCAGGTGGTGACCAACGGCCTGGGCCTGCAGGGCCAGCGCTACAGCACCCTGGACGCCCTCAACGCCGACAACGTGCAGCAGCTGCGCCCGGTGTGGGCGCTGTCCTTCGGTGGCGAGAAGCAGCGTGGCCAGCAGGCCCAGCCACTGGTGAAGGATGGCGTGATGTACGTCACCGGCTCCTACTCGCGGGTGTTCGCCGTGGACGCGCGCACCGGCAAGAAACTCTGGCAGTACGACGCGCGCCTGCCCGACGGCATCATGCCCTGCTGCGACGTGATCAACCGGGGTGTGGCGCTGTACGAGGACCTGGTGATCTTCGGCACCCTGGACGCCAAGCTGGTGGCGCTGAACAAGGACACCGGCAAGGTGGTGTGGCGCAAGACGGTGGCCGACTACAAGGCCGGCTATTCCATCTCCGCCGCGCCGCTGGTGGTCAAGGGCAAGCTGATCACCGGCGTGGCCGGTGGCGAGTTCGGCGTGGTGGGCAAGATCGAGGCCTACGACCCGAAGAATGGCGAGCTGCTCTGGACCCGTCCCACCGTGGAAGGCCACATGGGCTACGTCTACAAGGACGGCAAGAAGGTCGAGAGCGGTATCTCCGGCGGCGAAGCCGGCAAGACCTGGCCCGGGGATCTGTGGAAGACCGGCGGCGCCGCCCCCTGGCTGGGCGGCTACTACGACCCGGAAACCGACTCGCTGCTGTTCGGCACCGGCAACCCCTCGCCCTGGAACTCCCACCTGCGCCCTGGCGACAACCTCTACTCTTCCTCGCGCCTGGCGCTGAACCCGGACGACGGTTCGATCAAGTGGCACTTCCAGACCACCCCGCATGACGGCTGGGACTTCGACGGCGTCAACGAGCTGGTGTCCTTCGACTACAAGGACGGCGGCAAGACGGTGAAGGCCGCCGCCACTGCCGACCGTAACGGCTTCTTCTATGTGCTGGACCGCACCAATGGCAAGTTCATCCGCGGCTTCCCCTTCGTCGATGTGGTGACCTGGGCCAAGGGCCTGGACAAGGACGGCCGCCCGATCTACGACGACACCAAGCGCCCGGGGGCACCGGGTGGCGATGGCAAGCACGGCAGCCCGGTGTTCGTCGCACCGTCCTTCCTCGGTGGCAAGAACTGGATGCCCATGGCCTACAGCCAGGACACCGGCCTGTTCTACGTGCCTTCCAACGAGTGGGGCATGGACATGTGGAACGAAAACGTCGCCTACAAGAAGGGCGCGGCCTACCTGGGCGCCGGCTTCACCATCAAGCCGCTGAACGAGGAGTACATCGGCGTGTTGCGCGCCATCGATCCGAAGAGCGGCAAGGAAGTCTGGCGCTACAAGAACTACGCGCCGCTCTGGGGCGGTGTGCTGGCCACCAAGGGCAACCTGGTGTTCACCGGCAACCCCGAGGGCTTCCTGATGGCCTTCGACGCCAAGACCGGCAAGAAACTCTATGAGTTCAACACCGGCTCCGGCGTGATCGGCTCGCCCATTACCTGGGAAATGGACGGCGAGCAGTACGTCTCGGTGCTGTCCGGCTGGGGCGGCGCCGTACCGCTCTGGGGTGGCGAAGTGGCCAAGCGCATCAAGGACCTGAACCAGGGCGGCATGCTCTGGACCTTCAAGTTGCCGAAGGAAGCGGTGGTCGCCAAGCGCTGACCGCCACGCAAAGGCCCGCTTCGGCGGGCCTTTGCTTTCTCCTTGAGAAACACCTTGGCGAGGTTTATTTTCCCGTTCGGGAAAAATTACGTGCATTTCACCAACCGGTAGGAGTATTTTCCCGATTGGGAAAATTTTCGGCTGATCCCCAGCCGACATCCATTTTTTTACCTATCGGGAAAAATATGGCCTCTACCGCGCACTTCTCCAGCATGGCCGAACTGGGCCGGATGATCCGCAAGACCCGCAAGGCGCAGCAGTTGACCTTGGCGGACACCGCGGGTCTGTGCGGCGTCAGCATGCGTTTCCTCAGCGAGTTGGAAAACGGCCGGGACAGTTGCTCCATAGGCCGCGTTATCCAGGTCTGCCAGACCCTGGGCATCGACCTCTCGGCCACGCGCCGTGATGGGGGTGAACTGTGAGGCCAAGCCTGGAAGTCTGGCGCAGCGAGCAGCGCATCGGCGAACTGTGGCTGGGTGAGGATGGCCGCTCTATGGGTTTTGCCTATGACGCTGCCGAGATGCCCATTTCCAACAGCCTGCCCCTGACCGGTTCGCCATTCCCGGAAGACATCGGTATCGCGCATAACTGGTTCGCCAACCTGCTGCCGGAAGAGGGGGCGCGCCAGGTGCTGGTGCGCAGGCTAGGTGTGGCGGATGAGGACTTCTCGCTGCTGGCTGCCATCGGCGGCGATTGCGCCGGCGCCTTGCGCCTGCTGCCGGCCGGCGCGCAAGACGAAGCAGCAGCGGACCTGGTGCCCGTCGAGGAACAGCAACTCGCCCGCTGGGCCGAAGGTACCGAGCGCTATGCCCTGTTCCGGCCGGGGCGCGAGCAGGAGACCCGACTGTCCTTGGCGGGGGCGCAGGACAAGGTGCCGGTACTGATTCGGGACGGCGCCATGTTTCTGCCCCAGGGCAGCAACGCGTCCTCGCACCTGATCAAGTTCGCAGCCAATCCGGGGCTCATCCTCAACGAGCTCTACATGAACCGACTGGCGAAACTGGCCGGTCTGCCAGTGCCGGACAGCTTCATCGGCCGCTCCGGCAAGGGTAGCTACCTGGCCGTGGCCCGCTATGACCGCATCGACAGCGGTGGCCGTATGCTGCGCGTACACCAGGAAGACATGTGCCAGGCGCTCGGCGTGCCGCGGCGACTGAAGTACCAGGAAGAAGGAGGCCCAAGCCTTGGCCGCTGCGCCGAACTGGTTCGGGCGGTGACCGCCAAGCCCGCGCTGCAGGTCCGGCAATTGCTGCACTGGCAGATATTCAACGTGCTGGCCGGCAACAGCGACGGACACGCCAAGAACCTTTCCCTGCTTCAGGACGCCAACGGCCGCTGGAACCTCGCACCGGCCTACGACCTGGTCTGCACCCGTGTACTCAACTACAGCCCACAGCTAGGGTTTGCAGTCGGAGAGAACTTCCACCCCCAGGAGCTTCGTCTCAAGGACTGGGAACAATTCGCCCGGGAAATGACCCTGGCGCCACCCTTCGTGCTGCGAGAGTTACGGGAGATGGTCGATGCCATGGAGCCGGCTGCCCAAGGCAACGAGGTTAGGCAAGCGCTGATCGATGCCGGCATGGAAGAGGGCGACTGGAGCAAGCTCCAGCATGTGCGCAAGTACGTGGTGCAGCAGTGCCGACGGTACCGGAAGCTGGCATAAGCCGGCACCGCTCGGGCCAGGAGCTTATCCAGCCAGCGCTCGGCCGCTCCACAACCCCGCGACCACTTCCTGGCTGATCCACTGCCTCAGCATCCGGTTCTCCGGGTGGTAGCAGTACACGTAGAGCAAGGCGTGGAGGCCGGATTCGCTGACCACCATTTCCTCGTCGAACCAGCCATTGGCGGTTCGCAGCAGTACGTGCTGATGCTGGTCGTCACAGAGTTGTCGGGTGATGCAGTCGTTGATGTTGGCATTGACCACGCGGCGCAGGTCACGGGTGGAGAACCAGGCTTCATGGCCGATGAGGAAGGCGCGAAGTTGGCGGCGGTGGCGCCGGAAGACCTGCGGAGTGATTTCGGGAAGGTTCATAGGGAGAGCTCCGTCCATTGGGTTGGGGAGCCGCCACCAAATCCTTGAAGGGTGGCGGACCGTGCGAGTGTGGAAGTACCGGGATAATCAGCAAGACCGGTCGGGCCGGAGCCCGCTCGCACGGTCCGCCATAGACTGCCGACGTGTGACCTGTCGCTATGGCGTGCTGATTATCAATGAACGGGCTTCCACACCCGATTGCGACCCGAGGGGCACAACGGCGCAAACCCTATCCAAGTCCTCTGTAGTCCAGCAATGCAGTCTCCGCGTAGGCCCATTTCCTGTTCGGGAGCGCGATTTTCCTTCGTGCTGAGAGCGATCCCGCGGGCTCTACGACCAAGGAACCATGGCTTTGTACTGGCCAAAGGCCGCTTAATACGCCCCAAACAATGACAAGAAAGGGGTAAGCGATGCGCCACTGCCTGTTCCAGAGTCTCCTCATCCTCCTCCTTGCCGGCGCCGTGACCTTCGCAGGCCTGCCGCCCTGGCTGGGAATCCTGCTTTGCCTGCCATTGCCTTGGCTGTTCCGGCCGAGGCGGCAGGAGCACAGAGCAGTGGAAGAGGGTACCGACGTTGCGCGCCTCACCCGCGACCTGTCCCGCAGCACCAGTCACAACGCCCTGTCCGCCGCTGGCGTGGCCTACTCGGTGGATCGTCTGGCTGAGCGTTTGAAATCCCAGTTGCAGGCCGCCGAGCGCATCGTCGGCAGCGCCGAGGTGATGATCGGAACGGAGGCCGCGACATCCGCGCTCAGCCAGCAGGCTTTCGCCGCCGCCCATGACGCCCGGCAGAGCAGCGATGAAGGCCGTGAGGTGCTGCAGCAGGCCATCGAACTCATGCACCAGCTCAGCGCCCGCGCCGGCGCCAGCCGTGAGCTGATCGGCGCCCTCAGCCAGCGCAGCGAGGAAATCCAGCAGGTGGCCCAGGTCATCCAGTCCATTGCCAGTCAGACCAATCTGCTGGCCCTCAATGCCGCCATCGAGGCCGCGAGGGCTGGCGAGCATGGTCGCGGATTCGCCGTGGTGGCGGACGAGGTGCGCGGCCTGGCCGGACGTACTGCCAGCGCCACCGGTGAAGTCGGGCAGATGGTCGCCGATATCCAGCGCCAGACCGCCCTGGTGGTGGAGCAGATCCAGCAGCTCTCCGCCGACCTGGACGCCGGCGTCGGCCAGGTGGAGTTGACGGGACGCCAACTGGAGAAGATCGCCGGCCTGGCGGCCGCGGTGGAAGGGCAGGTGGATGAGATTGCCCACGGTGCCCGGACCAACCGCGACCAGCTGGCCGATTTGTTCGAGGCGGTAGGGCAGATGCGCAGCGACCTGGGTGTCAGCGACCAGCAGACCCGGCGCCTGGCCGAAGCCGCCAGCCAGTTGGAGGGGCAGGCCGAAACCATCAGCGAGCGCCTCGCCGAAGTGGGCCTGGATGACTATCACCAGCGGGTCTACGACCTGGCGCGCGGAGCTGCGGCGGCCATTTCCGAGCGCTTCGCGGCCGATGTGCGGGACGGCCGGATCAGCCTCGACGACCTGTTCGACCGGCGCTTCCAAGTGGTGCCCGGCACCTACCCGCAGAAGTACGGCTCGCGCTTCGACCGCTACACCGACCAGGTCCTGCCGGACATCCAGGAGCCGTTGCTCAAAGGCCACGAGGGCCTGGTGTTCGCCATCGCCTGTACGCAGGAAGGCTATGTGCCCACCCACAACCTGGCCTTCAGCCAGCCGCCCAGCGGGGATCGCGAGCAGGACATGGCCCGCAGCCGCAGCAAGCGCATGTTCAACGACCGCACCGGCATCCGTTGCGGCAGTCACCAGCAGCCGCTGCTGCTGCAGACCTACACCCGCGATACCGGTGAGCTGATGCACGACCTCTCGGTGCCGATCATCGTCCAGGGGCGCCATTGGGGCGGCCTGCGCCTGGGTTACCGGCCGGAACAGGCCGCTGCGCCGGCGACCCAGGCCTCCCGCAGGGGCGCTCTGGCACGGGCCTGAGAGCGAGTCGACTACTACCAAATGACGAGGGCGTCTCTCCCATGGGCGCATTCCGGGCTCCGGCGGCGGCTGACTAAGATCGGTCCACAACCTGCCCAGTCGGGCAGGCACCGACCAGAGAGAGCAACGCCATGATCTACGCACAACCAGGCACTCCGGGCGCCGTCGTCAGCTTCAAGCCGCGTTACGGCAATTACATCGGTGGCGAATTCGTACCGCCGCTGGGCGGCGAGTACTTCACCAATACCTCTCCGGTGAACGGCGAAGTGATCGCCGAATTCCCCCGTTCCGGCGCCGAAGACGTCGAAAAAGCCCTGGACGCCGCCCATGCCGCCGTCGATGCCTGGGGCCGCACCTCGGTCCAGGACCGCGCCCTGATCCTGCTGAAGATCGCCGACCGCATCGAGCAGAACCTGGAAGTGCTGGCTGTTACCGAAACCTGGGACAACGGCAAGGCCGTGCGCGAAACCCTCAACGCCGACGTGCCGCTGGCCGCCGACCACTTCCGCTATTTCGCCGGCTGCATCCGCGCCCAGGAAGGTTCCGCCGCCGAGATCAACGAGCACACCGCCGCCTACCATTTCCACGAGCCGCTGGGCGTGGTCGGCCAGATCATCCCGTGGAACTTCCCGCTGCTGATGGCCGCCTGGAAGCTCGCCCCGGCGCTCGCCGCCGGCAACTGCGTGGTGCTGAAACCCGCCGAGCAGACCCCGCTGTCGATCATGGTGCTGGCGGAAATCATCGGTGACCTGTTGCCGGCCGGCGTGCTGAACATCGTCCAGGGCTTCGGCAAGGAAGCGGGCCAGGCCTTGGCCACCAGCAAGCGCATCGCCAAGATCGCCTTCACCGGCTCCACCCCGGTGGGCGCCCACATCCTTCACTGCGCCGCCGAGAACATCATTCCCTCCACTGTGGAACTGGGCGGCAAGAGCCCGAACATCTTCTTCGAAGACATCATGCAGGCCGAGCCGGCCTTCATCGAGAAGGCCGCCGAAGGCCTGGTACTGGCCTTCTTCAACCAGGGCGAGGTGTGCACCTGCCCGTCGCGGGCGCTGGTACAGGAGTCGATCTTCGAGCCCTTCATGGCCGAGGTGATGAAGAAGATCAAGGCGATCAAGCGCGGCGACCCGCTGGACACCGAGACCATGGTCGGCGCCCAGGCCTCGCAGCAGCAGTTCGAGAAGATCCTCTCCTACCTCGACATCGCCCAGCAGGAAGGTGCCGAGCTGCTGGCCGGCGGTAGCTCCGAGCGCCTGGGTGGTGACCTTTCCAGCGGCTACTACATCCAGCCGACCCTGCTGAAGGGCCACAACAAGATGCGCGTGTTCCAGGAGGAGATCTTCGGCCCGGTGGTGGGCGTCACCACCTTCAAGGACGAAGCCGAAGCCCTGGCGATCGCCAACGACACCGAGTTCGGCCTCGGCGCCGGCCTCTGGACCCGCGACATCAACCGCGCCTACCGCATGGGCCGCGGCATCAAGGCCGGCCGCGTGTGGACCAACTGCTACCACCTGTACCCGGCCCATGCCGCCTTCGGTGGCTACAAGAAGTCCGGCGTCGGCCGCGAGACCCACAAGATGATGCTCGACCACTACCAGCAGACCAAGAACCTGCTGGTGAGCTACGACATCAACCCGCTGGGCTTCTTCTGATCCCTTGTCGACCCGTGTGGCGCGCTGGACGGGCGCCACACGCCCTTTGCCGATGGCGCCCTGTCAGCGGGAACTGCGCACCCCATCCCATGCCCTGCAGGGCTTTATCGCGACGCGGCCTCGGCCGCGTTTTTTGTTTGGTGCATGGGCAAGATCCTGTAGGGGCGAATTCATTCGCCAAGCAGGCCGCAGGCCTGCCCTTGGGCCTAGCAGGGGCTGCTGCGCAGCCCTTGGCGAATGAATTCGCCCCTACAAATGAGGGCGCCCAACCACCTCGCAGCCCCTACCAAATCACGAGCGAATCTCCTCCGAAAGTACCATTCGGCCCCCTCCGGCCCGGTGATTAACTGGACTTGCCGGAATCCTCCGGCGCCATAACAAGAGGATTGCTCCATGTGGACTAAACCCGCCTTTACCGATCTGCGCATTGGTTTCGAAGTGACCCTGTACTTCGCCAACCGCTGATCCGCATCGCCCCGGCCCTGTGCCGGGGCCCCCGCCAGGGCAAATCCCATGCACATCCAGATTCTCGGTTCGGCCGCCGGTGGCGGCTTCCCCCAGTGGAACTGCAATTGCCGCAACTGCCGTGGCGTACGCAGCGGCAAGCTGCGCGCCCAGCCGCGCACCCAGTCCTCCATCGCCCTCAGTGCCAACGGCGTCGACTGGGTGTTGTGCAACGCCTCTCCGGATATCCGCGCCCAGCTCGAGGCCTTTGGGCCGCTGCAGCCGGCGCGCCGGGCGCGCGACACCGGCGTCAAAGCGATCGTCCTGCTGGACAGTCAGATCGACCACGTCACTGGCCTGCTCAGCCTGCGCGAAGGCTGCCCGCACTCGGTCTGGTGCACCGACATGGTCCACCAGGACCTCACCAGCGGCTTCCCGCTGTTCAACATGCTGCGGCACTGGAATGGCGGCCTCATCTGGAACCCCATCGACCTCGCCGCGCCCACCTTCGAAACCCCGGCCTGCGCGGGCCTGCGCTTCACCGCCATCCCCCTGCAGAGCAGCGCGCCACCGTACTCGCCGCACCGCGGCAACCCGCACCCTGGCGACAATATCGGCCTGTTCATCGAGGACCTGGAAACCGGCGGCACACTGTTCTATGCCCCCGGCCTCGGCCAGGTGGATGACGCCCTGCTGGCCTGGATGCGCCGCGCCGATTGCCTGCTGGTGGACGGCACCCTCTGGCGTGACGACGAGCTGCGCCACTGCGAGGTGGGCGACAAGCTCGGCAGCGAGATGGGCCACCTGCCGCAGAGCGGCCCCGGCGGAATGATCGAAGTGCTCGACGGCATTCCCGGCCCGCGCAAGGTGCTGATCCACATCAACAACACCAACCCGATCCTTGACGTCGATTCCCCCGAGCGCGCCGAACTCGGCCGCCACGGCATCGAAGTCGCCTGGGACGGCATGAGCATCGAGTTGTAGGGTGCGCCGTGCGCACCATGACCTGTTTCCGGTGCGCACGGCGCACCCTACGAGGGAATCGAGCATGAGCCAGAGAGCCATGAGCCCCGCGGAATTCGAGCAAGCCCTGCGCGCCAAGGGCGCCTGCTACCACATCCATCACCCGTACCATCGCGCGATGTACGAGGGCCGCGCGAGCCGCGAGCAGATCCAGGGCTGGGTGGCCAACCGCTTTTACTACCAGGTGAGCATCCCGCTGAAGGATGCGGCGATCCTCGCCAACTGCGCGGACCGCGACACCCGCCGCGAATGGATCCAGCGCATCCAGGACCACGACGGCGCGCCCGGAGAAGAAGGCGGCATCGAGGCCTGGCTGCGCCTGGCCGAAGCGGTCGGCCTCCCGCGCGAGCAGGTGCTGTCCCAGGAGCTGGTGCTGCCGGGGGTGCGCTTCGCGGTGGACGCCTACGTCAACTTCGCCCGCCGCGCCAGCTGGCAGGAAGCGGCGAGCAGTTCGCTGACCGAGCTGTTCGCCCCGCAGATCCACCAGTCGCGGCTCGACGCCTGGCCGCAGCACTACCCCTGGATCGACCCGGCTGGCTACGACTATTTCCGCAAGCGCCTGAAGGAGGCGCGCCGTGATGTCGAGCACGGCCTGCGCATCACCCTGGCGCATTACCGCACCTGGGAGGCCCAGCAGCGCATGCTGGAGATCCTGCAATTCAAGCTGGACGTGCTCTGGAGCATGCTCGACGCCATGAGCATGGCCTACGAGCTGGAGCGTCCGCCTTATCACACCGTGACCCGCGAGCGGGTCTGGCACCGGGGGATCGCCCTATGAGTGATTTCGACGTACACCAGGTGCCCAACTTGCGCCGGGGCTTTCGCCTGCAATGGGAGCCGGCCCAGGGTTGCCACGTGCTGCTCTACCCGGAAGGCATGGTGCGGCTGAACGAGAGCGCCGGGGAAATCCTCCGGCTGGTGGATGGCCAGCGGTCGGTGGCGCAGATCATTTTCGACCTGCGCCGGCGCTTCCCCGACGTACCCGGCCTGGACGAAGACATTCTGGCGTTCATCGAGGTGGCCCATGCCCAGTTCTGGTTGCAACTCGAAGCCTGAGAACCAGCCGGGGCCGCCGTTCTGGCTGCTGGCCGAGCTGACCTACCGCTGCCCGCTGCAGTGCCCGTACTGCTCCAACCCGCTGGATTTCGCCAAGCACAGCGAGGAGCTCACCACCGCCGAGTGGATCGAGGTGTTCCGCCAGGCCCGTGAGCTGGGCGCCGCGCAGCTGGGCTTTTCCGGTGGCGAGCCGCTGGTGCGCCAGGACCTGGAAGAGCTGATCCGCGCCGCCCGCGAGCTGGGCTTCTACACTAACCTGATCACCTCCGGCATCGGCCTGACCGAGGCGCGCATGGCGGCGTTCAAGGAGGCCGGGCTGGACCATATCCAGATCAGCTTCCAGGCCGCCGACGAGGAGGTGAACAACCTGCTGGCCGGCTCACGCAAGGCGTTCGCCCAGAAGCTGGCCATGGCCCGCGCGGTGAAGGCCCAGGGCTACCCGATGGTGCTGAACTTCGTCACCCACCGGCACAACATCGACAGCATCGAGCGGATCATCGAGCTGTGCATCGAGTTGGAGGCGGACTTCGTCGAGCTCGCGACCTGCCAGTTCTACGGCTGGGCCGAGCTGAACCGCGCCGGGCTGCTGCCGACCCGTGCCCAGCTGGAACGCGCCGAACGCATCACCAACCAGTACCGAGCCAAGCTGGCGGCCCAGAACCACCCCTGCAAGCTGATCTTCGTCACCCCGGACTACTACGAGGAGCGTCCCAAGGCCTGCATGAACGGCTGGGGCAGCCTGTTTCTCGACATCACCCCGGACGGCACTGCCTTGCCCTGTCACAGCGCGCGCCAACTGCCGGTGCAGTTTCCCAACGTCAAGGACCACGACCTCAAGCACATCTGGTACGACTCATTCGGTTTCAACCGCTTCCGCGGCTATGACTGGATGCCCGAGCCGTGCCGTTCCTGTGACGAGAAGGAGCGCGACTTCGGCGGCTGCCGCTGCCAGGCCTTCCTGCTCACCGGTGATGCCAGCAATGCCGATCCGGTGTGCGCCAAGTCCCCCCACCACGGCAAGATACTGGCGGCGCGGGAGGAGGCGGAGCATGCTCCCGGGACCCTGGAGCAACTGACCTATCGCAATGAGCGCACCTCCAAGATCATCTGCCGCGCTTGAAACTCGCGGCTTCGGCTTCTGGGACAGCCCCTGGAGCGCGCAGCGGGCCGTCGCCGCCAGCCGCGACTTCGCCGAACTGCGTTGCGGCCCGGCCGGCTTGTTCTGGACGTCGTTCGATCCGGCCGACAGCCGCACCACCCTGTGGCACTGGCGTGAGGCCGGGGCCCAGTGCCTGACGCCGGCGGGTTTCTCGCTGCGCAGCCGGGTCTACGAGTACGGCGGCGGCGCCTTCTGCCTGGTTGACGGCGGCGTGGCGTTCGTCAACGAGGCGGACCAGCAGCTCTACTTCCAGCCGTTGTCCGGCGTGCCGGTTGCGCTGACCCGCAATGGCCGGTGCCGCTATGGCGATCTCTGGCCGTCGGGCCGGCTCGTGCTGGCGGTGGAGGAGGAGCAGGGTGACCACCGGCTGATTGCCGTTGCCCTGGACGATGGCCAGCGCCAGGTATTGGCCGAGGGCGCCGACTTCTATGCCGCGCCGCGCATCAGCCCGGATGGCCGGACCCTGGCCTGGATCGAGTGGAACCGCCCGGCGCAGCCCTGGACGGAATCCCGGCTCTGCCTGCGCCGGCTCCAGGATGGGGCTTGGGGGACGGTTGAAATCGTCGCGGGCGGGGAGGGTGGCGAGTCCCTGCAGCAGCCGTGCTTCGATGCCGAAGGGCGCCTGCATTGCCTGAGTGACCGCAATGGCTGGTGGCAACCCTGGCGTCTGCACGCGGATGGCTTCCTGCCCTTGCCTGCCAGGCAGGCGGACCACGCATCGGCACCCTGGCAGATGGGCGCCAGCAATCACCTGCCTGAGGCCGGCTTGCGCACCTGGCTGGAAAATGGTCAGGGCTACCTGGCCGGCCCGTCCGGTGAGCCCCTGGCCAGCGGTTACAGCCGCTTCCGCCAGTTGGCGGCGGACCCACGGTGCTACTACTGCATCGCCGCCGGTCCCGAAAGCACCAGTGCGGTGCTGGCCATCGACCGTGCCAGCGGCGCCGCACAGGTTCTGGCGGGCGGTGGCACAGGGCTGCCGCCGGAGGAGATTTCCCGGCCGCGGCCACTGCGTTTTGCCGTGGGGGCGGGGGAGTGGGCCAATGCTTTTTTCTATCCGCCCTGCAATGGCCGCTACCAGGCCCCGGAAGGCCAGCGTCCGCCCCTGTTGGTGTTCTGCCACGGCGGGCCCACGTCCGCCTGCCAGCCGGTGCTGGACCCGCGCATCCAGTTCTGGACCCAGCGCGGCTTTGCCGTGGCCGACCTGGATTACCGGGGCAGCAGCGGCTATGGCCGGGCCTACCGGCAACGGCTCGCCGGTGGCTGGGGCGAACTGGATGTGGACGATGCCAAGGCATTACTCCGTCATCTCGGCGAACTGGGCTGGGTGGACCCGGCCAGGGCCTTCATCCGTGGCTCCAGCGCCGGTGGCTTCACCACCTTGCTGGCGCTGCTGGGGGATACGCCCTTCAGCGGCGGTGCCAGCTATTACGGGGTCAGCGACCCCTTGGTGCTGCGCGAGAAGACCCACAAGTTCGAAGCCGACTACCTGGACTGGCTGATCGGCGATCCCGAGCGGGACGCCGAGCGCTACCGGCAGCGCTCGGCGGTGCTGCGGGCGCGGGAGATCGCCGCGCCGCTGATCTTCTTCCAGGGCGGGCTGGATGCCGTGGTGGTGCCGGAACAGACCGCCAGCATGGTCAGCGCCTTGCGCGAGGCCGGCCAGCGGGTCGAGTGCCACCTCTATCCCGAAGAACGCCACGGCTTCCGCCAAGCCGCCAACCTGGCCCATGCCCTGGAGGCGGAGCTGGAGTTCTATCGAGGGGTGATAAGCCTGTAGGGGCGAATTCATTCGCCAAGCAGACCGCAGGTCTGCCCATCGGACTATCCGGGGCAGCTTCGCTGCCCTTGGCGAATGAATTCGCCCCTACAACAAGAGCCAACCCCGCCATTGTAGGAAAGCCGCCCAAGGTCTGATTGAAATGCCCCATGAATCCAGTAGGCTGGGTCCTACTCATTCCATAACTACAAGAACGAGCCGTTTGATGCGTCACGATATCAGCCTGCTTCGCAAGTTCGTTTCTCCCGAGATCATTTTCGGCGCCGGTTGCCGGCACAATGTCGGCAACTACGCCAGCACCTTCGGCGCGCGCAAGGTGCTGGTGGTGTCCGACCCCGGCGTGCAGGCCGCCGGCTGGGTCGCCGACGTGGAGGCCAGCCTCCAGGCCCAGGGCATCGATTACTGCCTCTACACCCAGGTATCACCCAACCCCCGTGTGGAGGAGGTGATGCAGGGTGCCGAGTTCTACTGCAGCATGGGCTGCAACGTGATAGTCGCCGTGGGTGGCGGCAGCCCCATGGATTGCGCCAAGGGCATCGGCATAGTCGCCGCCCACGGCCGCAACATTCTCGAATTCGAAGGGGTGGATACCCTCAGCGTGCCCAGCCCGCCCTTGATCCTCATCCCCACCACTGCCGGCACCTCGGCCGACGTGTCGCAGTTCGTGATCATCTCCAACCAGCAGGAGCGGATGAAGTTCTCCATCGTCAGCAAGGCGGTGGTGCCCGACGTGTCGCTGATCGACCCGGAAACCACCCTGAGCATGGACCCCTTCCTCTCCGCCTGTACCGGCATCGACGCCCTGGTGCATGCCATCGAGGCCTTCGTCTCCACCGGCCACGGTCCGCTCACCGATCCCCATGCGCTGGAGGCCATGCGCCTGATCAACGGCAACCTGGTGGCGATGATCGCCAACCCCAATGACATTGCCCTGCGCGAGAAGATCATGCTCGGCAGCATGCAGGCCGGGCTGGCCTTCTCCAACGCCATCCTCGGCGCCGTACACGCCATGTCCCACAGCCTCGGCGGCTTCCTCGACCTGCCCCATGGCCTGTGCAACGCGGTACTGGTGGAGCACGTGGTGGCCTTCAACTACAGCGCCGCGCCGGAGCGCTTCAAGGTTATCGCCGAGACGTTCGGCATCGACTGCCGAGGCCTGACCCAGAATCAGGTGCGTCAGCGCCTGGTGGAACACCTGGTGACTCTCAAGCACGCGGTGGGCTTCCACGAGACCCTGCGCCTGCACGGCGTCGGCACTTCGGACATTCCGTTCCTCTCGCGTCACGCCATGGACGATCCCTGCATCCTCACCAACCCGCGCGAGTCCAGCCAGCGGGATGTCGAGGTGGTCTATGCCGAGGCCCTCTGACGAGCAGCGCGAGGCCCTGACCGGGCTGCTCGGCCTGGGCAGCCATTCCGCGCGCAAGAGCCACTACCCCGAACTGCTGGCGCGCCTGGAAGAGCTGGAGACCGAGCGCAACCGCTACAAGTGGTTGTTCGAGCACGCAGTGCACGGCATCTTCCAGGCCAGCCTGCAACAGGGGTTGCGCGCCGCGAACCCGGCCCTGGCGCGGATGCTCGGCTACGACTCGCCCCAGGATTGCCTGTGGAGCCTCACCGACCTCGCCAGCCACCTGTTCGTCGGTGGCGCCGCCGAGCTGGTGGAGATTCGCCGACTGCTGCAGCGCGAGGGCGGGCTGTTCGGCTATGAGACACGCCTGGTACGCAAGGACGGCAGTCATGTCGATGTGCTGATGAACCTGCTGCTCAAGCCCGATGAAGAGGGGCTGGTGGAGGGCTTCGTCGCCGACATCACCGAGCGCATCCTGGCCCAGCAGCGTCTGCAGACCCTCAATGACGAACTGGAAAAGCGGGTGATGGAGCGCACCTGCGAGCTGCAGACGCTGAACGCGCAACTGCGCGAGGCGCGCGATGCCGCCGAGGCCGCCAACCTCAGCAAGGACAAGTACCTGGCGGCCGCCAGCCACGATCTGCTGCAACCGCTGAATGCCGCCCGGCTGCTGGTATCCACCCTGCGCGAGCGCTCGCTGCCGGCCGCGGAGCAGCAACTGGTGGAGCGTACCCACCAGGCCCTGGAAGGGGCCGAAGACCTGCTCACCGACCTGCTGGATATTTCCAAGCTGGACCAGAGCGCCATCAAGCCGGACCTGGATGTCTATCGGCTGGACGAGGTGCTCGGTCCCCTGGCCTCGGAATTCGAGAGCGTCGCCGAAGCCGCCGGGCTGGGCCTGCGGGTGCGCATCCCGGATATCAGCATCAGCACCGACTTCCGCCTGCTGACGCGCATCCTGCGCAACTTCCTCAGCAACGCCTGCCGCTACACCGAGCGCGGGCGCATCCTGCTCGGCGCGCGTCGTCGCGGGGCTCGGCTGCGGCTGGAGGTCTGGGACAGCGGGCGGGGGATTCCCGCGGACAAGCTGGAAGCGATCTTTCTCGAATTCAACCAGTTGGATGTGGGCCGCGCGGCGGAACGCAAGGGTGTGGGCCTGGGCCTGGCCATCGTCGATCGCATCGCCAGCATGCTGGAGTACCGGGTGGAAGTGCGTTCGCAAGTGGGTCGGGGCTCGGTGTTCAGCATCGAGGTGCCCCTGGCTGATTCGCTGCCGCCGGTGCGACCCAATGTCGAGGCGCGACCGGTCACCGGTGACCCGCTGCCGGGCCAGCGCCTGCTGGTGGTGGACAACGAACCGGGCATCCTCGAGAGCATGTCGGCGCTGCTCGGCCAGTGGGGCTGCCAGGTGCTCACCGCCACCGACCTCGATGGCGCCCTGGAGGCGCTGCAGGGCCGGGCGCCGGACCTGCTGCTGGTGGACTACCACCTGGACCACGACATGCTCGGCTGCGACGTGATCCGTACCCTGCGCCAGCACTTCGCCCGTGAGGTGCCGGCGGTGATCATCACCGCCGACCGCAGCGACCAGTGCCGCCGCGACCTGCTGGGCCTCGGCATACCGTTGCTGAACAAGCCGGTGAAGCCCGGCAAGTTGCGCGCGGTGCTGAGCCAGTTGATCGGCAAGGCGGGCTGAAGGCCTACGCTGCCACACGAGCGACCGATCGAGCCGTCGGTCCCCGCAGCGGACGGCGCGATGGCGGCACAACGGAGCTCGCGGCAAGTCGCCCCTATCCGCTGGCGGGCGCGGATGGTCGTTGTTTCGGCGCTGTCAGCGCGTCGGCCTGACCGCTCAGGCCCTAGCGCAATCGCCGTTCGCCGAACCCGCTCAACGGTAGGAATCATCAGTGCCGTTCGAGCTCCGTGTGCTTGAATGAAGATATCCGGTGCAGACCGGCGCTGAGCCCAGCGAGCCGCACAACTACCATCATCGGCCATCGTTGGCTCACACCTACCGCCGCTGCGCCGCGCGGCAAATCCTGACGGGACGCGAAGAGTTCCGCAGGCTATAGACAACGCGCTCCCCGGAGCACGTTGATAACTAGGGCTTCGACCTTGCGCTGTAGGGGGTCGGATGATGTATCTGCCAATAGAAATGGCGGGGGCGCATACCCGCCTGTGTCGGGGAACATTCTGCGCTGCGAGCCGGCGAGGGGTTCGCTTGCAACGTTTCGCCCAACGCGGGAATTCCGGGGCGCGTGCCCCGCTGGTGGATTGCCTGCCCGGTGGCGGAACGCAGCTCGCCGCCCGTGCGCCAGCAGCCCGGCAACAGCCGGCGTGCACGCAGTCCAGCCCCTCGCGGGGAATTCCCGGACAGGCCAGCCAACCACCCGTCAACTTCAGTGGGCGCAGACCGAACGATTCGGCCGCGCCGCCGCTGACTGCGCGGGGGAGCGACTGATGCTCCGGCTGCCAGGTGTCCGGCAACCGCCGAAACTGCACTGGCAGTTCCTGCGGCTGGTCATGCCGTACTGGAATTGCGCACAGAAGTGGAAGGTGCGCGGTTTCACCCTGGCGTTGTTGCTGCTCACCCTGGCCCAGGTCGCGCTGGTGATCTGGATGAATTACTGGAACCGCGCGCTCTTCGATGCCCTGGAAGCGAAGTCGCCGGACCGCCTGATCATGCAGATCGGCACCTTCGTGGTGATCCTGCTGCTGACCGTCGGCGTCACGGCGCTGCACATGCGGACCAAGCGCTGGTTGCAACTGGACTGGCGCAAATGGCTGACGGAGAAGGTCCTCGACAAGTGGATGACCCACGGACATCACTACCAGCTGCAGTTGACCGAAGGTGAGCATGACAACCCGGACGGTCGTATCGCCGAAGACGTCCACGTCGTGACCGAAAGCGCGATTTCCCTGACTCACTCACTGGTTTATTCGCTGCTGATATTCGGCAGTTTTGCCGACATCCTGCTGACGGTCACCGGCAGCGTGAACCTGCCCGGCACGGCCCTGCTGGTGCCGGGCTACATGGTGATCCTGGCGCTGGCCTACGCCGCGGCCGGCACCTTCTTCGGCCTGCTGCTGGGGCGGCCGCTGATCAAGGCGACCAACAAGCTGCAGACCGCGGAGGCGAACTTCCGCTTCGGGCTGGCCCATGCGCGGGAAAGCTCCGAGTCGATCGCGCTGATGCAGGGCGAAGATGCCGAGCGCAGGAGTTCGAACACCCATTTCGCCGAACTGGGCCACCGCTGGTATCGGCAGACGCTGGCCTATCTCGGCATCGTGTCGTTCTCCTCGGGCTATGGTGTGCTGCTACCGGTGTTCCCGATCCTGGTCATGGCGCCCCAGTACATTTCCGGCAGCATGACCCTGGGCGTGTTGATGCAGGCGGCGCAGGCCTTCCAGCAACTGACCTCGGCGCTCTCCTGGCCCATCGACAACCTGGCCGAACTCGCGCGTTGCCGGGCGTCCGCGGACCGGGTCATGAGTCTCTACAACGACCTGCTGGGTCTCGAGGAACTGGCTGCCGAACCGCAAGCCGACCGCATCAGCCTGGTGCAGTCGAACAAGCCGGAACTGGTGCTGCGCGACCTGTGTATCGCCAACCCCGACGGGCAGGTCCTGATCGAGGGACTCAACGTGGTGATCCAGCCAGGCGAGCGGGTGCTGATTTCCGGCGATCCGACGGTCACCATCGGCCTGTTCAAGGTGCTCGCCGGCTTGTGGCCGTGGGGGCATGGCGAGGTCCGGCTGCCGGCGGGCCCGTCGATCTGCTTCCTGCCGCAGCGACCGTTCCTGCCGGTCGGCAGCCTGTGCTCGGCGCTGAGCTACCCGCAGCCGGCCGGCACCTTTACCAGCGTGGCCATGCAGCATGCCCTTGAATGCGCGGGGATCGCCTGGCTGGCGGCGCGCCTGGACGAGGTCGACAACTGGCAGAGTGTGTTGCCGCTGCGCGCGCAGCAACGGCTGGGCATAGCCCGGTTGTTCCTGCAGCAGCCCGCCTGGGTGTTCATCGAAGAGGCGGCCAGCGCCTACGAGTCCAAGGGCGAGGACTACCTGATGGACATGCTGCACCGCGAACTGCCCGAGGCGACGCTGATGGCCATCAGCTTCCAGACCGGCCTCGACCGGCACTACCAGCGCAGGCTCCTGCTCAATCACTTGCCGCAGGAGCAGTTCGTCGGCTACGGCACGCCCCTTCGTGCACTAAGAAAAAGTTGAGGGCAGCCAGCCGCGACGGACGCACTCGCGGAAACACCAGGCCGGCGTGGTTTCGGTCTTGTAGCTCCAGAAGAACCAGCCCAGGTATTTCTCGAAGGTCAGCAACTGGGCGGCGGCGTAGCCGCGGTAGGCCATATCCTGCTGGACGCTGTCCATGTTTTCCAGGGCGTGGTTGAACGGTCCTTCGGCCCAGAGCGAGACCACCTTCAGATCGAGGCCCAGGCTCCACTCACCGCAATAGGCCGGTAATCCCAGCCGGCCGATGATCGCGTCGGCTTCGGCTTTCCATTGGCCGCTGGCCTTGTGGATGTGGGTGTAGATATCGCTGTCGATGTCACCGCGCTCGAAGCACTGGTAGCGATGGAGATCGAACACCACGTTGGCGAATTCCGGCGCCTGCATGAAGCCCAGGTATTCCTCGAAGGAGCGGAAGCCGTCATGGAAGACCACGCTGACCCGCTCCGGTTCGCAGTGGCGGCGAATGCGCTGGTAGGCGTCGAGGTTGTAGCTTTTGAGGTACTCGGTGGGGACATCCCAGCGCGGCTCGTTGAGTACCTCGATGGCGTGCAGGTTGGGGTGGTCGTGGTAACGCTCGGCCAGGCGTTCCAGCACACTCAGCGAGTGGTCGCGGTACTGCACGTCGGTGTGCCATTCGCAGATGTCCTTGATGCCGCCGTTATCGAAGCCGTTCTGGCAGCCGGGCGCGGCGTGCAGGTCGAGGACCACCCGCAACTGGAATTCGGCCGCCCAGGTGAAGGCGCGGTCGAGAACCTCGATCCCGCCCTCGACGAAGGGGTAGCGGCTCTCGCCGTATTTGGGGTGGTAGGGGTAGTCAGGGCCGAAGATCCAGTGGCCCAGTGGAATGCGCACGGCATTGATGCCGTGCTCGTGCAGCCAGGCAAAATCCTCTCGGGTGATGAAGCTGTTCCAGTGTCGCCGCAACCGGTCCGCGGCACGCTCGCCCATCTCGGCGCACCAGGTGGTTTCATCGGTGGCCTGCAATCCCTCGAACAGGCTGGGGGTCATCCACTTCTCCAGAACCAGCCAGCCGCCGAGATTCACCCCGCGTAATTTCATGCGGGGGTTTTCGTGAACGGGAATCTGCTGCTCCATGACTGCACTCCTTTGATCAGTAAGAACTGCACGAAGTACGAACAGAGAATCTTTGCGGGCAACCAAATGGCCTGCCCTTTGTTGGCCAATCCCTTGTCTTGTCGTTCCTTGCCCCAACCTGCAGAACTCTTCCAGGCTGCCTGTGCAAGCCTAGGTCATGGGCAGGCGGGTGTCAGACTGCGACTGAGAGGGTGGTGCGTGTAGCGGGGGCCGTCAGTACCCATCCTGCAGAGCGGACTCGGTGCGATGGGGTGAGAGCGCTTCTGTAGGGGCGAATTCATTCGCCCCTACAGAAGTGCGAGAGACATCACGCCTGGTACCGCCGGGCAATCAGGTGGTCGATGGAGAGCATCCCCGGCCCCTCGCGGATCAGCAGCAACAGGCAGGCGGCCCAGACTCCGTGGGTCGGGTAGGCGTCGGGGTAGACGAAGATCTCGATCACCAGGGTCATGCCCAGCAGGGCCAGGGCCGAGAAACGCGTGGCCAGGCCGAACAGGATCAGCACCGGGAAGAAGTGCTCGCCGAAGGCCGCCAGGTGGGCGGCGATTTCCGGGGAGAGCAAGGGCAGCTTGTATTCCTCGGCGAAGAGCGGGACGGCCGAATCCGAGAGGTGCGGCAGCCCCAGCTGGAAGGTCCCGTCCACCAGGTCGATGGCCAATCCCTCCACCTTGGTCTGGCCCGACTTCCAGAAGGTGGCCGCGATGGAGAAGCGCGCGACGAAGGCCAACAGGCCGTAGGGGATGCGCTTGCACAGCTCGATACCCTGGAGCACCAGTTTTACCGGCAGGTGGCTGGAGTGGATCGGTAGGGTCGCGTTCATGGTGTCGGTCTCTCGCTGTCGAGGGCGAACTGGGTGATGGCGCCGCCCGCAAGGAGCTGCGCGAGGGTGGTGCCGAGGTCGAAGCCGCCATCGACGGACAAGGCGGCGCCCACCGCCTGCCCCAGCGGGACTGCGGCGCCAAGGCCCTGGATGAATGCCACGACGCCCGGACCGACCCGGCTGACTTCCACCTCCAGGCCATTGCGCAGGACCAGCGCGCATTCGGCCTGGGTGGGTTCGACGCTGCCGATCTCCAGCAGCCCCTGGTGGGCCGCCCAGAGGGAGGCGATGGCGTACTCCGAGCTTAAGGCCGCCACGCAAGGGTGCAGCAGCAGGCGCATGCCCGGGAGCAATTCCGGGTCGCCGAGGACACCGGCGAGGCGGGCGTTGTCCACGGGCGGCAGGTCGACGGCGTGGTAGGCGCGCACCCGCAGCAGTTCCAGGCGGGCCAGGTCGGCGAGGTAAGGCAGGCCCGCGGCCGGCGGGAATTCGGCGATGAAGCCGGGGAAGTCCTCGCCATAGAACGCCAGCAGCGGCGAACGCGGCGGGTTGGCCTGCACATAGAGGCGGGCCATGGCCTGGAAGAAGTCGGCGCCCACCAGTTGCCGCACCACCGGGAAGGTATCGGCCAGGGCTGCGATGAGGGAGGCCAGCACATTGTTGCGGTAGACCGCGAAACGCCGTGCCGGATCGGAGCCGTTCCAGGCGCGAAGGCCAGCCGGGCAGGGCAGTTCCGGGTCGAGCAGGGCGCTGGCGAAGGCACCGGCGTTCATGCGGCCCGCTCCTGGCGCAGCAGGGCGTCGGCACGCGCGGCTTCATCGACCAGGATGCGCAGGGCCGGGATGTCGTTGTCCCGTTCGATCAGCGTCGGCAGCGGGCCGAGGCGTTGCAGGGTTTCGCTGTATAGCGCCCAGACGGCGGCGTCCACCGCCGAGCCGTGCTGGTCGATCAAAAGGCGCGCGCCAAGGGCATCGCGGTCCTCGGCGAAGCCCGCCAGGTGAATCTCGCCGACCGCGTGCAGCGGGAGGGCATTCAGGTAGGTCCGGACATCGCGGTTGTGGTTGATGCAGGACACATAGGCGTTGTTGAGGTCCAGCAGCAGCCCGCAGCCGGTGCGCTTCACCACCTCGGCGATGAACTCGGCTTCGTCCAGCCCGGCACTTTCGAATTCGACGTAGGTGGCCGGGTTTTCCAGCAGCATCCGGCGCTTCAGTTGTGTCTGCACCTGGTCGATGTGCCCGCACACCCGCTCCAGGCTGGCCTGGTCGTAGGCCAGGGGCAGCAGGTCGTTGAGGAAGACGTCGCCATGGGTGGACCAGGCGAGGTGCTCGGAAAAGGACTCCGGCTCATAGCACGCCAGCAATGCGGCCAGGCGCTGCAGATGGTCTGCATCCAGCGGCTGGTCTGCGCCGATGGAAAGGCCGACACCGTGGATCGACAGCGGATAGTCCGCGCGGATCAGGCCCAGGTAATGGTGGAAGGGGCCGCCCGCCACCATGTAGTTCTCAGCGTGAATTTCGAAGAAGCCGAGGGCCGGCCGGGTTTCGAGGATGTCCCGGTAATGCTGGGACTTTAGCCCGATGCCGGCCCGGGCCGGGAGCTGTCCGGCAGGAGCGGGGGGACGTGGGGAAGGGGTCATGGTCAGTGCTCCTGCCGGCGGCGATCAGCTTTTCTTCTCTTCCTTGAATGCCTGCAGCTGGCCAAAACCGGTGGGCGAGGTGGGGGAGGCGGTCTTCTCGCAGCTGCCGGCCGGCACGTATTTCCAGTGGCTGCCCTCGAAGTCCATCTTCGCGGTGCCTGCGCAGCTGGTGCCGGCGCCGGCGGCGCAGTCGTTCTTGCCTTTCATGGCGACGCCGAAACATTTCTCCTTGTCGGCGGCCTGGGCGCTCATCGGCGCCATTGCCAGGCCGAGGGCGGTGCTCAGCGCCAGGGCGAGGCCGGTTGCAGAGACGACACTGGCAGTCGGGGTTTTCATGGTTGTTCTCTCCGTTTCTGTGGGTCGACAAGGGCATGTTGCCCAAAGGTGGCGAAGCATCCCTCAGGTTAGTCGGGGAGGGGAAGCAGCGCCTTCGAAATAGGAGACAAGGCACACGGGAGCGCGTTACAGCGCTCCCGCAGTTTTTTTGCGGGTGCTTTCAGGCGACGTGGCAGTCGGGGCCGCCCAACGCCTGTCAGGCGTGCCCGGCTGCACGCCGATGCGCCAATGCTGTAGGGTCAAACTTCTGACAATTGCTTGGCGAATTTCCATAGATTACGTCCGCAATTGCGATTCGTCGCGTCTCTCGCCCTCCTGTCAAGGCTGCCGCCGCGCCTTCTTGACTCCTGTTCCGGGGCCACGAAACTCAGGCGCAGGGGCCAACAAGAAACTGCGCTTTCCCAACCGCCCTGAACCAGCAGTACTGGCAACTATGACAATTGCTTCGGCTAGGGGAGGCAGTCATGTGTCATGCAGTGGAGGTCAGCGGGCTGTATACGGCCGGAGGGAGCCGGCAGCTCATCCAGTACCCCGACGCCGATGCGGCATTGCCCATCCACGACCCGCTACGCGGGGTGGTGTGGATTCCCTGGGGACGTCGCAGCCAGGAGTGTGGCGAACTCCCGGCCACCGGCTGGTTGCTGGGCGACGGTTCGCTGCCCGAAGGCTGGGATCGCTACAGCCCGGCCACGGTGCTGGCGCGGGTAACGCGATTCATGGAGGTGACCCGCGACGGCGAGCCACGCTGGTTCCAGGTGGAGGACGGCAAGTCGCTGCAATGCGTGCTGCTGCGCCATGGTCATGAACAGCGGGTCTATGTGGTCACCACCCAGTCGCTGGACGAGCAGCATCGCAGCTGGCCGCTGACCCGGGGCCATGGCGGGCGGAGTCGCCTGGCGCACCGCGCCTGAGCCCGGGGAGGGTGGGACCTGCTGCCACCCATTCTTTTTTCGTGAAGAATTTCTTCTCGATTATTCGTTTTACGTGAATCGGTCGCTGCCTTAAGTTCGCCGCAACACCGATCGCGAGCCCTGACCGGCTCTCACGTACGACGAGGACAGCATGACTCAGCCCGCCGCCATTTCCCGGAACCCCGCCACGGGCGAAGAAATCGCCCGCTATCCGTATCAGGACGCCGCCGCCCTGGACGCCAGCCTGGCCTGTGCCCAGCGTGGTTTCGAGGCCTGGAGCCAGTTCAGCGTCGAGGCCCGCGCCGAAACCCTGCTGCGCATGGCCAAGGCCCTGCGCGCCAATGCCGAGGCCATGGCGCGCATGACCACCAGCGAAATGGGCATGCCCATCAGCCAGTCCCGTGGCGAGATCGAGAAGTGCGCCAAGCTCTGCGAGTGGTACGCCGAGCATGGCCCGGCCATGCTGGCCGACGAGCCGACCCTGGTGGAGGAAGACAAGGCCGTGGTGGCCTACCTGCCGCTGGGCCCGGTGCTGGCCGTGATGCCCTGGAACTTCCCCGTGTGGCAGGTGATGCGCGGCGCGGTGCCGATCATCTTCGGCGGCAACAGCTACGTGCTCAAGCATGCACCGAACGTCATGGGCGGCGCGCGCCTGCTGGGCGCCGCCTGGGCCGAGGCCGGCCTGCCGGAAGGCGTGTTCGAGGTGATCAACGTCGAGCCGCCGCTGGTTTCCGTGGCCATCGCTGATCCGCGCATCGCCATGGTGGCGGTGACCGGCAGCGTCGGTGCCGGTGCTGCGATCGCCTCCCAGGCCGGTGCGGCGCTGAAGAAGTGCGTGCTGGAGCTGGGCGGCTCCGACCCCTTCATCGTCCTGGCCGACGCCGACCTGGATGCCGCGGTGAAGGCCGCGGTCGCCAGCCGCTTCAACAACGCCGGCCAGGTTTGCATCGCCGCCAAGCGCATCATTCTCGAAGCGCCCATCGCCGACGCCTTCACCGAGCGCTTCGTGGCAGCGGTCAGCGCGCTGCAGATCGGCGATCCGCAGGCCGACTCCACCTACGTCGGCCCCATGGCCCGCTTCGACCTGCGCGACGAACTGGATGGCCAGGTCCAGGCCACCCTGGCCGAGGGCGCGACCCTGCTGCTGGGCGGCCACAAGCTGGAGGGCGAGGGCAACTATTACGCGCCCACCGTGCTGGCGGACGTTACGCCGGACATGACGTCCTTCCGCAAGGAAATCTTCGGCCCGGTGGCTTCGCTCATTGTCGCCAAGGACGCAGAGCACGCCGTGGAGCTGGCCAACGACAGCGAATTCGGCCTGGGCGGCGCGCTCTGGACCACCGACCTGGCCAAGGCGCAGAAGCTGGCCCGCCGCATCGTCAGCGGCGCGGTGTTCATCAACGGTTTCACCGCCTCCGATCCACGCGTGCCCATCGGCGGCGTGAAGAAGAGCGGTTATGGCCGCGAGTTGTCCCACTTCGGCCTGCGCGAATTCCTCAACGTGCAGACCATCTGGCGGGATCGTCGCTGAGCCTTCGGGTTGAATGAAAAAGGGCTGCCTGGTGCAGCCCTTTTTTCGTTGTCCCCTGTAAGGGGCTTGGCCCCGTAGGATGGGTGGAGCGGAGCGATACCCATCAGCCACGGTCGATGGGTATCGCAAGCTCGCGGAACGCCGCCCGACCCATCCGAATTGGGGCGAATTCATTCGCGAAAGGCCTGCGAAGCGGCCCCATGGGCGCCAGCAGGGCACGCCTGCGGCCTGCTTCGCGATTGAAATCGCTCCTAAAGGTGCTTCCCGCCCTTGTCGCTAGCCAATCTGCTCCAGGATATCCCGGACGCGGTCCAGCGCCGGGTCCAGGTCCAGGGTTTCTATGGCGCCGTAACCGAGAAGCAGGCCATCGCGCGGGGGTTGCTGGTAGGAGAACTCGGCCAGTGGATAGAGGCCGACATCCACCTTGCGCGTCAGCTCAACCAGTAGCGGGATGTTCACCGGCACCCTGGCCAGGGCGGCGAGGTGGAAACCGGCTGCCGAGGGCACCAGTTCGAACCAGCGCGCCAGGTCGCCATTGAAACGTTCGAGGAGGCGTTCCCGGCGGCTGGCGTAGATGCCGTGGCAACGGCGGATGTGCTTGAGCAGGCAGCCGTCATCGATGAACCTGGCCAGGGTCCACTGGGTGAGGGTGGAACAGTGCCAGTCGCTCAATCGCTTGGCCGCGGTGACCGCTGCGATCAGTGCCGGCGGAAGGATGCAGTAGCCCAGGCGCAACTCCGGCAGCAGGGACTTGGAGAAGGTGCCGACGTAGGCCACCGCGCCCTGGCTGTCGAGGCTCTGCAATGTCTCGGTGGGTCGGCCTTCGTAGCGGAATTCGCAGTCGTAGTCGTCCTCGATGATCACCGCACCGATGCGCAGCGCCTTGTCCAGCAGCGCCTCGCGCCGCGCCTGACTCATGGGCATGCCGAGGGGGAACTGGTGCGAAGGGGTCACGTAGATCAGCCGCACATGCTCGGGAATGGCTTCGACGCATATGCCTTCGGCATCCACCGGCACGCCGATCACCTCGGCACCCTGGGCGGCGAACAGCTGGCGCGCCGGCGGGTAGCCGGGGTCCTCGACCGCGACGCTGCAGCCGGGTTCGATCAGCACCCGGGCGAGCAGATCGAGGGCCTGCTGGGCACCGTGGCACACCACCACATCTTCCGCGTTGCAGCGCACGCCCCGGGAAAAGGCCACGTGCCGGGCAATGGCGTCGCGCAGGGCAGGCAGTCCCGCCGGCTGGCTGTAGAGCCCACGGGACTTGGCCGTCTGCCGCAGGGCATGCTGGGCGCAGCGGCGCCAGTCGTCCTGGGGGAACTGGCTCTTGTTGGTGGCGCCGCCGATGAAGTCGTAGCGCAGTATCGCGTCCATCGGGGGATGGCCCAGGGACGTGGAGATGTTGCGCCACTTGGAAATGATCGCCGCACTGGCGAGGGACTCATGGCCCTGCTTGCGGCCCTGGCCGGCGGCCTGGGCATTGACGAAGGTACCGGAGCCCACCTTGCCGGTGAGCAGGTTGTCGTAGGTGAGCAGGGTGTAGGTGTCGGACACCGTCTTGCGCGAGATGCCCAGTTGTTCGGCGAGCAGGCGGCTCGGCGGCAGCCGGGTACCCGCCTTCAGGCGGCCTGACTCGATGGCTTCGCGCAACTGGCGGTACAGCTGCCCGGACAGATCCTTGCTGCCCTGGATGACGATATGCAGTTCCATGCGTGGCTCCGGAGGGGACAGCTAAAAATACCGCAAATCCCGGTTGGCTTCCGTGGCCACGAGTGACAGCGCCCTGCGCGCCGGAGTCAGCAAAAAAACCGGGCGACCCTTGGAACAGGGGGCGCCCGGAAAGCGTGGGTGGCTCAGAGTTGGTAATTGGCCAGCTCGCGCGCGATGAGCAGGCGTTGCACTTCGCTGGAGCCTTCGTAGATCTGGGTGATGCGGGCATCGCGGTAGTGCTTCTCCACCGGGTAGTCCTCCAGGTAGCCGTAGCCGCCGTGGACCTGGATGGCGCTGGAGCACACCTGCTCGGCGATCTCCGAGGCGAACAGCTTGGCCTGGGACGCTTCCGAGAGGCAGGGCAGGCCGGCGCTCTTCAGGCGGGCGGCATGGAGGATCATCAGGCGCGCGGCGTTGAGGCGGACCTGCATGTCCGCCAGCAGGTTGCCGATGCTCTGGTGCTCGATGATCGGCTTGCCGAACTGCACCCGCTCCCGCGCATAGCCAAGCGCCGCCTCGAACGCCGCCCGGGCGATGCCGAGTGCCTGGGCGGCGATGCCGATGCGCCCGCCTTCGAGGTTGGACAGGGCGATGGCCAGGCCCTTGCCGCGCTGGCCCAGCAGGTTCGCTTCCGGAATGCGGCAGTCGCTGAGGGTCACCGCGCAGGTGTCGGAGGCCTTGATGCCCATCTTGTGCTCGCTGCGGTCGACCGCGAAGCCGGGGGTGTCGGTGGGCACCAGGAAAGCCGACAGGCCTTTCTTGCCCAGTTCCGGATCGGTCACCGCGAAGACGATGGCGAGCTTCGCCCGCTTGCCGTTGCTGACGAACTGCTTGGCGCCGTTCAGCACCCAGTGGCCGTCCTTGAGTTCGGCGCGGGTGCGCAGGTTGTGCGCTTCCGAGCCGGCCTGGGGTTCGGTGAGGCAGAAGCAGCCGATGGCGGCGCCACTGGCCAGTTCCGCCAGCCAGCGGTCCTTCTGCGTCTCGCTGCCGTACTTGAGCAGCGGCCCGCAGCCGACGGAGTTGTGGATGCTCATCAGCGCGCCGAGGGCGCCGTCGCCGGCGGAGATTTCCTCCACCGCCAGGGCGTAGGCGACGTAGTCGATGTAGGTGCCGCCCCATTCTTCGGGCACCACCATGCCGAGCAGGCCCAGCTCGCCCATCTGCCGTACCAGGTCGTCGTCGATCCAGCCGGCCTTCTCCCAGGCCTGGGCGCGGGGGGCGACTTCGGCGCGAGCGAATTCCCGCGCCATGTCGCGGATCATGCGTTGTTCTTCGGTGAGTTCGATATCGTGCATCGTGCGTATCTCCCGCAGGCTGGTGCCGTCAGGCAGTGCGAAGGGGTTTGCCGGTCGCGGCCTGGAAGCCGCTGAAGAAGGACAGCACCCGTTGTTGCGTCAGTTCCGCCAGGGTCGGCGGGTTCCAGCGCGGGTTCTTGTCCTTGTCGATGATCAGGGCACGGATGCCCTCCATCAGGTCGCCCTTGTCGAACCACTGGTAGTCCAGGTGCAGCTCCAGGGCGAAGCAGTCGGCCAGGGGCAGGTGGCGGCCGCGGCGCAGCAGTTCCAGGGTCACCGCCATGGCGAGCGGTGAGCGGCTGTCCAGCAGACGGAGGGTTTCCTCGGCCCAGTCGCGGAACTCCGGACTGTGCTCGGCCTGCAGCGATTGACGAATGGCCGCGATGTCGGGCAGGGCGAAATGCCGGTCGATGGCCTGGCGGAACGCCTTGAGCTCCGAACCCGGAATACGCTCGGTGGCCAGGCCAGCCAGCAACTGGTGGAGGTTCTCCCGAGGGGCGTAGCTCCAGCTCAGGCTGTCCAGTGCGCGGTCGAGATCAGCAAGGCGTTCACTGGGCAGGCAGTAATCGGCCAGCCCGGCATCGAGCGCGTCGGCGGCACGCACATGGCGACCGGTGACACCGAGGTAGACGCCCAGTTCACCCGGCAGGCGCGGCAGGAAGTAGCTGCCGCCGACATCCGGGAAGAAGCCGATGCCGACTTCCGGCATGCCCATCCGTGTGCGCTCGGTGATGACCCGCAGCGAGGCGGACTGGGCCAGGCCCATGCCGCCGCCGAGGACGAAACCGTCCATCAGCGCCAGCACCGGCTTGGCGTAACCGTGCAGGTACTCGTCCAGGGCGTATTCCTCTTCGAGGAACAGCTCGTGCTGGTTGTCGCCGGCCGCATGGCTCTCGTAGAGCATGCGGATGTCGCCACCGGCACAGAAGGCCTTCTCGCCGGCGCCGCGGATCACCACCGCGACAATGTCCGGGTCCAGCTCCCAGGCCCACAGATGCCGATGCAGCAGGCGCACCATGGGCAGGGTCAGGGCGTTCAGCCCGGTCGGGCGGTTGAGGGTGAGGTGGCCGACGTGGTTGCGCACGCTGGCCAGGACCGGTGCCTCGTGCTCGCTCATGCTCAGGCTTCCCGACGGAACAGGTTGATGATCGCGGAGAAGTCCAGGCCGCCATGCCCTTGCAGGCTGAAGGTCTGGTAGAGCTGCTGGGCCGCGGCGCCGAGCACCACCGGCTGTTTCGCGTGGCGCGCGGCCTCGGTGGCCAGGCCCAGGTCCTTGAGCATCAGGTCGGTACCGAAGCCACCGCTGTAGCCGCGGGAGGCCGGGGCATTCTCCAGCACGCCGGGGAAGGGGTTGTTGATTTCCGAGCTCCAGCAGCGGCCGCTGGAGGTGTTGATGATGCCGGCCAGAACTTTGGCGTCCATCCCGAGGGAGACGCCCAGGGCCATGGCTTCGGCGACGCCGACCATGGAGATGCCCAGCAGCATGTTGTTGGCGATCTTCGCCACTTGGCCGTTGCCGGTGTCGCCGCAGTGGACGATGTTCCTGCCCATGGCGGCGAGTATCGGCTGCGCCTGGTCGAAGGCGCTGGCGGTGCCGCCGACCATGAAGGTCAGGGTGCCCGCCGCGGCGCCGCCGGTGCCGCCGGAGACCGGGGCATCGAGCATGGGATTGCCCTGGGCGGCGGCGGCTTTGGCGACCTCACGGGCGCTCAGCGGGTCGATGGTGGAGCTGTCGATCAGCAGCGCGCCCTTGCCAATGTTGGCCAGCAGGCCGTCCTGGCCGAGGTAGACCTGCTTCACGTGAGCCGCGGTGGGCAGCATGGTGATGATCGCCGCGACACCGTCGCGGGCGACTTCCGCCGGGCTGTGGGCCACGCGGGCACCGAGCTCCACCAGGGCGGCGGTGGCCAGCGGCGAGGGATCGAATACGGTGAGGCTGTGGCCGGCTTTCAGTAGGTTGCGGGCCATGGGGCCGCCCATGTTGCCGAGGCCAAGGAATCCGATATGCATGTTGGCGTCCTCTTGAAGTGGGGCCGGGAAATTCGGTCAGCGGTGGTTAAAGTGGGGGGCGCGCTTTTCGACGAAGGCGTTCATGCCTTCCTTCTGGTCGGCGCTGGCGAACAGCGAATGGAACAGCCGCCGTTCGAAGCGCACGCCTTCGGCGAGGCCCAATTCGAAGGCGCGGTTGACGCACTCCTTGGTCATCATCGCGGCGGGCAGTGACTTGGCGGCGATGCCGCGGGCCACGACCAGGGTTTCGTCCAGCAGGCTGTCGGCCGGCAGTACGCGGGCCACCAGGCCGGCGCGCTCGGCTTCCTCGGCGGTCAGTTGGCGGCCGGTGAGGCAGAGCTCCATGGCCTTGGCCTTGCCCAGGGCATGGGTCAGGCGCTGGGTGCCGCCGATGCCGGGGATCACCCCCAGGGTCAGTTCCGGCAGGCCGAAGCGGGCGTTGTCGGCGGCGTAGATGAAGTCGCACATCAGCGCCAGTTCGCAGCCGCCGCCCAGGGCGTAGCCGGCGACTGCGGCGATCAGGGGCTTGCGCCGGGCGCCGATGCGGTCGGCGGCGGCGAAGAAGTCATCCAGGTAGATCTGCGGGAAGCCGAAGGCGGACATCTCCTTGATGTCGGCGCCGGCGGCGAAGGCCTTGGTCGAACCGGTGATGACCAGGCAGCCGACATCGGGATCGGCCTCCAGGCGGTCGAGGGCCTGGTTCAGTTCGCTGATCAGCTGCGTGTTGAGGGCGTTGAGCGCCTTGGGCCGATTCAGGGTGATCAGGCCGACGCGCTCCTGCACCGAGACCAGCAGGGTTTCGAATTCCATGGCGTTGCTCCAGGCGGGCCGGCGCGACGCGCCGGCCCGGAGGGGTCATTTCAGGGTGATGGTGGTGTTCACGGCGCCGCCGACGTCGCTCTCGTCGAACCAGCGCTGGGTGATGGTCTTGGTCTGGGTGTAGAACAGCACCACCTGCTTGCCGTACGGGCCGAGGTCGCCCAGCTTGGAGGCGCGCGAACCGCTGAAGGAGAACAGCGGGACCGGCACCGGGATCGGTACGTTGATGCCCACCTGGCCCACATCGATCTCTTCCTGGAAGTGCCGCGCGGCGGCGCCGGAGCGGGTGAAGAGGGCGGTGCCGTTGCCGTTCGGGTTGGCGTTGATGAAGGCGATGGCCTCGTCCAGGGTGGCGGCGTTCACCACGCAAAGGACCGGGCCGAAGATTTCTTCGCGGTAGATGGTCATCTCGGCGGTCACACCGGAGAACAGGGTCGGGCCGACGAAGTTGCCATCCTGGTAGCCGGGCACGCTCGGGTTGCGACCGTCCAGTTCCAGCTTGGCACCTTCCGCGATGCCGGTGGCAATCAGGCCGCTGATGCGATCCAGGGCGGCGCAGGAAACCACCGGGCCGATGTCGGTGCCCGGCTCGACGCCGGCGTTGACCTTGAGGGTCTTGGCCTTTTCCACCAGCTCCGGCAGCCAGGTCTGTGCCTCGCCGACCAGGATCACCACCGGCAGGGCCATGCAGCGCTGGCCGGCAGCGCCGAAGGAGGCGCCGAGCAGGTTGTTGAGGGTCTGTTGCTTGTGGGCGTCGGGCAGGACGATGGCGTGGTTCTTGGCGCCCATCATGCACTGGGCGCGCTTGCCGTTGGCGGTGGCGCGGTTGTAGACGTGGGTGCCGACCTTGGTCGAGCCGACGAAGGACACGGCCTTGATATCCGGGTGGTCACAGAGCAGGTTCACCGCATCGACGCCGCCATGGATCACGTTCAGCACGCCTTTCGGTACGCCGGCTTCCAGGGCCAGCTCGACCAGGCGCATGGTCACCAGCGGGTCCTGCTCGGAGGGCTTGAGGACGAAGGTGTTGCCGCAGGCGATGGCCATGGGGAACATCCACAGCGGGATCATCGCCGGGAAGTTGAAGGGGGTGATGCCGGCGCACACGCCGATCGGTTGCAGCAGGGTGTAGGTGTCCACCCCGCTGGCGACGTTGTTGGCCAGTTCACCCATTTGCAGGGTGCCGATGTTGGCGGCGTGCTCCACGACCTCCAGGCCACGGAAGATGTCGCCTTCGGCGTCCGGCAGGGTCTTGCCCTGTTCGGCGGTGAGCAGGGCGGCCAGCTCCTTCATGTTTTCGCGGATCAGCTGCTGGTACTTGAGGAAGACGCGCGCGCGGGCGCCGATGGGGGTCTTGCGCCAGGTCTTGAAGGCTTCCTGGGCGGCGGCGACGGCAGCGGCCATTTCGTCCTGGGTAGCGAAGGGCACGCGGGCCAGGACTTCCTGGGTGGCCGGGTTGACCACATCGCGCCACTCGGTGGTGCGCGACTCGACGAATTCGCCGTTGATGAGCAGCTTGACGCTGGGAACGCTGGAAGAGGTCATTTGCGGGTCCTGCCTGCTTTCGTTGGGTCGAGTGAGGCCCCTCGGTGCTAGGGTCCGAGTGGTCGGGTTTTCGGGGGTGTCGCGAGGGGCCGGCGTACCGGCCCGGTGTCAGCCCTTGAGCTGCGGGAAGTCTTCTTCGAAGAACTCCAGCGGCCCGCGGGTATCGCCCTGGCGGCGCTGGACTTCGATCTGCCGCAATTCCACCCTGCGAATCTTTCCAGAGATGGTCTTGGGCAGCTCGCTGACGAACTCGATGCGGCGCACACGCTTGTACGGCGCCAGGTGTTCGCGGGCGAACGCCAGGATGTTGCAGGCCAGTTCGGCGCTGCCGGGTTCGTCATGGGCCAGGATCAGGAAGGCCTTGGGCACCGCCAGGCGCACCGGGTCTGGGCTGGGCACCACGGCTACTTCCATCACCGAGGGGTGTTCGATCAGGGCGCTTTCCAGCTCGAACGGGCTGATGCGGTAGTCGGACGCCTTGAACACGTCATCGGCGCGGCCGACGAAGGTGATGTATCCGTCCTCGCAGATCTGCGCGGTGTCGCCGGTGCGGTAGTAGCCGTCACGCATGACTTCGGCAGTTTTCTCCGGGCTGTCCTCGTAGCAGAGCATCAGCCCCAGCGGGCGCACGTCCAGCGGCAGGGCCACTTCGCCCTCGTTGCCGGGCTGGCCGTCGGGGTCGAGCATGGTCACCCGGTAGCCGGGCAGCGGACGCCCCATGGAGCCGGGCTTGAGCTTCTGGCCGGGGGTGTTGCCGACCAGGGCGGTGGTTTCCGACTGGCCGAAGCCGTCACGCAGGTCGAGGCCCCAGGCGTGCTGGATCTGCTCGATGATCTCCGGGTTGAGTGGCTCGCCGGCACCCACCAGTTCGCGCAGGCACAGGCGACCACGGTAGCTGGCCAGGTCTTCCTGGATCAGCATGCGCCAGACGGTGGGCGGCGCGCAGAGACTGGTCACGCCATAGCGTTCCAGCACGCCGAGCAGGGCCAGGGCGCTGAAGCGCGAGGTGTTGTGGATGAAGATGCAGGCGCCGGCGTTCCACGGGGCGAAGAAGCAGCTCCAGGCGTGCTTGGCCCAGCCGGGCGAGGAAATGTTCAGGTGCAGGTCGCCGGGCTTGAGGCCGATCCAGTACATGGTGGAGAGGTGGCCGACCGGGTAGCTCTGGTGGCTGTGCAGCACCATCTTCGGCTTGGAGGTGGTGCCGGAGGTGAAGTAGAGGAGCATCGGATCGGTGGCGAGGGTGACGCCATCGGCCGCGAATTCGGCGGAGTGTTCCAGGGCCGCTTCGTGGGGCGTCCAGCCCGGGGCGCCGAGGCCGACGCTGATGCGGGTACAGCCTTCGGCCAAGCCGTTGAATTTCTCCAGGTTGGCGCTGCCCACCACCAGGTGGCGGACATGGCCGCGCTCGATGCGGTCACGCAGGTCTTCGGGGGTGAGCAGGGCGGTGGCGGGGATCACCACGGCACCCAGCTTGAAGGCGGCCAGCATGGTTTCCCACAGGGCGATGTCATTGCCCAGCATCATCAGGATGCGCTCGCCGCGCTTTACGCCCAGGGCACGCAGATGGTTGGCGACGCGGTTGGAGCGCTCCGCCAGCTCCTGGAAGCTGTAGCGGCGCTCGCTGCCGTCTTCCTCGACGATCCACAGCGCGGTGGCCTGGTTGTCCTTGGCCATGCCATCGAAGTAATCCAGCGCCCAGTTGAACTCGGTGAGTTGCGGCCAGCGGAAATCGCGTACGGCGGTGTCGTAGTCGGTGCGGTTGGCCAGCAGGAAGTCACGGGCGGCGAGGAAAGGAAGGCTGTTGTGATTCATGGTGCGTGCCCTTGATTGTTTTTGTAGGGTCTTTCCGGCTGGTGGCCGGGTTGGTGAGTTGAGTATAGGCATGCGCAAATCAAATAAGAACGCGCAGAAAAACCGGTGCGATGTGCAAAAAAATCATGGCTGGGGTGGTCGGCCGGCTCATTCACATCCGGCGCGAGTCACCCCTCTCCCTCTGGGAGAGGGGCGGGGGAGAGGGAGGTCTCAGGCTGGCTCGGTCTTTCGCGAAGAGCGGCGAAGCCGCCCCCTTCAGGGTCGAAGGGGCGAACCTGCGGTCCGCTCAGCGATTGAAATCGCCCCCACAAGGCCATCGCTCGGGCTTACCGGCCGTGTAGTTCGTAGGATGGGTGGAGCGGAGCGATACCCATGCGGACAGGGCTGATGGGTATCGCAAGCTCCACCCATCCTACGAGGGGCTATGCGGCAGTAGGTGAGCTGGATGAAATCCGAAGGCCGACTGGGCGAACCGCGGTCCGCTCAGTGCTTGAATCGCCCCCACAGGCTGCCTTACCAGAGCGGCAGGGTGTAGCTGAGGATCAGGCGGTTCTCGTCCAGGTCATTGCCGAAGTTCGTCGAGCGCAGCGTGGCGTTGCGCCATTTGAGCCCGAGGTTCTTCAGCGGTCCGCTCTGCACCACGTAGGCGAGGTCGGTGTCGCGCTCCCACTCTTTGCCTGCTGACCGACCCGCGCCCAGTTCGATGTCGTCGCCGGACAGGTAGCGGGTCATGAAGGTCAGCCCGGGAATCCCCACGGCGGCGAAGTTGTAGTCGTAGCGGGCCTGCCAGGAGCGTTCCTCGCGGTTGGCGAAGTCGCTGATCTGCACGAAGTTCACCAGGTAGGCATCGCTGCCATTGACGTAGGCGAAGCCGGTGTCGCCGCTCATGCGCTGGTAGCCGAGGCCGAAGGCATGGCCGCCGATGCCATAGGTGAACAGCGCGCCGAAGGCCTGGTTGTCGACGTTGCTGCCGCCCTCGTCGCTGGAGCGGGCGAAGCGCAGGTCGCTCTTCAGGCTCTGGCCATCGCCCAGCGGCAGCAGGTGGTTCAGGGTCAGCATGTGCTGGCGGTAGAAGTCGTCGAGGCGGCCGAAGCCGTAACCGGTGGTGAGGCGGTCGTTCCACTTGTAGCTGAGGTTGGCGAAGTCGAAGGCATCGCTGGTGGCCTGGCGTGCGCGGATGTTCTTCACGCCGACGGTGGTGATGCTCAGGTCCTCGTAGTCGGAGGAATCGCGCTGGTTGACCTGGCGCAGGTGGCCGGCATCGAAGGTCAGGCCGTCGAGCTCCAGGGAATTCAGCTGGCCGCCCTTGAAGGTCTGCGGCAGCAGGCGCGAGTCGTTGGCCAGCAGCACCGGCACCTTGGGCAGCAGGGTGCCGAGCTTGAGGGTGCTTTTCGAGGCGCGCAGCTTGGCGGTCAGGCCGAGTTCGCCGTACTCGTCCTGGGCGCGCTTGGGTGCCTCGCGGTCGCGCTTCAGCAGGCCGGAGCCGGCGCGGTCGGGGCTCGAATCCAGCTTGACGCCGAGCAGGCCGATGGCGTCGACGCCCACGCCGACGGAGCCTTCGGTGAAGCCCGACTCATAGCGCAGCAGGAAGCCCTGGGCCCATTCCTCGGCCTTGTTCTGGGGCGCGTTGGCCTGGCGGAAGTCGCGGTTGAAGTAGAAATTGCGCAGCTCCAGGCTGGCCTTGCTGTCCTTGATGAACTCGGCGCTGGCGGAGGTGGTGAGTAGCAGGGCGCCGCCGCCGAGCAGCAGGCCGGAGGTGAGGGGGGTGAGCTTCATGCTTGCCTCTGTTTGTATTGACGAATCGCTGCCGTACCGGCTCCGGGGAGCCGGCAGGGACTGCGGGAAAGTGAAAAAGGGCGCGTCCCAAAGGAGCCAGGGGCGCGCCCGGAAAACGCGACCGATCAGTGGCTGCTGGCCGCCGCCGCGCCCAGGCCGGTCTGGGCACGGACGGACTGGTCGGCGTAGGCGGCGCGCTCGCGGCTGGCACGGGCGCTGCGGTCGAGGCTGGAGACCAGCACGATCACGGCGAAGGCCAGTGGCATGGAGAACAGCGCCGGCTGGTCGTAGGGGAACAGGGCCTTGGCATGGCCCAGCACTCCGACCCACACCGCAGGCCCGCAGATGACCAGGGCGAGGGCGCTGACCAGGCCGGTCAGCCCGCCCCAGAGGGCGCCGCGGGTGGTCAGCCCCGGCCAGTACATGGCCATGATCAGCACCGGGAAGTTGGCCGAGGCGGCGACGCCGAACGTCAGGCCGACGAGGAAGGCGATGTTCATCTGCTCGAAGAGGATGCCCAGGGCGATGGCGATCACGCCGATGACCACGGTGGCCAGGCGCGATACGCGCATCTCGTCCTTCTCGCTGGCCTGGCCCTTCTTCAGCACGGTGGCGTAGAGGTCGTGGGAGATGGCCGAGGCGCCGGCCAGGGCGAGGCCGGCGACCACCGCGAGGATGGTGGCGAAGGCCACGGCGGAGAGGAAGCCGAGGAACAGGTTGCCGCCTACCGCCTGGGCCAGGTGCATGGCGACCATGTTGCCGCCGCCGACCAGGGCGCCACCGAGCTTGCCGTCGACGAAGTACTGCGGGTCGGTGCCGACGATGACGATGGCGGTGTAGCCGAGCACGCAGACCACCAGGAAGAAGAAGCCGATGAACAGCGTGGCGAACAGCACCGAGCGGCGGGCTTCCTTGGCGTTGGGCACGGTGAAGAAGCGCATCAGGATATGTGGCAGGCCGGCGATGCCGAACACCAGGCCGAGGGACAGCGACACCGCGCTGATCGGGTCCGCCAGCAAGGTGCCCGGCCCCATGATCTTCGCCCCGCTGGCATGCACGGCGACGGCCCTGCCCGCCAGCTCCTCGAAACTGAAGCCGAATTCGCTCATGGCCATCAGCACCAGGGTCGTGCCGCCGGCGAGCAGCAGCACGGCCTTGGTGATCTGCACCCAGGTGGTGGCGATCATGCCGCCGAAGATCACGTAGACCAGCATCAGCACGCCGACCACCACCACGGCCATCTGGTAGTCCAGGCCGAACAGCAGTTTGATCAGCTGGCCGGCGCCGACCATCTGCACGATCAGGTAGCAGCAGACCACGGTCAGCGAGCCGAGGGCGGCGAAGCTGCGCACGCGCACCTGATCCAGGCGGTAGGAGACGATGTCGGCGAAGGTGTAGCGGCCGAGGTTGCGCAGGCGCTCGGCCATCAGGAAGGTGACGATGGGCCAGCCGACGAAGAAGCCGATGATGTAGACGAAGCCGTCATAACCCTTGGCGAATACCATGCTCGACAGCCCCAGCAGGGTGGCCGCCGACATGTAGTCGCCGGCGATCGCCAGGCCATTCTGGAAGCCGGAGATGCCGCCGCCGGCGGTGTAGAAGTCGGCGGTGGAACGGGTGCGGCGGGCGGCCCACCAGGTGATCGCCAGGGTGGCGAGGACGAAGACGAAGAACATGCCGATGGCGGTGAGGTTCAGCGGTTGCTTCTCGGCGGTGATGGGGGCGGCGAAGCTGCAGAGCGGCGCCAGGGCGAGGAGGGCGGCTGGGGCGAGACGCGCTTTCATGCTTGGTGCTCCTCGAGGATTTCCGCGCTGAGGCTGTCGAAGCGGGTGTTGGCGTGGCGCACGTACCAGGCGGTCAGCAGCCAGGAGAGGATGATGATGGCGGCGCCCACCGGGATGCCGCGGCTGAGGTGGCTGCCCTCATACAGCGGCAGGTGCAGCCAGCCGGGGACGAAGGCCACCAGCAGGATGAAGAGGTAGTAAACCCCCAGCACCAGGGCGCTGAGGGACCAGGCGAGCAGCGCGCGCTGGCGGGCCAGGCGCTGGAACTTGGGATTGGACCGGATGCGTTCGTAGGCCGGCGAGTCGGGGGAGTGGTGGGGTGTCATGTCGGGCTCCGCTTTAGTTGTTGTTGTCGATGCCTTTCTCCGCCGCCCTTTTCGGGCGTGCGGCATTCCCGGCAGCGCCCCGGTCGGGGCGTCGCCAAGTTCGTCGTCACTGTTCGAGTGTGGGAAGGGTCGTCAGTGGCTGCCGGCCCCTCCGGGGGCCAGCAGGTGATGGATGGCCCAAGGGCAGGGCGCGGCAGCGCCGGCAGCGTTCATCCATGATCGGGGCACCGCCTGCGAGGCGGCGCGCCGGCAAGGCATGTGCCCGGCAGCAAAGCCGGAAATCAAGCATGCGCTCATGCGGGTAGCCCTTGGTTCTTGTTGGCTGAGGGGCTGGCCCGGCCGCGAAAAAAATCTCTTGGCTGGGGCGATGGCTGTGAGTATATGTAGGCATCCATCCACCAATGAACAGACAAAAAATCCTGATGGACATGCAAAAAAGTCCCAACCTTGATCAGGTGAAATGGGACGATCTCCGTTTCTTCCTGGAAGTCGCCCGCACCCGTACCGCCACCGGAGCGGCGCGTCGCCTGGGCGTCGACTACACCACGGTGTCGCGGCGCGTGCGTGCCCTGGAGCAGGCACTGGGTGCGTTGCTGTTCGAGAAATCACGCGCCGCGGGGTTCGTGCTCACGGTGGAAGGCCAGCGTCTGCTGGGGCATGCCGAGACGCTGGAAAGCACGCTGCAGGCCGCTTGCGAGCAGGTGTCCGGCACCCGCCTGGGGCTGTCCGGCCATGTGCGGATCGGTTGCACCGAAGGCTTCGGTTCCTACTTCGTGACGGCGCAGATGAGCCGCTTCCTGGAGCGCTATCCGCACATCTCCGCCGATATCCTGCCGGTGCCGCACTTCGTCAGCCTGTCACGCCGCGAGGCGGACATCGCCATCACCCTCGAACGTCCGGAGCGTGGGCCCTACGTCTGTTCCAAGCTCTGCGACTACCGCCTGCGCCTCTACGCCGCCCCCGAGTACCTGGAAAGGCATCCGCCGATCGAGCGCCGTGAAGACCTGGCCGGCCATCCCTTCATCACCTACGTCGAGGATCTGGCCTTCAGCCCCAAGCTGCTTTACCTGAACGACCTGCTGCCGGGCGCCGTGAGCCAGCTACGCAGCACCAGCGTGATCGCCCAGTACCAGGCGGCCTTGCAGGGGAAGGCGCTGGCCATCCTGCCGAGCTTCCTGGTGGCCGGCGACCCGCGCCTGCAGGCGGTGCTGCCGGACGAGCTGGAGGTCACCCGCCAGTTCTGGATCTACTACAGCGAGGACTTGCGCCGGCTCAAGCGGATAACCCTGGTCGCCGAATACCTGCACACCTGCGCCGAACTCAATCGGGCATGGCTGCTCGGCGACGACAGCACACTGCACATTCCGACCCTGGAACAGCTTCAGTAGACATCAGTGGTTTGAATGGAGCGACAGAGTAGGGTGCGCTGCGCGCACCGAGGGTCGAGCCCGGCCCCCGGCCGATCAGTGCGCGGCCATCAGGCGTTCATGCACGTACTTCCTGAACTGCTCGGCCGTAAGTGGCGGCGAAAACAGGAAGCCCTGGAAGGTCTGGCAGCCATGGTTCATCAGGAAGGTGCGCTGGGCCTCGGTCTCCACGCCTTCGGCGATCACCGAAAGACCGAGGATCTGGCTCAGGCTCACGATTGCGCAGGCGATGGCGGCATCGTTGGGGTCGATCAGCACATCCCTGATGAAGGACTGGTCGATCTTGAGCTGATCCAGCGGCAGGCTCTTGAGGTAGGAGAGCGACGAATAACCGGTGCCGAAATCGTCCAGGGAAAGGCCGATGCCGATATCCTTCAGCCGGATCATCTTGGCGACCGTGCTTTCCACATCCTCGATGAGCAGGCCTTCGGTCAGTTCCAGTTTCAATTTCTTCGGGTCGGCCCCCGTGCACCTCAGCACCTCCAGCACTTCCTCGACGAAGTCCGGATGGTGGAACTGCCGGGCGCTGACATTCACGGCCATGACGAAGCGGGCGGTTTCCGGTTGCCTTGCCCAGGCGACCAGTTGGGCACAGGCGGATTGCAGGGCCCAGCGGCCCAACGGCAGGATCAGCCCGGTTTCCTCGGCCAGTGGGATGAATTCCGCCGGCAGCACGATCCCGCGTTCCGGATGCTGCCAGCGCATGAGGGCCTCTGCCCCGATGACCCGGCCATCGCAATTCACCTGCGGCTGGAAATAGAGCAACAGCTCCTTGCTCTGCAGGCCCTGGCGCAGATCGGCTTCGAGTCTGGCGCGCGCGGTGGCCACCGCCTGCATTTCCGGATCGAAGAAACACAAGGTATTCCGGCCGGCTGCCTTGGCCCGGTACATCGCCAGGTCGGCGCGCTTGATGATGTCGTCCACGGTGTTCAACTGCCCCTGGAACAGGGCGATGCCGAGACTGGGGGTGCTGTGGTGCTCGTAGCCATCCAGTTGGTAGGAAATGTTCAGCGACCTGAGGATCTTTTCGCCGATCGACTTGGCCTGGAACGCCGCCTCTGGTGGATTCTCGCTGAGATTTTCCAGCAGGACGACGAACTCATCGCCACCAAGGCGCGCCACCGTGTCGCTCTCGCGTATGCAGCTGGTCAGGCGCAGCGCAACCTGCCGCAGCAGCATGTCGCCCCTGTCGTGCCCCAGGGTGTCGTTCAGCGCCTTGAAGTTATCCAGGTCGATGAGAATCACCGCGCTGGTATGCAGGCTGCGTGAGCTGGCCGCCAGCACGTGCTGCAGCCGGTCAAGCATGAGCCGCCTGTTGGCCAGTCCGGTCAGCTGGTCGTAGAAGGCCAGGCGCTTGACCTCCTGCTCGGCCACCTTGCGGTGGGTGATGTCGGTATTGATCGACAGCACGGATTGGGGTTGGCCATTGTCGTCGCGCACCAGGGTCCGGTGGCTCTCGAGGGTGACGGTGCAACCATCGCGGCGTCGAAGGGTGACTTCGCCAACCCAATCGCCGGTTTCTATCAGGCTGTCGTTGGCGGCATCGAACGAGGAATTGACCTGGCGGAACAGTTCTTGTGCCGATTTGCCAAGTGCCTCTTCCTTGGAATAACCGTAGAGGCGCTCGGCACTCTTGTTCCAGTAGAGGATGCGCTGGTCCATCCCGTAAACGACGATGGCATCCTGGGCCTTGTCCAGCAGTGACGCCTGCTGGCGGAACTGCAGCTCGCTCTCGCGCAGCACGGCGAGGTAGCCCTCCCGTTCGACCGCCTGCGCCTCCATCTCGCGCCTGATCTTGCGCCCATAGATGACCGCGGCGCTGACCATCAGCAGGACGAACATCATGATCGCGTATTCGACCCGGCGCAGCTCTTCGACCGATTCCAGTTCCTCTTCCAGGAGCTTGCTCTGAATCTGGCCCACGCGCTCGCGCACGGTCGCGAGTGAAGACAGCAACTTGGCGTACTTCCTGTCCATGGTTGCCATGCGCTTGCCGGCATTATCCGACTGGCCATCCCTGAAGTAGGAAAAAATCAGCAGGGCCTCATTCACCATTTCCACCATCGCGGCGTCGACTTCGCCCACCTCGTCCTTCAACGCAAGGGTGAAGCCCTGGATATCCGCGCTGTGTTCAGCCTGGCGGGCGATTCGCTCATTCAACTGGGTATTGGCCATCGCCAGGTGTTCGTTGAACGCACGCAAGGCTTCATTCATGTTGCGCGATTCGGCCTCGACGTCATGGGTATCGAAGACGTTGTTGCCCGGCGCATTGACCTCGGACGCGAGGCTGCCCAGCGTCGAATAGCTCGACAACTGCTTGACCCAGGATTGGTTCGCCTTGATGGAGCGGTGATAGGTATCGACGATGAGGTGATTTAGCAGCACGCTCAGCACGACGACCAGTACGTCGAAGCCGGCGAGGAAGAAATACATGCGATGCCATCTGGTCGGGCGCGGGGTCTTCGAGCTGCCTTGAGCATCTTGTGCTGCGGCGCTTTTATCCTTCAAAAAATCCATTTCGCACTCTCCAAACACTTTCCTTCCAGATGGATCTATAAAGCGCTGTTCGGAAACCAGTTAATCCGTATTCGTGAGTTTGTGCAGGTGTGAAGGCAACACGCGAGTAGCCCGCCAGTAATGCCAGCAATCCAAGCATAGCTACCAGTTGGCCATTAATCTTTCCGCCGAATGATCGTTCTGTGCCGATCGTCCTGGCCGCAAATCTTTCTCGGAATCCCTCTTGGCGCCTACAGGACTGGGCCGAAGGTGGGCCGGGAGTCACCCCTCTACCGCTTGCGGGAGAGGGGCCGGGGGTGAGGGTGGGTGCCGGCCGGCTCGGTGTTGGGCCATTTCGCGAATGAATTCGCTCCTACAAGGGCAGGACTGCGTCCTGCTTGGCGAATGAATTCGCCCCTACAGGACTGTGCCGAAGGTGGGCCGGGAGTCACCCCTCTACCGCTTGCGGGAGAGGGGCCGGGGGTGAGGGTGGGTGCCGGCCGGTTCGGTGCCATGTCATTTCGCGAATGAATTCGCCCCTACAGGACTGTGCCGAAGCTGGGCCGGGAGTCACCCCTCTACCGCTTGCGGGAGAGGGGCCGGGGGTGAGGGTGGGTGCCGGCCGGCTCGGTGCCACGCCATTGCGCGAATGAATTCGCTCCTACAGGAAATCCAGGAAGCGCTTCAGCCCGCGTGTCGGCTGCTTGTCCTGGTGGATGGCGCGATAGAGCATGCGCTTGAGCGGGCCGCTGGGAGAGGGCAGGGTACACAGCTGGCCGAGGGCGAGTTCGCTGCGCACCATGATGCGCGACACGCAGGCGATGCCCGCGCCGGCAATCACGCAGCGCTTGATCGCCTCGCCGTCGGAAACCTCCAGTACCTGGCGCGGGCTGCCCAGCCAGGGCCCGATCAGGTGTTCCAGCATGTTGCGGGTGCCGGAGCCCGGTTCACGCATGATCCAGCGGGCCTTGGCCAGATCCTCCGCCGTCGGTTGGGGCTGCCGGGCCAGCGAGTGGCCCGGTGCGGCGATCAGGACCAGTTCGTCTTCCTGCCAGGGCCGCACATCGATATCCGGGTGCTGCACCGGACCCTCCACGAAGGCCACGTCGACTGTGAAGTTGCACAGCGATTCGACGATGCGCTCGGTGTTCTCCACCTTCAGTTCGAGGCGACTGTCCGGCTCCGCTTCAAGGAAGGCCGCCAGCTTGTCCGGCAGCAGATAACCGCCAATGGTCGTGCTGGCGCCGATGCGCAGGTGGCAGGTGAGTTGCTGCTGGAACAGCGACTCCACCTCCTGGGCGCCTTCCAGGGTGGCTTGTGCGCGGGGGTACAGGCGACGGCCGTGCTCGTTCAGCACCAGGCGCTTGCCATTGCGATCGAACAGGCGCGTGCCGAGCTGATGCTCCAGGTCCTGCAGGGACATGCTCGCCGCCGACTGGGTGAGGCTGAGCTCCTTGCTGGCACGAGTGACGCTGCCCAGATCGGCAATGGCGATGAAGGTGGCGAGTTGGCGGAGCGTGATTCGGCACTGCATATCAGCATTCCTGATATGACCAATAAGAATAGGTTGCTTCGTTTAGGTTATATGCGACGGCAAGCTTGCGCTACCACAAGCGAGGTATCGCCATGCTAGCCCTGAGTCGTATTGAACGTTCGCCTTTATTCCTGCTCGCCGGAGTCGGCACCAGCTTCCTGCTGGCCGGCCTGGCGCTTTGGCTGTCCAACTATCCGGCGTTGCAGGGGACGGGGTTCGGCGCGCTGACCCTGGCCATGCTGCTGGGGCTACTGGCGGGCAACCTGACGTCCGAGCGCATCCATGGCCTGCTCGGCGCCGGCCTGCAATTCTGCAAGCAGCCGGTGCTGCGCTTCGGCGTCGCGCTCTACGGCCTGCGCCTGACGGTCCAGCAGGTCCAGGCGCTGGGCGTGCAGGCTTTCGTCATCGACGCAGTGCTGATTCTCTCCACCATGGGCCTGGCGATCTGGATGGGCACCCGGGTCCTGCGCCTGGAGCTTGAGACCGCCATCCTGATCGGCGCTGGCCATGCCATCTGCGGTGCCGCGGCGATCCTCGCCAGTGCCGGCCTGGTCAAGGGACGCAACGACCAGGTGGCCGTCGCCATTGCCTGCGTGGTGCTGTTCGGCACACTGGGCATGCTGCTCTATCCCTGGCTGTTCACCCTGATGCCGACGCTGTTCGGTGACAGCCACGGATTCGGTGTATTCGCCGGCGCGACGCTGCACGAAGTCGCCCAGGTGGTCGCCGCTGGCCAGGCCATGGACCCGCAGGCCGCCGAGGCGGCGGTAGTGGCCAAGCTCATCCGTGTCCTGTTGCTGGCGCCGTTCCTGCTGGGCCTCGGCTTCTGGCTGGCACGCCGCTCCGCACCTGGCCGGGCGGCAGCTCCGGTCAAGGTTCCGCTCTTCGTCATCGGCTTCGTGGCCTGCATGCTGCTCAATTCCTGGCTGCCCCTGCCAGAGGCCATGCACCAGACGATGATCGGCCTGGATGACCTGCTGCTGGCCGCCGCCATGGGCGCCCTGGGCTTCAGCACCCGCCTGGCCGACCTGTGCAATGCTGGCATCAAACCGCTGCTGCTGGCCTTTGTGCTGACCACGCAACTGATCATCCTGGGCGGCGCCCTGAGCTTGATCTGAACGCTTTCCAAGCCCTGTCCAGGGGAACGTCTCGCCTCGCGAAGGGAGCGCTCCCCTGGTCGGGTTCAGTTCGGGAAGGCCTGGGTGAAGGACGTGTCGATGATCGTGTGGGTATCCAGGGCCTTGGGCAGGGCACCGGTCTCGACGAGGAAGTCGGCGGTGGCCTGGTAGTCCTTCGCAGCCTGGGCGTCCACGGGGCCGACGGTCATGTTGGCCTGACCGATCCAGTGACGGGACACGCTCTGGTCCAGGTTGGCGTTCTTCGCCCAGATGTCGGCGTACTCCTCCTTGTGGCTGTCGACCCAGGCGCGCGCCTTCTGCAGGCGGCCGAGGAAGTCCGCGATGGCGGCACGCTTGGACTCGATGGCGTCGGCATGGGCGGCGATGCTGCTCAGGCCCGGCATCAGACCCTCGGCGGTGATCAGCTTGCGAGCGCCGGAGAAGACGATCTGCTGGGAAATGTAGGGCTCCCACACCGGGAAGGCGTCGATGCTGCCCTGGGGCAGGGCGGCTGCGGCATCGATGGGCATCAGCTTGACGAACTCGACGTAGTCGCGGGGCAGGCCGGCCTTGTCCAGGGCGCGCAGGGTGAGCTGCTGACTCCAGGCACCGGGCCAGTAGGCGACCTTCTTGCCCTTGAGGTCGGCAATGGTCTTGGCCGGGGAGTCCTTGGGCACCAGCAGGGCGATGGTGTCCAGATTTTGTCGCGACACGCCCACCAGTTTCACCGGCGCGCCCTTGGCGGCCAGGAAGAGAAAGCCCGAATCACCAAGGAAGCCCAGGTCCAGGGCGCCGGCCTCGAGGCCTTCGGCCACCGGCGCGGCGGACTGGAAGTGCTTGAACTCGACCTTATAGGGCGCACCTTCGAGGGCGCCGGAGGCTTCGATGGAGGCGCGCACGTTGTAATAGTTCTGGTCGCCGACGCGCAGGGTGATCTGCTCGGCGGCCTGGGCCAGGGGCGCGGCCAGGAACAGGCCGGCAAGGGTGGTGCGGATCAGCTGGGAGAGTTTCATGGGTTGTCCTCAGGAAGCCTGGCGGATGGGCAGGCGGTCGATCTGGTGGTGGATGGCGGGAATCAGGCCCTTGCCGTACTCGAGGGTGTCGTTCAGTGGGTCGAAGCCACGAATCAGGAAGGTGGAAACGCCGAGCTTGTAGTACTCGGCCAGTGCTTCGGCGACCTGCTCGGGAGTGCCCACCAGGGCGGTGGAGTTCCAGCGCGCACCGGTCAACCGGGCGACGCCGGTCCAGAGCCGCTTGTCCAGCACATCGCCTTTCTGCGCGGCCGCCAGCAGGCGCTGGGAACCGACGTTCTCGGGCTCGTGGCCGTGCAGCGGCAAGCCCAGCTTCTGGCGGGTTTCGCGGACTTGTTCGAGCACCTCGGCGGCACGCTTCCAGGCGGCTTCCTCGGTGTCGGCGATTATGGGGCGGAAGGACACCGAGAAGCGCGGAGAACGGCCTTCGGCGGCGGCCGCACGGCGCACATGGCCGATATGTTCGCCCACGGCGGCAAGGGGCTCGCCCCAGAGCATGTAGGTATCGGCATGGCGCGCGGCGACACGGATGGCCGCGTCCGACGAACCGCTGAAATAGATCGGGATGTGTGGCCGCTGCACGGTGCGCACGGCGGGGGAAGCACCCTTGAAGCGGTAGAACTCGCCGGCGAAGTCCACCGGCTGGTCGGCGGTCCAGATGGCCTTGAGCGCGTCCAGGTATTCGCCGGTGCGGGCGTAGCGACGGTCGTGGTCGAGGAAGTCACCATCGCGCTGCAGGTCCAGGTCATTGCCGCCGCTGACCACGTTCAGGGCCAGGCGGCCATTGCTGAACTGGTCCAGGGTCGCCAGTTGGCGCGCGGCCAGGGGCGGGGCGATCACTCCCGGGCGATAGGCCAGGAGGATGCCCAGGCGCTCGGTGGCGGCGATGGCGAAGGAGCTGACCACCGCGCCTTCGGGTCCGTTGGAGAAGTAGCCCACCAGGATGCGGTCGAAGCCGGCCGCTTCGTGGGCCTGGGCGAAGCGCCGGACGAAGTCCGGATTCACCGCGTCGCCCAAGGGCTGGTCCACCTCCGAACCGGGGGAGGCGGTAATCATGCCGAGGATTTCAACGCTCATTGTTCTGTCCTGTCGTTAGAAGCGCGGAGGCCCGGCGGCGCGCATTTCTTTATAAGGAAACGAGCTTGCCGAACTCGTTCTTAGAATCTAACGACAAGGATTTAATGATGGAAATTCATTTTTTGCATATTCTAATATGCAAAACTAGCAATTTGTCCTGAGTCAATCTGCACGACGGACATGACCCGGGAAATGGGAGGAGGAGCCGGGGCCCGAATGGACCCCGGCAGGACGACACTCAGGCCTAGACGTCTGCCGCGCTTTCAGCCGCCAGGCCCAGTCGCTCGGCAATCAGGTTGCCGAAGAGCTCCACCGGCCCCTGGAGGTTGCCAAGGAAGCGCAGATGGATCAGCCAGAGGTCGATCAGCGGGCGGAAGTCGCTCAGGTTCACCACCTCCAGGCGATCGCGATGCTGACTGCCTTCCAGGAGCGGCTGCGGCACCAGGCCCAGGCCCATGCCGTTGGCCACCAGGCCAAGTTGCAGCTCGGTGCCGAAGGTTTCCAGGTTGAGCTTCAGGCCCAGGCCCTGTTCGGCCAGGGCGCGCTGAAGGCCGGCACGGAAGCCACAGCCATCGGGATTAAGCACCCAGCCAAGTTCCTGGCATTCGGCGAGCCGGCAACTGCGCCTGCCGGTGCTGCCCCGTGCCGCCACAACCACCAGTTTCATGCGGGCGAGGGAGCGGCCCACCAGCCCCTCGGGGAAGACCTTGCCGGCGGGAAACAGCGCGGCGGCGGCGTCCAGTTCGCCATTCTCGATCCGGCCCACCAGGCTGCTGCCCCAGCCGTTGGCCATTTGGGTGCGCAGGTCCGGGTAGGCGTCGCGCAGCTGCTGCAGGGCTTCCAGCAGCACTACGTCGCCGATCGTCTGCGGCACACCCAGTCGCAGGGTGCCGCTAGGCGGGCCGTCCTGGGTCACCAGCTCCCGCAGCGAATCCATGGCGCGCAGCACCTCGAGGCAGCGCTCGTATACCCGCAGCCCCATCGCGGTGGGCTTGAGGGGCTTGGTGTTGCGGTCCAGCAGTTCCACCCCCAGGGCGTCCTCGAAACTCTGAACGCGGCGGGTTATGGCGGACTGGGTGAGTTGCAGGCTGTCGGCAGCCAGGCTTAGGGACTGGTTGCGGATCACCGCGACGAACGCCTCTATGTCATCTGTCTTCATGCTTTGTACGCATATTAGCTTATGAATAAATTGCATTTATATAATGTTAGACCGCTTGCTACCGTAGCACCACTTTTCGCCGAACGAATCCGATCCCATGACCCAGACACTACGACTGGACCGACTGCGACACTTCATCGATCGACTCGCCGTACTGCTCGACGAGAACCCCGACGAGCCCACCGTGCTGGAACGGGGCGGAGCCCTGCTGGCGGAGCTGGTGCGCCATGACGACTGGCTGCCGGCGGCACTGTCCCGGCCGGATGCGGAACGCTACCAGCAGTATCTGCTGCATGTGGATTCCCGGCAGCGCTTCAGCGTGGTGAGTTTCGTCTGGGGGCCGGGGCAGTCCACGCCAGTCCACGACCATCGTGTCTGGGGCCTGATCGGCATGTTGCGCGGCGCGGAACTGTCCCAGGGCTTTCGCCGCTCGCCCACCGGCCAATTGGTGGTGGAGGGCGCCGCCGTGCTTCTTGAGCCCGGCCAGGTAGAGGCGGTTTCGCCGCGCATCGGGGACATCCACCAGGTCCGCAACGCCTTCGATGACCGCGTCTCCGTCAGCATTCACGTGTACGGCGCCAACATCGGTGCGGTGCGCCGCGCCGTGTACCTGCCCGAAGGCACCGAAAAGCCGTTCATTTCCGGTTACTCCAACACCTTCCTGCCCAATATCTGGGACCTGTCAAAAGAGAGTTGAGCCCCATGAGCCAGACCCCGAACCGTTCCTACGCCGATATCCGCAAGGCCCTGCTGGCCGGGGAGGAAACCGCGCTGCTGGATGTGCGCGAGGAGGCGCCCTTCGCCGAAGCCCATCCGCTGTTCGCCGCCAATATCCCGCTATCGAAGCTGGAGCTGGAGGTCTATGCGCGCATCCCCCGGCGCGATACCCGCGTTACCGTCTATGACGCCGGTGAAGGTCTTGCCGAGCGGGCCGCACACAAGCTGCGGGACTTGGGCTATGTCGACGTGGCGCTGCTGGAGGGCGGACTGGAAGGCTGGCGCGCGGCCGGCGGCGAGCTGTTCAAGGATGTCAACGTGCCCAGCAAGGCCTTTGGCGAGCTGGTGGAGAGCGAGCGCCACACGCCGTCCCTGGCGGCCGAGGAGGTGAAGGCGCTGCTGGATGCCAAGGCCGATGTGGTGGTGCTGGACGCCCGCCGCTTCGATGAGTACCAGACCATGAGCATTCCCACCGGGGTCAGCGTGCCGGGCGCCGAACTGGTGCTGCGGGTGGCGGAAATCGCGCCGAATCCCGCGACCCGGGTGATCGTCAACTGCGCCGGGCGGACCCGCAGCATCATCGGCACCCAGTCCCTGGTGAATGCCGGCATTCCCAACCCGGTGGCCGCCTTGCGTAACGGCACCATCGGCTGGACCCTGGCCGGCCAGCAGCTGGACCACGGCCAGGCACGGCGTTTCTCCGAGGTTTCGGAAGTCACGCGCCGGCAGGCAGCGGAAGCGGCCCGCGCGGTGGCGGACAAGGCTGGCGTGGGTCGGGCGAGCCTGGCGCAGTTGGGCGCCTGGCAGGCCGAGACAGCCCGTACCACCTACCTGTTCGACGTGCGTACCCCGGAAGAGTACGAAGCCGGCCACCTGCCGGGAGCGCGGTCGGTGCCGGGTGGCCAGCTGGTGCAGGAAACCGACCACGTGGCCTCGGTGCGTGGCGCCCGCCTGGTGCTGGCGGACGATGACGGTGTGCGCGCCAACATGAGTGCTTCCTGGCTGGCGCAGATGGGCTGGGAGGTACATGTGCTGGACGATGTACCGGCCTCCACCTTCACCCAGGCGGGCCCCTGGCAGGCGCCGCTGCCAGCCTTGCCCGCGACCGAGGAGATCACCCCGCAAACCCTGGCCGACTGGTTGCAGGAGGGTGATGCCCGGGTGTTGGATTTCACCGCCAGTGCCAACCATGTGAAGCGGCACATTCCCGGTGCCTGGTGGGCCCTGCGCGGCCAACTGGCTGAGGCGCTGGCGCGGGTGCCGGCGGCGTCGCGCTACGTACTTACCTGCGGTAGCAGCCTGCTGGCGCGTTTCGCGGTGGCCGAGGTGAAGGCGACCACCGGCCGTGACGTCTATCTGCTGGCGGGGGGCACCGCTGCCTGGGTGGCCGCCGGGTTGCCGGTGGAAGAGGGCGAGCAGCACCTCGCCTCCCCGCGCATCGACCGATACCGCCGTCCCTACGAGGGCACCGACAATCCCCGCGAAGCCATGCAAGGCTATCTGGACTGGGAATTCGGTCTAGTGGAGCAGCTGGGGCGTGACAGCACCCACGGCTTCTTCGTGATCTGACGCTGTTCCGGGAGGGCTTTCCGGCCCTCCCATCACGCCATTGCCTTTGGTTACCACCGCGCGGTCATTACCTCAGAGGCGTGAAAGGACCCTTCCCTAAAGGAGGCCGCCGGAGCTTCGCGATCAATCGCGGATGGGGAAGGTGCTACGACGGCCAGGGGCTCTTCTCCGTGGGGCCTTAATGTGAGTCTAGTTCCCCCAGGCCGTGGGACGCGTGAAATGGGCCGGCTACGCCGTCGATTCCATTGCCGGCCCCTGTCAGAGCCACCGGCGCACGCGGATTCGATAGGCGCTGAAGGCTTCGCCAAACAGCCCCGCCAGGGCCTGTTCTTCCGGGCCGATCTGGAAACGGTTCATGTAGAGCACGAACCCGGCCACGCCCAGGAGCGCAATGGGGGAGGCAAGGTAGATCGTCCACGCAACCAGGGCGATGGCGAAGCCGAGGTACATCGGGTTGCGCGTGTGGCGGTAGATGCCGGTACTGACCAATGCAGTGGCCGTGTCCGGCTTCAGCGGGTTGACGGTGGTCATGGCGCGACGGAAGGAGAGCACGCCGCTGAGGCAGACCGCCATACCCGCCAGCAGCAGTGCGGCCGAGGCCCCGATGCGCCAAGCGGCGGCGGTGTCGATGGACGGCGTCAACCGCGCAAGCAGCCACATCAATATCCCGAACAGGATTGCGACCAGGGGCGGCGGTATGCGGTGTTCCAACCAGTGCATGGGCTCGGTTCCTTGCCTGTGTGTTGTCGAAGCGCGCCAGGTGCGCGGTAGCTCCAGCCCGACGCTGGCGACGGGCTCCTGGGACTCTAGCAAGCGCGCCTGAAAGGGCCAGCGTCACCATTGGCACATTGCCAAGGGGCCTGGCTCATGGCAGCGCCCCGGCAGACGGCCCTACGCGGCATGCAACTGGTTGATCTCCACCGTCACATGCGCCAGCTCTTCATGAACATCGAGCGCTTGGCGAACCGAATCGGCGTCCAGCGAGCCCGTGGTCGCCAGGCTGAGGACGCAGGCGTACTGATCCTTGCTGACGCGCCAGACGTGCAGGTCGGTGACGATTGCCGGCACAGGCAACTGCGCAACGGCCTGGCGGACTTCTTCCACCACCGGCGCATCCATCTCCGCGTCCAGCAACACCCGCGCGGTATCCCGCAGCAAGCCTTTGGCCCAGAGGCCGACCAGGACTGCGCCCACCAGCCCCATCACCGGGTCGAGCCAGCCCGCGCCCCAGAATTTCCCCGCCATCAGCGCGATGATCGCCAGCACCGACGTAGCCGCATCCGCTACCACATGCAGATAGGCCGAGCGCAGGTTGAGGTCGTGGTGATGATGGCCGGCTGCGTGATGGTGGTGCTCGTGCCCGTGCTCGTGCCCATGGTGGTGGTCGTGGTCGTCACGCAGCAGCCATGCGCACAGCAGGTTCACCACCAGGCCGATCACGGCGATGGCGATGGCTTCGTCGTAGTGGATGGTGCCCGGGGAAAGCAGGCGTTCCACGGATTGGAATGCCATCAGGCCGGCAACACCGAGTAGCAGGATGGCGCTGGAGTAGCCACCCAGGATTTCGACTTTCCAGGTGCCGAACGCGAAACGCCGGTCATGGGCGAGGCGCCGAGCTGCCGCAAAGGCGAACAGTGAAAGGCCCAGTGCCAGTGCATGGGAGCTCATGTGCCAGCCGTCGGCCAGCAGCGCCATGGAGTTGAAGTACCAGCCCCCGGATATCTCGGCGACCATCATGAGCGCGGTCAGCCACACGGCAAGGCGGGTCTTGCGCTCAGCCCGAGCGTTGCCCTGGTTAAAATGGTGGGAATGCACCCATTGTTCCGGCCCATGGGTAGTCATGTTTATCATGCTCCTGAAATGCAATGCATATACTATACCCCAGTATACCTATCGAGGAGAAAGGCGATGGCCCACGCCAGCAAGGAAAAGAAGCAATTGCTGACGCGAGTACGCAAGATCAAGGGGCAGGCGAGCGCCCTTGAAACCGCTCTGGAGCAGGAGCGCGACTGTCTCGCAATCCTCCAGCAGATCGCGGCGATCAGAGGTGCGGTGAACGGATTGATGGCGGAAATGATGGAAGGCCATATCCGCGAACACCTGGGTGCGGAGGGGCTGACAGCGCAAGAGCGGCAGGTGGAGGTCGAGCAGATCGCGACCTTGCTCAGGTCCTATATGAAGTAGTCATCCGGAACGCCCCGGCATCGTCTGCGTGGCAGCCAGGCCTATCGGCGGAAGCAATCGGTTATGGCGTCCCGCACCCGCAACAGTGCGGGGTCGACCTGGGTCGTCGTCCGCCATCCCAGTTCGATTGGATAGTGAGGCAGGGGCAGGGGACAGGGCAGTGCGACCAGCCCGGTCACCCGGGCGATTTCTTCGGCTGCATGGCCGGGGATGGTGGCCACCGCTCCGGTACCCCGTAACAGGTAAGGCAACGCGGCAAAGTGCGTGGTGGAAACGCTGACCCGGCGAGTCAGCCCGAGTGCGGCCAGGGCTTCATCGACAATGCCAATGAATCCGCCTGAGGAGATCAGTATGTGTTCCCGGGAGACGAATTCATCGAGGCTCAATACGACTTGCCCAGGCGCCAGGCTGCTCGCGTCCAGCAGGCAGCTGTAGCCGCCCTCGGCAAGAATCTCCCGGCTGAGCATCCGCGCATTGAAACCTCCGGCGGTGATCGCCAGGTCGATGCTGCGTTCAAGCAGGGCGTCCGCAACGATCTGGCTGTGGGTCTGGCGAAAGATCAACCGCAGGTTCGGCGCCCGTTGCTGGACGGCATCGATAAGCCGGCGGCCGAACGCAATCTCGAAATCATCCGACAGGCCCAGTGAGACGGCTCGGCCGGTGTAGTCGTTTGCTGCGGGGTCCAGCAAGGCCAGGCTCTGCCTGCATTTGCCGAGGGCATCGCTGATCAGTGGCCGCAACTGGTTCGCCCGTAGCGTGGGCGCCAGGCCACGCCCGGTCCGCACGAACAGCGAATCGCCATAGACATCGCGCAATCGTCGCAATGCCGCGCTCACCGCCGACTGGGTGACACCGAGGCGCAGGGCCGCTCGGCTTGCGCTGGCTTCCTCATACAGGGCTTCGAACACCTTGAGCAGGTTGAGGTCGACATCGATGATATTCATGCAATTCATATCAATTAGAAGTGAATGGCTATTTATTCATAGTTTGCCGGCCCTGAAAATGTCTGCAACACCACCGCACACCGAGGAGCCTCACCGATATGTCCAAGTCCATCGTCGCAGCGCTGCAGATCGGCTCGCTACCGGGCGGCAAGGCCGAAACCCTTGAACAGATACTGTCCTACGAGGCCGCCATTCGCGAAGCCGGCGCCAAGCTGGTGGTGATGCCGGAGGCGCTGCTGGGCGGCTATCCCAAGGGGGAGCGATTCGGCACCCAACTGGGTTACCGGCTGCCGGAGGGGCGCGAGGCGTTCGCCCGGTACTACGAAAACGCAATCGATGTTCCCGGCGCTGAAACCGAAGCGCTGGCGGCGCTTTCCGAACGCACCGGTGCCGACCTGGTGATCGGTGTGATCGAGCGCAGCGGCAACAGCCTTTACTGCACCGCGCTGTTCTTCACGCCCCGGGAGGGATTCGTCGCCAGGCATCGCAAGCTGATGCCCACCGGCACCGAGCGGCTGATCTGGGCGAAAGGGGATGGTTCGACCCTGCCTGTGGTGGACGGTGAGGCAGGAAGCCTCGGGACGGCTATCTGCTGGGAGAACTACATGCCCCTGCTGCGCACCGCGATGTATGCCAAGGGCGTGGACGTCTGGTGTGCCCCCACCGTCGACGAGCGGGAGATGTGGCAGGCCACGATGCGTCACATCGCCTGTGAAGGGCGCTGCTTCGTGGTCAGTGCCTGCCAGGTTCAGGACTCGCCTGCGGCGCTGGGTATCGAGGTCGAGAACTGGCCCGAGAATCGTCCGTTGATCAATGGCGGCAGCGTGATCGTCGGCCCCCTGGGGGAAGTGCTGGCCGGCCCGATGACCGGGGAGCGCGGCTTGCTGGTGGCGGAGATCGATACGGCTGACCTGGTACGCGCACGCTATGACTTCGACGTGACGGGTCACTACGCGCGACCCGATGTCTTCGAACTGGTGGTCGATGAGCGGGCCAAGCCAGGCGTGCGCTTCGTCCAAGGGTGAGATGTCGTGGCGGGCGCGCCGGTTCGCGCGCGCTTGCCGAGACCGGGCGGGATCGGGGCTTGTGCCACCCCAATCCCGCCAGGTTCATTTGAACTTGGGAAACCACGTCCTTAGGGCGTGGTCATGAGTCACCGGCTCTGCCTGTGACGATTGCTGGGCTGAAAGGTGTACGGCATAGGTGGCCAAAGAGGCCGGAGCGAAGGCTTTTCGTAGGCTGGTGCTGAGCTTGCGAAGCCCAGCGATTTGCGGGTTGTTGGGCCTCGCTGCGCTCGGCACCAACCTACGGAGTCCGGGTCGGCATCGCCCCCTTCCAGGGGGCTAAAGCAAGTCCATGTTCTACGAACGTGGGTGTTTACTTTCAGCTTTGCTGCAACGGCGGGGTTCGCGGCGGGACCAGTCGCTTCGACCCGGTCGACTCGAACGCCGAAGCGAAGCGCAGCAGAGCCGAGTCATCGTAGGCGCGACCGGCGAAGGTCAGCCCTATCGGCATGCCGATGTCCGGCATCACGCCCATCGGCACGGTCACCGTGGGGACGCCCAGATGCCGGATAGCCAGGTTGCCGTTGGCGACCCAGATGCCGTTGCTCCATGCGATATCCGCCGACTGCGGATTCACGTCGGCATCCGCCGGACCGACGTCGGCCACGGTCGGGAATAGCACGGCGTCCAGCCCCAGTCGGTCCATCCAGTCCTCGAGGTCGATGCGACGCGTCTCCTCGAGTCCCCGCAGCCCGTCAGGGAGGGTGGGAATCTGGTCCCACGGGGTGATGCCACGCTCGGCCATCCGCACGTACTCATCCATGCCGGCGACCAGGTCGCCTTCGCGGTTGGGCAGGGTGCCCGGCTCGTGGGGGAAGATCTGCGGTCCGTCCGCGTCGACCAGGCGGTTCAGCTTGGGATCGCCATTAGCGCGCAGGAAATCATCGAACGCCCAGGCCGACAGGTCCCACAGCTCGTGATGCAGGAACTCCTTGGACACCAGGCCGCGGGTGAAGGCGGTCGGCGCGCCGGGGCGATCGCCCTCGCAATTGGAGACCAGCGGGAAATCGACTTCGACCACTTCCGCCCCGGCGGCTTCGAGTGCCTTGCGCGCCTCCTCCCAGAGTCCGATCACGGAGGGGCGGGTGTTGATTCGCTGTCCGGTCGGGCCACCGATGCCAGGTGCTTCGCTGGTGCCCGCATCGGGGTCCTTGTTGATGAACATGCGCGGAATACCGAAGCGCTTGCCCGCCAGGGCGTCTGCCTTCGCGGCGAGTTCCAGGTAGGAGGCGGGGCGTACCGAGGCGGCGCTGGGAATCGGTACCCAGGGTTGCATCCGCCACAGGTCGCCGCGGGTATCCGGGTCATCCGCCACCACCACGTCAAGCACTTCGAGGAGGTCTGCCATGGTCCTGGCATAGGGCACGACAACGTCCATGGTCGGGGTCAGCGGCCAGTTGCCGCGCACCGAGATCACCCCACGGGACGGGGTGTAGGCGCAGAGGCCATTGTTCGAGGCGGGCCCGCGTCCGCTCGACCAGGTTTCCTCAGCCAGGCCGAATGCCGAGAAACTCGCCGCAGTCGCGGTACCGGCGCCGTTCGACGATCCGGATGCAAAGGGCGCGGTCAGGTAGCCCGCGTTGTACGGGCTCTCGGCGCGACCATACACCCCGCGCTGCATGCCGCCGTTGGCCATGGGCGGCATATTGGTCTTGCCCAGGCAGACGGCGCCGGCGGCGCGAAGTCGTTCGATGGTGAACGCATCGCGATAAGCGACCAGGTTCGCAAATGCCGGACTGCCGGAGGCCGCGGTGAGCCCCTTGACCAGGTAGCTGTCCTTGGCCGTGTATGGAATGCCGTCGAGCGGGCCAAGGGTTTCGCCCCGGGCGCGGCGGGCGTCGGAAGCCTCCGCCTCCTTGAGCGCATCAGGGTTTCGAACCACTACCGCGTTGAGCGCAGTGGGCGTGTCGGGTCCATCGTAGGCGTCGATCCGGGCGAGATACGCCTGGACGAGCTCAACCGCAGTAGTGCGGCCGGACTCGAGTGCGGCGCGCAGGTCGGCAATGGAAACCTCGGTTACCTCAATCATGTTGTCACCGCTGGCTGTTGACGGGGTGTGCAGCGAATGTCTCCATCGCTGCACCAATTCAGGGACGCCGATTATCTCAGAACCGGCTTTCAAAACAGTTCCCGTTTTGCGGCATTAGCGGACAAGGTTCGGTCCGGCAACCCGGGCTGGCGAACGATCCGGGCGGCATCCCATGCAAAACCGCCACGCCATCAATCCGAGAACAACTCGAACATCAACTGCCTCAGCCAGCGGTTGGCCGAGTCCCGGTGGTACTTCGCATGCCAGAACAGGTTGATGTCGATCTCCGGGAGCTGGACCGGGTGGGGCAGGGCGACCAGGCCGAAAGGCTCGACGCAGGAGTCGGCAAAGCGCTCGGGCACGGTGGCGAGCAAATCGGTGCGCTGGAGGATATGGCCCACCGCGACGAAGTGGGGCACTTCAAGGCGGATGTCGCGCTCGATGCCAATGCGCGCCATGTGGGCGTCCACCTCGCCATGGCCGGTGGTGGCGGCGATCACGCGAACGTGACCATAGGCACAGAAGCGCTCCAGGGTCAGCGGCGTACGGGTGGCCGGGTGATCCTTGCGGCACATGCAGACATAGCGATGGTGGAACAGCCGGCGTGTGAAGAAGCCCGCCTGCAGGTTCGGCAGCAGCCCCACGGCGAGATCGACGGTGCCGTTCTGCAAGGCTTCGATCAGGGTCACCGAGGTGTTGCGCACGGTGCTGATGCGGCACTTCGGCGCCAGGCGGGCGAGGGCATCCATCAGGCGCGGGGTGAAGTAGATCTCGCCGATATCGGTCATGGCGATGGTGAAGGTGCGCTCGCAGGTCAGCGGATCGAAGCTGTCCTGTCGGCTCAATGCCTCGCGCAGGGTGTGGATCGCCAATGACACCGGCTCGGCCAGTTGCTCGGCATAGGGCGTCGGCTCCATGCCCTGGTAGGTGCGCACGAAGAGGTCGTCCTGCAGCGCGGTGCGCAGACGCTTGAGGGCGTTGCTGACGGCGGGCTGGGTCAGCCCCAGGTTGTCGGCGGCGGTGGAAACCCGCCGGTCGATGAGCAACTGGTTGAAAACCACCAGCAGGTTCAGGTCCAGGTCGCGCAGGTCCATGGGGCGTCTCGGGTGTCGGGAGGAATATTCATAGCTGAAATAGTCTGTATGCGAGCCACTGCATTTATCAATATTCCTGGCATGGCCATGATGGTCCCACTCCAACAACAACACCATCGTGGGTACGAACATGAGCAAGAAGCCTGCCCTGCGTATCGGCATCATCGGCGGCGGTATCTCCGGCGTCGCCCTGGCACTGGACCTGTGCCGTCACTCCCATCTCGACGTTCAGCTCTTCGAGTCCGCACCGGCTTTCGGCGAAGTGGGCGCGGGCGTTTCCTTCGGCGCCAACGCGGTCCGCGCCATCGCCGGTCTCGGGCTGGCCGAGCCCTATGGCGAGGTCGCCGACCGCACTCCGGAGCCCTGGCAGGATGTCTGGTTCGAGTGGCGCCGCAGCAACGATGCCGGCTACCTCGGCGCCAGCCTGGCGCCGGGCGTGGGGCAGTCTTCGGTGCACCGCGCGGATTTCCTGGATGTGCTGGCAAGCCGCTTGCCCGAAGGCGTGGCACGGTTCAAGAAGCGCGCCGTCAGCGTGGAGCAGCAGGACGATGAGGTCCGCGTGCTGTTCACCGACGGCAGCGAATACCGGGGTGACCTGCTGATCGCCGCCGACGGCATCAAGTCCGCCATTCGCAGTCATGTGCTGGAGGGTATTGGTGCACCACCCGCTGCACCGCGCTTTTCCGGCACCTGCGCCTACCGTGGGCTGATCGACAGCCTGCGCCTGCGCGAGGCCTATCGCGCCGCCGGCGTCGACGAGCGCCTGGTGGACGTTCCGCAGATGTACCTTGGACTTGATGGTCACATCCTCACTTTCCCGGTGAAGCAGGGCCGCATCATCAATGTGGTGGCCTTCGTCTCCGACCGCAGCAGCGCAAATCCCACTTGGCCCCAGGATGCGCCCTGGGTGCGCGAGGCCAGCCAGCGCGAAATGCTCGAGGCCTTCGCCGGCTGGGGCGATGCCGCACGCATCCTGCTGGAGTGCATCGCGGCGCCGACCCACTGGGCGCTGCACGACCTGGCGGAACTGCCCGGCTACGTGCATGGCCGGGTGGCGCTGATCGGCGATGCCGCCCACGCCATGCTGCCGCACCAGGGCGCCGGGGCAGGGCAGGGCCTGGAAGATGCCTACTTCCTGGCGCGTCTGCTGGGCGACCCGCAAGCGAGCCAGGACAACCTCGGCGAGCTGCTGGCGGCCTACGATGCGCTGCGCCGCCCCCGCGCCTGCCGCGTGCAGCGCAGCTCCTGGGAAGCTGGCGAACTCTACGAACTGCGCGATCCGGCCGTGGGTGCCGACGAGCAGGCCCTGGGCACCACCCTGGCCAGCCGTTTCGACTGGCTGTGGAACCACGACCTGGACGCCGACCTGCGTGATGCCCGCGCGCGCCTGGGCTGGCAGACCCTCAGCCGCTGCGCCTGATTCCGCGCCGATCTACCGGGGCGAGCCCAGGCGGCCGCCCCGGCTCTATAACAAAGACAAGAAGAGCCATGCCATGCGTACCCTCGACGTTTCCGCCCTGCTCGACGGGGCCCGCTTCAATGCCTTTCATGCGCGCGTGCTGTTCTGGTGCGCGCTGATCATCATTTTCGACGGCTATGACCTGGTCATTTACGGCGTGGTGCTGCCCGCGCTGATGCAGACCTGGAACCTGACCGCGCTCCAGGCCGGCCTGCTCGGCAGTTGCGCGCTGGTCGGGATGATGGTGGGTGCGCTGTTCTTCGGCCCGCTATCGGACCGCATCGGACGGCGCAAGACCATCATGACCTGCGTGATGCTGTTCAGCGGCTTTACCGTGATCAACGGCTTCGCGCGCACGCCCGAGGAGTTCGCGATCTGCCGCTTCATCGCCGGACTCGGTATCGGTGGCGTGATGCCCAATGTCGTGGCGCTGATGAACGAATATGCGCCGAAGAGAATCCGCAGCACCCTGGTCGCTATCATGTTCAGCGGCTACTCGGTGGGCGGCATGCTCTCCGCCGGGTTGGGCATGGCGCTGATGCCCACCTGGGGCTGGCCAGCGGTGTTCTTCGTCGCCCTGGTGCCCTTGCTGGTACTGCCGCTGCTGGTTCGCCAGCTGCCGGAATCGCTCAACTTCCTGGTGCGCCAGGGCGAAGTCGAACGCGCCCGGGCCCTGTTGGCGAAGGCTGTGCCCGAGTCCAGGCCGAGCGCTGGCGACGAGCTGGTCCTGGCCAGGGGACAGGCGAACAAGGTGGCCATCTCCCAGCTCTTCCAGGACGGACGCGCGCTGAACACCCTGATGCTATGGGCCGCGTTCTTCTGCTGCCTGCTGATGGTCTACGCCTTGAGCTCCTGGCTGCCGAAGCTGATGAACGCTGCCGGTTACGGGCTCAACTCCAGCCTCGCGTTCCTGCTGGTGCTGAATATCGGCGCCATCTTCGGGGCCATCGGCGGTGGTTGGCTCGGCGACCGCATCGGCCTCGGCCGCGTGCTGTTCGCCTTCTTCACCCTCGGTGCGCTGTCCCTCAGCCTGCTCGCGCTGAAATCCCCGCTGCCGGTGCTGTACCTGCTGATCGGTGTGGCCGGCGCCTGCACCATCGGCACGCAGATCCTCTCCAACGCCTGCACCGTGCAGTTCTACCCGGCGCATATCCGCTCCACCGGGCTGGGCTGGGCCATGGGCATCGGCCGCATCGGCGCCATCATCGGTCCGCTGCTGGGCGGCGCGCTGCATGCCGCGCAATTACCGATCCAGGCGAGCTTCCTGGCCTTTGCCCTGCCGGGGCTGATCGGCGCCGCCGCCATCCTGGTGTTCCTCTGGCAGCGGCCGGGGCAGCGCGTCCAGGCAAGCACCGTGGCCGAACGGCCGCTGGAGCCCACCTCCAACTGAGAACCGGAACCACGGAGTTCGCCCTGGGCCGACCAGGCGAGGAAGCGGACTCCGCCTGCGTGAAACCTGACTCCCCACTGCCCGGCGCCTGCCCATGGCGCAGCGGTGGGCTGTCTGCATACAACAAGAACAAGAGAACCCGATATGACCTGCAACCCGAATAAAACCTGTTCGGCGCTGGCCGCTGCCACCGTCATCGCCCTGCCATTCGGCATCCAGGCCGCGGAGGGCGGCTTCATCGCCGACTCCACGGCCACCCTCACCGCGCGCAACTACTACTTCAGCCGCGACTTTTCCGACATCGTCGGCCCGAGCCGGCAATCGAGGGCGGAGGAGTGGGCCCAGGGCTTCATCCTCAATGTCAGATCCGGCTACACGCCGGGGCCGGTGGGTCTGGGGGTCGACGCCATCGGCCTGCTCGGCCTGAAGCTGGACAGCAGCCCCGACCGCGCCGGCACCGGCCTGTTGCCCGGCGCCTTCGGCGAGACCGCGCCGGACGACTACGGTCGCCTGGGCCTGACCGCCAAGGTGCGGGTATCGAAGACGGAGCTGCGCGTTGGCGAACTGCAACCCAACGTGCCGGTACTGATGCTGACCGACAACCGCCTGCTGCCCAACACCTACCAGGGCGTGGCCATCAGCTCGGCGGAAATTGCCGGGCTGACGCTGCAGGCCGGCCAACTGCATTCCACCAGCATCCGCAGCGAAGCGGGCGACGAAGAGATCGGCGCCATCGTCGGCTTTGCGCCCCGGCGCGATGCCCAGGCTCGCCTGATCACCTCCGACCGCTTCAACTACGCCGGTGGCGACTACACCTTCAATCAGAACCGCACCACCCTGAGTGCCTGGTACGGCCAGTTGGAGGACCTCTACGACCAGCGCTTCCTCGGGCTCAAGCACAGCGAGCCGCTGGGCGTGTGGACGCTGGGGGCGAACCTCGGCTATTTCGACTCGTCCGAAGACGGTCAGCAGCTCATCGGCGAGATCGACAACCGCGCGTTCTACTCGCTGCTCTCGGCACGGCACGGCGGCCACACCGTCTACCTGGGCTACCAGGCGATGTTCGGTGACCAGGGCTTCCCGCGGGTGTTCGTCACCGTCTCGCCGCTTGGCAACGAAGTGCCCACCTATGAGTTCGCCTCGCCCGAGGAGCGCTCCTGGCAGCTGCGCTACGACTACGACTTCGCCGCCCTTGGCGTGCCCGGCCTGATCGCCGGGGTGCGCTATATCCGGGGCGACAATGTCGAAACCGGCAGCTTCGAGGGCAAGGACTGGGAGCGCGACCTGGACATCGGCTACACGGTGCAGAGCGGTCCGTTGAAGAACTTCTCGGTACGGGTGCGCAACGCCACGGCACGCTCCAACTACCGCACCGACATCGACGAGAACCGCCTGATCCTGAGCTATACGCTGGCGGTGTTCTGATACTGCCGCCGCCGGATGGCCCGCCTGGGATTCGGGGAGGGGCGCGAATGGCGCCCCCGGCCAGGTCTCAGGCTGGCGCGCGTGCGCTCGCCCAGGAGTGCCGTTTCTCCGGCCTGCTGCAAAAGGGAGCAAAATCAGCTGTACTCAATAGCCCCGGTATGCGGGCGAGAGGAGGGATTGTCATGCCCATTCAACGGTTGGCTGCCGTGGTAACGGCAGCTGGGATCTTCCTGGTGGCCTCGGCGGGAGCGGCCTGGGCTACGGAGCGGGCAGAGATACGGCGCGAGGCGCGGGATGTGCGGCAGGAAACGCGCCAGGATGCGCGCCAGATCAAGCAGAATTGCCGCGCCGCCGACCAGCAATGGAACGCCGAATGCCGGCAGGACAAGCGCCAGACCAAGCAGCAAGGGCGGGAGAGAGCCCGGGATATCAAATACTGAGTGTCGTCCCGGTGGAACCGCCTTTCGAGCGGGTAGGTCTCATGCAATAACCACCAGGGCGCGGGGCGAAGCGTTCCTGCCGCCTGCCCTTGACTTGGCCCAGACGTCCAGGCCGGACCGCAGTCGGGCAAAGCCGCTCAACAGTGCGCCCGCTCTGGGTTTGAGCACGATGGCGAGTGGATATCTGTGTGATGGCGATTATGCTTTACAGGGACCTTGCAGCGATGTGAGGCCGTCAGCCTGTATCCACGCTTCACGCAGTCCGTAATGCGGATACATCAGCCCCTGGGCCTGGGTGCGGCAACCGTAGTGAGGTACTCCGGCCGACACGGAGAAAACTCATGGCGACGATCGCAAACACAACCACGGGCAGCGCTCCCAACCGCGGGATAACCAGGGAGGAGCGCAAGGTCATCTTCGCATCGTCTCTGGGCACCGTGTTCGAGTGGTATGACTTCTACCTCTACGGCTCCCTCGCCGCGATCATCGCGAAGCACTTCTTCGCCGGCGTCAACGAGACCACCTCCTTTATCTTCGCCTTGCTCGCCTTCGCCGCTGGCTTCGCCGTACGCCCCTTCGGCGCTATCGTGTTCGGCCGGCTGGGCGACATGATCGGGCGCAAGTACACCTTCCTCATCACCATCGTGATCATGGGTACCTCCACCGCCGTGGTGGGCGTGCTGCCCGGCTACGCAAGCATCGGCGTGGCGGCACCGATCATCCTGATCAGCCTGCGCCTGCTGCAGGGCCTGGCCCTGGGAGGCGAGTACGGCGGCGCGGCGACCTACGTGGCGGAACATGCGCCACAAGGCAAGCGCGGCTTCTTCACCTCGTGGATCCAGACCACCGCGACCCTCGGCCTGTTCCTGTCGTTGCTGGTGATCCTCGCCTGCCGTGTCTCCCTCGGCACCGAAGCCTTCGAGGCCTGGGGCTGGCGGATTCCGTTCCTGCTGTCGATCCTGCTGCTGATCATCTCCGTGTATATCCGCCTGCAGCTCAACGAGTCGCCGGTGTTCAAGAAGATCAAGGCCGAAGGCAAGGCTTCCAAGGCGCCGCTGACCGAATCCTTCGCCCGCTGGGACAACCTCAAGGTGGTGATCATGTCCCTGCTCGGCGGCACCGCGGGCCAGGCGGTGGTCTGGTACACGGGGCAGTTCTATGCGCTGTTCTTCCTGCTGCAGACCCTCAAGATCGACCCGCAGACCGCCAACCTGCTGATCGCCGGCTCCCTGTTGCTCGGCACGCCGTTCTTCATCTTCTTCGGCAGCCTCTCCGACAAGATCGGCCGCAAGAAAATCGTCATTGCTGGCTGCATCCTTGCCGCGCTGACCTACTTCCCGATCTTCAAGGGCCTTACCGAATTCGGTAACCCGGCGGTGTTCGCCGCCCAGACGCAATACCCGGTCACCGTCGTCGCCGATCCTGGCCAGTGCTCGTTCCAGTTCGACCCGGTGGGCAAGGCCAAATTCACCAGCTCCTGCGACCTGGCCAAGAGCCTGCTGGCGAAAAAGGCCATCCCGTACGAGAACGAAACGGCTGAGCCTGGCGACGTCGCGCAGATCCGCATCGGCGACAAGCTGATCCCGAGCTTCGAAGGCACCGGCATGCCCGCCGCCGACTTCAAGGCCCAGAGCGACGCCTTCACCGCTACCCTCGGCACCGCCCTCAAGGACGCCGGCTACCCTGAGAAGGCCGACCCGGCCAAGACCAACTACCCGATGGTGCTACTGCTCCTGACCATCCTGGTGATCTACGTGACCATGGTCTACGGTCCGATCGCCGCCTGGCTGGTTGAACTCTTCCCGGCGCGCATCCGCTACACCTCGATGTCGCTGCCTTACCACATCGGCAACGGATGGTTCGGCGGCTTCCTGCCCACGGTGGCGTTCGCCATGGTGGCGGCCACGGGCGATATCTACTACGGATTGTGGTACCCCATCGTCATCGCCGTGATGACGGCCATTCTTGGCACCTTCTTCCTGCCGGAAACCAAGGATCGGGAGATTCATCACGCATGAGGTTGGCGCCCGCTCTCTCCCGGCAGGGGGAGGGCGGGCTTTTCTTCCCCAAGCAAACTGCCTTGCTGGAAATTTCTGCGCGGGTGCGCCTTGGGGCTGACCGGACATCAGCGCCGGCCTCGATCGCCCCAACTCCTGTGATTCAGAACGACCTGGTCGTGAGGCGACATTGGTTGAGACGCAGCTAAGGTTTCTGGATCAGCAATAGCACGGCTTTAGCCAGGGGGAACCATGTCTCCAGCGGACTACGACGGGCTCGATGGTGTCGCACTGGCCTCCCTGCTACGCAGCGGGGAAATCTCCCCGTTCGAGCTGATGAGCATCGCGGTGAAGCTCGCCGAGGAGAGGGCGATGCCATTCAATGCGCTGTGCTGCCAGCGTTTCGAAGAGTCGCTGAAGATCGCGAAGAAGGCGCAGTTGACCGGGCCGTTTGGCGCCCTGCCTTTTCTGCTCAAGGACTCCGGCCTTCCGTCCAGGCGCCTGCCTTCGTCCATGGGATCGCGGCTGTTTCGCGATACGCCATTCAGTTTCGATAGCACCCTGGTGGAGCGGTTCGAGGCTGCGGGACTTCTCGGTTTCGCCCGGACAACGGTTCCCGAACTCTGCATGGCGCCCACGACTGAAGCCGTCGTGTACGGCGGCCCGACGCTCAATCCCTGGGACCCGACTCGATCTTCTGGCGGCTCCAGCGGTGGCGCCGCGGTCGCGGTCGCCCTGGGCGTCGTCCCCATTGCCCATGGAAGCGACGGCGGCGGTTCCATCCGAATCCCGGCATCGTGCTGCGGTGTATTCGGCCTGAAGCCATCGCGCGGGCTCCTGCCGATGGGCCCTGCCCGTGGAGAAGGGTGGGGCGGACTCGCCACCGACGGCGTGCTTACCCGGACCGTCAGGGATACCGCGGCCGTTCTCGATGCGATCACAGGCGCTGATCCCGGGGCGCCCTACGCGGCCCCTGCAACACCGGCCTCGTACCTGGCGAATCTGGATACACCATTCGACCGGCCGCTTCGCGTGGCCAAGTGGGTCTCGCCGTGGAACGACATCATCGTCGACCCGGATTGCCTGGCCGCCGTCGACATGGCGGCAAGACTGCTCCGGCAGAACGGTCACGAAGTCGTCGACGTCAAAGCGCCCGAGATTGATTTCGACGCTTTTGTCGATGCGCTCATCAAGGTGGTCGCCTCCAATGCGGTCGTCTCTGTCGATACCCTGGTCAGCGGTAAGCGGATCGATCATTGGGAGAGGCTCCTGGAGCCTGCAATCCTGGATGCCTACCACTTCGGCAAGACGCTCTACGCGACCGATTACGTCGCGGCAATAGCGCGCTTCCACCAGATATCCCGGGTGATGGAGCAGTACATGCGCGGCTTCGACCTGGTGCTGACCCCGACACTCACGCAGCTCCCCGTCAAGCTGGGCACCCTGTCGATGAATGACGACTTCCGGACGTTCAGGCTGAAGGCGGCGAGGTACACCCTGTTCCTGGCGATCATCAATGCGTCCGGCCAACCCGCAGCCAGCGTACCGCTCTACTGGAACGCGCAGGGCATTCCTGTCGGTATTCAGTTGATCGGGCACTTCGGGGCTGAGGACACGATTCTCAGGGCCAGCGCCGAATTGGAGAGAACGTCATCCTGGTTCAAGCGGTATTTCCAGCTGAGTAGTGGAGATTGAGGACTTTCGCTGCTGGGCTTCCTTTCCACCATCGATCATACAGCTCGGTAAGTTGTGAAGTTTAAACGTGCTCGAAGATCGGTGAATGTTCGATGTTCCGTGCAAAGATGCAATTCATCCTTGGCGACTACAATTGCTCCTGTGCAGTGCGTTACGGCTTTCATAAGTGGCATCCAGCGCTCTACCTCATTCAGGAGATAATTTGATGTCTGCCCTCATTTCCCAGCTCGATACGCTATGGGCCCCGCGCCTGCTCAGTGTCCTGCGGATCATCACGGCCTTCCTGTTCCTCCAGCATGGAACCTCCAAGTTGTTTGGATTCCCGCACGTTGCTTTTTTCGATGAGTTGAGCCTGTTTTCCTTGATCGGCTTTGCTGGTTTGCTTGAAGTGGTCGGCGGACTGCTGTTGGTGATTGGTTTATTCACGCGACCGGTGGCCTTTATCCTCTCCGGGGAAATGGCTTTCGCCTATTTCATCGGACATGCCCCCAAGGGGATTATCCCGCTACTGAATGGCGGTGAGCCGGCGATCCTGTTCTGCTTCGTTTTCCTGTATCTGGCTGCGGCCGGCGGTGGCGCCTGGAGCTTTGATCGTCGGCAGTGACGAGGCAATCCTGGCTGCGATCGGGTTTCGGCGTGGGAATCTGCACGTAGTCCTTGTGGCGCATGCGCTTCGGCAGTTCCACCGAGGGCTGTTCCACTTACTCGTAGGGCATCTGGCCAAGCAGGTGCTGGATGCAGTTAAGGACGCCGCCGTTTGGCGATACTCAGGTGTCCGGCGAACGGCAACCAGCAGGAGGCAAGGACCGCATGACGAAGACCGACGCACAGCCAGGGCAGGGGGACGGCTCCGCCTCGCGCCTGATAGACGCGCGAATCGAGGAACTGGGGGATTGGCGAGGCGAGATGCTCGCGCGGGTTCGGGGGCTGATCCGCCAGGCCGACCCCGAGGTGGTGGAGGAGTGGAAATGGCGGGGCGTTCCGGTGTGGTCCCACGCCGGCATCATCTGCACCGGCGAGACCTACAAGCAGGTCGTGAAGCTGACCTTCGCCAAGGGTGCGTCGCTGGATGACCCGACCGCTCTGTTCAACGCCAGCCTCGAGGGCAATACCCGGCGTGCCATCGACATCCGCGAGGGCGAGAGGATCTATGAAGCGGCGCTGAAGGCGCTCATTCGCGCCGCCGTCACACTCAACACCCGTCGGAAATGACCGCGCGGCCGGTTCAGCACCTCGAACCGGCC